>NZ_CP080383.1:312690-625380 GCF_019443325.1 Cryobacterium sp. PAMC25264
GACCCGGCGGGTGGACTCGAGGATCTGCGGTCCGCGGATGAGCACGCCCAACTGTGCTCCGCGACCGGTACCCACCAGCAGTGCTGTGGGGGTGGCCAGCCCGAGCGCGCAGGGGCAGGCGATGATCAGCGTCGCCACGGCGGCGGTGAACGCCTGCTCAGCGCCTGCGCCGAGCGCCAACCAGGTGGCCAGGGTACCCAGCGCGATGACGAACACAATGGGGACGAACACCGCCGACACCCGGTCGGCGAGGCGCTGCACGGGGGCCTTGCCCGACTGGGCCTGCTCCACCAGGCGGCCGATGCGCGCCAGTTCGGTATCGGCGCCCACCCGGGTGGCGCGCACCGTGAGCCGGCCGCCCGAGTTGACGGTGGCGCCGACGACGGCGTCGCCCGGGCCCACCTCCACGGGCACGGCCTCGCCGGTGAGCAGGCTCGTGTCGATGGCCGAGATGCCGTCGACCACAACACCGTCGGTGGCGAGTTTCTCACCGGGGCGAACCACGAAGATGTCACCCACCGACAGCTCGGCGATGGGGATGCGCCGCTCGACGGAGTCGCGCAGCACAGCCACGTCCTTCGCCCCCAGGTTGAGCAGCGCCAGCAGCGCCGCGCCCGAACTGGTCTTGGCACGGGCCTCGGCGTAGCGCCCGGCGAGAATGAAAACTGTGACGGCGGCCGCGACCTCGAGGTAGATCTCCGTGCCGCCGGTCATGCTGAAGCTGAGCTGCATGGTCATGCCCGGCACCCCGGCGTCGCCGAGGAACAGGGCGTAGAGCGACCAGCCGAAAGCGGCCAGCACTCCGACGCTGATCAGGGTGTCCATGGTCGCCGCGCCGTGGCGGGCGTTCAGCCAGGCGGCCCGGTGGAACGGCCAGGCACCCCAGACGGCCACCGGGGCGGCGAGCATGAGGGCCAGCCACTGCCAGTTGGTGAACTGCAGGGCCGGAATCATCGACAGCAGGGTCACCGGGATCGCCAGTGCCGTGGAGATCAACAGGCGCTGGCGGAGTGCCGCGGTCTCGGCATCCGGGATGGCCGGGGCGTCGGCCGGGGGCTCGACCGGGGGCGGCGCGGGCAGGGTGGCCGTGTACCCGGTGGCGACGATGGTGGCGATGGCGTCGTCGATGCTGGTGCCCTCGGGGAGCCGCACGGTGGCCTTGTCGGTGGCGTAGTTCACGGTGGCCTCGACCCCGGGCAGTCGGTTGAGCTTCTTCTCGATCCGGGCGGCGCAGGACGCGCAGGTCATGCCGCCGACGAGGAGGTCGACGGGGTCGCTCACGCGGCGGCGCCCGCGTGGGCCGGGTCCTGCAGGTCGTAGCCGGCCTCATCCACGGCGGCCCTGATCTCGGCCAGGTCGGGGGATGCGGCGCTCGTGACATGCACGGTGCTCATGGCGCCGGCCACGAGGTCCACGGTCACCGCGCTCACACCGGCGACCAGGGACACCTCCTCGATCACGCTGGCCACGCAGTGCGAACAGGTCATGCCGCTCACGAGGTAATCGGTGACGGTGTCGGAAGTGCTGTCGAGCTGAGCCATGAGACGAACCTTCTTGTGTTGAACCGGATGCTGCCGAAACTGAGACGGGGCTTGGATACCCCCTCCGGGTACTCTAGCGCACATTCATGATACCGTGAGGGGGTATAGGGCCAGCCGACACCAGGAGCACACCATGACGACCGACGCCGCCGTTCCCGACGCCATCGATCCCCACGCCGACCATTCCCACGACGGTCCGCACGGCTACATCTCCAACAAGGACGATTACCTCAAGCGCCTGCGCCGCATCGAGGGCCAGGCGCGGGGCCTGCAGGGCATGGTCACCGACGACAAGTACTGCATCGACATCCTCACCCAGGTCTCGGCCATGACCAGCGCCCTGCAATCCGTGGCCCTCGGCCTGCTGAACGACCACCTCAGCCACTGCGTCGTCGACGCCGTCGCGACGGGCGGCGAGGAGGCCCAACTCAAGCTCAAGGAGGCCGGCGACGCCATCGCCCGGCTGGTGCGCTCCTAACGCCTCGCGCGTGGGCGCTGCAGCCGCTGGCATTCAAGCCGGCGTCGTCTCTAGGCTGAGCGCATGACAGACGTGCGGGGCATCAGATTCCACCGGCGGATGACCGCGCGCGACACCGCAGAGCCGCACCGGGTGTCGAGCCCCTCGAGCTGCTCTTCGACCTCACGTTCGTGGTGGCCGTGGCGCAGCTGGTGGTGCAACTCGCGCACGGCCTCGAGAGCGGCCACGGGGTCGACGAGATCGCCCCGTTCCTGATGGTGTTCTTCGCCATCTGGTGGGCGTGGATGAACTTCACCTGGTTCGCCTCGGCGTACGACACCGACGACGTGCCCTACCGACTGCTCACCCTGGTGCAGATGGGTGGGGTGCTGGTGCTGGCAGCCGGGGTGCCGGCAGCGTTCGTCGACCAGGATTTCCGGGCCATCACGGTGGGCTACCTCATCATGCGGTTGGGTCTCGTGGTGCAGTGGCTACGGGCCGGCGCCGAGCATCCGGACGGGCGCACGACGGCGTGGCGGTACGCGGCCGGGGTGAGCCTCGTGCAGCTCGGCTGGTTGGTCCGGCTGGCGCTGCCCGAGCAGTTCGGCCTGGCGTCATTCGTGGTACTCGTGGCGCTTGAGCTCGCCGTACCGCCGTGGGCCGAGCGCCCCGGCAGCACCTTCTGGCACCCGCACCACATAGCCGAACGGTACGGGCTGTTCACCATCATCCTGCTCGGCGAGGGTGTGCTCGCCGCTATTTACGGCGTGCAGGATGCGCTCGAAGCGCGCGGGTTCAGCGGCGACCTGGTGCTCGTATCCGTGGCGTCGTTCATCACGGTGTTCGCGCTCTGGTGGCTCTACTTCCTCGAACCGGCCGGGGAGGGGCTCGCGGCCAACCGCGGTCGCTCCTATCTGTGGGGCTACGGGCACTACGGGGTGTTCGTGTCGTTGGCGGCCGTCGGCGCGGGACTCGAAGTGGCCGTGGCCGATGCCGGCCATCACGTCGAGGCGTCGGCGACGACCCTCGCCGTGGCCGTGGCGCTGCCGGTGGGTTTCTTTCTTCTGCTGCTCTGGGCCACTCACGCCGTGCTGGATACGCGGTCGCAGGTGCGGCCGGCCGTGATCCTGCCCGCGGCGGCGGCCGTGCTGCTCGTTCCGCTGCTTGCCGGAACGGTCGGGGTCACCGTCGTCGTGGTCGTCATCGCGGCCATTTGTGTCCTCATCGTGGCCATCACCGTCGCCGACCAGTTGCGCCGAGCCCGCGGCTAGGGCATGGGCACCCAGTAGCCCACCCGCCCAAGCAGCTGGGTCTCCCGGTCGGCGTCGGAGGGGACCTCCACTTCGGGTGGGAACACGCCCATGGCCCGGAACCCCTCGACCTGCGGGCCGATCACTTCCCAGAGGGTGTCCACCAGCGGGGCGGGCAGGGAATAGTCCCAGCCGAGTTGCCGGGCGATCGACCAGGCTTGGAAGGCCCGGTAGATGCTCACGTGCTCGAGGTACTCCCGCACCGGGAAGTCGCCGTAGCTGAGGTGCACGATCTTCTCCGGGTCGAGGTCCTCGCTCACGGCCCGGGTGGCCACGTCGTTGAGCCGGTCGTACGCGGCGATCGGGTCGGCGCTGAGCAGGTCACCGTCGTAGGTGCCGGCGGCGTCGTCGATGGTGCGACCGAGCAGCACATCGGGCACCCAGGCCTCGTCACGGGCGTGCGCGGCAAGCACATCGCGGAGGGTCGGGTCGGGCGTGGAGGACCACGCGGCCGGTGCCGGCAGGCTGAGTTGCTCGGGAGTAATCCGGTCGATGACGGAGCGCAACGCGGCATCCGCCTGGAGGAAGAGCTCTCTCTGCTTCATGCTGGCACGCTAGCACCGGCCCCGGACACGCCGGCAGGGGTAAAGTCTGCATGTGCCCGTCCCGTTCTCTACCTCCGAAGTCACCGACGTGATCGTGGGGTTCCTCGACCCGGCCGCACGCAAGAATCTCGGAATCGCCGTGGCGCTGCTGGGCACGATCTTCCTGGCCCTCGGGGCTCAGCTGCAACACCGTGGCGTGGGCAAGGCCGCCCGGATGCGCGCGTCCGACCGTCAGCGGATGAGCGCCGGCCAACTCCTCGCTCTGCTGCGGCGGCCATCCTGGCTGCTCGGCACCCTGCTGCTGGGCTGCGCGATCCTCCTGCAGCTCACCAGCCTGGGCCTGGCGCCGCTGCTCGTGGTGCAGCCTCTCGGGGTGGCCGCCCTCGTGCTCTCCACCGTCGTCGACTCCCGGCTCGCGCACACCCGGCTCGACGGCACGGTGTTGCGCTCGGTAGCGCTCTCGGTGGGCGGGATCGTCGTGTTTGTGACCATTGCCGCGGTGTACGCCGCCGACCGGCCCATCCGACCGCCGCAGGTGACCATCATCCTGATCCTCCTGGCCGCCGTGCTGGTGGGCTTCGGTCTGGTGTTCGTGTTCCTGCGCGCCCGGCTCACCGCCGTGGCCTGGGTGGTCGGCGCCGGAGTTCTCTACGCCTTCGTCGCCACCCTCGCCAAGCTCACCATCACCCAGCTCGTGTCCGGCCAGATCTCGCTGCTCACCCTGCTGTGCGTGGGCGGCGTTCTGACCGCGGCCGTCGTCGGCGGTATCTTCGTGCAGATCGCCTACTCCTCCGGACCACCCAATCTGGTCATCGCCGGCCTGACCGTGGTAGACCCGCTCGTGGCGGTCGGCATCGGCATCGTGGTGCTGGGCGAGGCCTCCGCCGCGCCGCCCTACGCGCTGGTGGCGTTCGTGCTCGCCGGCGCCGTCGCCGCGTACGGCGTCGTCGGGCTGTCCCGGCACCGACCGCAGTCGACGCTGGAGCCGGCGCCGCTGACGCCAACACCGCCGGAGTAGAGGCCGCCGGACAGGCGCTCTGGATGGGCGAGCCCCACACTGGCAATACCCTCCGAAAGCACGCCCGAATCACGGAGGGCGCCCAGACAACGTCGGTAGCATCGATCTGATGTCAACCGTTCATTCGAAAACCCACCGCGTAGGCCGGTCTTTCGTCGTACTCGGTGTGCTGCTGTTCGTCCTCACGGGGTGCGGGGCGGCCGGGGTGGCCCAAAGCTCTCTGGTGACGTCGTCCGAGACAGACGACACCACTGAGGCGACCGCGACCGACGATGCCGGTGAGCCGGCCGTAGAGGCCACCGGCTGCCCGGCCACTCCGGCCGAGATGCCGGCCGGCGTCGTCAGCGCCGAGATCGCGGATGTCGACGGCGACGGCGAGAACGACACCGAGTGGTACTCCGAAGCCAGCTCTCCCTTCATCTACGGCATCACCACGGCATCCGGGGCCACTCACACGCTCACCGACGATCTGGCCGGGCCTGGCGCGCACAGCGGGTGGACGGCGGCCCTGCACAACGGTGTGGTGGTCACTGTTCTCGACGACGGGCGCAGCGCCAGCCTGCACGCTTTCGTGGACTGCGAATACGTCACCCCGATCGGCGTGGACGGCCGGCCGTACTCCTTCGACATGCAGAACCTGCGCGGCAACGGCACCGGTGTCGGCTGCCTCGAGGTAGAGGGCGGGCTCGAGCTGAACGGCCTGCAGGTCGCCGAAAAGCACGGGGACACCTACGCCCTGATGGCCACCGGGATCACGGTCTCCGAGAACGGGCTATCCGCCATGAACGGCTACACGGCAGTGTCGGGCTCGGTGCCGGAGGACGATAGCCGGGTCACCGCAGCGCAGACCTCGTCCTGCGCCAACGCGGCCGTCGTGAGCACCAGCGGTCAATAGCGTTCACGCCTGACGTGACGGACCAAAGCGCCGCAACCGCTCACCGGCCGCGTTCGTACCGGCTCAGGTTGAGGGTTTCGTCGGCCATGGCCTCGTCCCAGCCCCGCATCGGATTCAGCCAGAGCAGATCGGCCATGGTGATGCTGAACCGGTCGGCGATGGTCTCCAGAGCGTCGAGCGGCGCCACCACATACCCCGACGGGTTCCCCGCGCTGTCGTAGATCACGGTCCCTCGAGCGGTGGGCACCTCGCCCGTATCCCTGACCGCCAGGTCGGGGTGCAGATCCGGCATCGTCCAGGCGAGTTCGGCCGTGGCCAGCACCCGCCCGAAGGTGATGCCGCCGACCTGTTCCCAGAGCACGGCCGTGCGCATCCAGCTGGGATCGTTCGTGATCAACTGGTCGCCGTACCCGTTGCCGGAGGCGATGTCGAAGCTCTGCCGGTCTGCCGTGAGCACCGGGGCGTCGGCGACGTAGCTGTGCGCGGTTCGGAAACGGGCGGTCGACGCGTCGTGGGTGAGGGCGTTGAGCTCGAGGGTCACGGTGTTCTCGGTGGGGCCGAGGTCGAGGTTGAGCACGCTCAGGGTCAGCCGGCCGGAATCCGTGCTGATCTCGACGCTTCCCGACACGGAAACCGTGGTGCTGGCGTCGAAGGTGCCCGTGCCCAGCACGGTGCCGGCAGCCAGGTCGTACAGCTCGGTGATGGGCTGGGGAGCCGGACTGGCGGTGCTCGGGCTCGGAGAAGGGGCGAGCCCCTGACCGGTCGTACACCCGCTCACAGCCACCAGGACCAGGGCAATGCCCCACACTCGCCGCCGCGTCGCACCCGTCATCGTGACCCCCCGGCTGCAATCTAGCAGTGGCCTGGGCCGGCACACAGCGCCACGGGAATTGCAAACACGAGGTGTACCTGAAACTCTATGGAGTGGGGGGCTTCGAGCGCGAGGTCCAATCAGACACGACGGAGAGAGCGCGACCATGACGCAGCGGGGGCTCGGGGCGGCACACGGCGCGGTGGTGCGGCTCGTTCCCGACTATGCGGGTACGGTGCTCTGGTTTCCGCATCCGGTGGCGTACGTGCATACCCGGTTGCATCCCGATCTGATCACAGACCTGATCCGCTGGGAGCTCGGGTACTACGACGCCCTCGATGCCGACTTCAACTGGCAGAGCCCAGCCCACGCGAGCGCCTTCACGAGCAACGGCGTCGCCCTCGCCTTGCGTCTGGCCGTGCAGCTGGGCGCCGGCTTCGACGTCGAGTTCGCAACCTACGAAGCGGGCGTGGCCAGCCGACGGTTCCGCAGTGAACTGCCGGCCGACAACCCGCGCGCCGCCGCGGCCTTCACAGCGCTGTCCGCCCGGCCGGCCGCCAGCTGGGCTCCGACCGGTTGGTCGACTCGAGCGCTGCGCGACACCATCGGACTGTGATCCCGGTGCTGCCCGAACTCACGGCCCCTCCCGTCACGGCCCAACGTCTCCCTGCCCCTGCCCTGACGCTCGCTCCTCGCTGAGCCGCCCGTCGGCGTCGAGGGCGAGCCAGTCGGTGATGCCCAGTCGGGCGAGAAAGACATCGTCGTGGCTGACCACCAGCAATCCGCCGCGGTAGGAGCCCAGCGCCCCGACCAGCTGGTCGACGCTCTGCCGGTCGAGGTTGTTGGTGGGCTCGTCGAGCACGATCAGCTGCGCCGGCGGGTCGGCCAGCAGCAGCCGGGCCAGACCCACCCGGAACCGCTCACCGCCGGACAGGCTGCGCACCGGCCGCCCCACTGCATCCCCGCGCAGCAGGAATCGGGCGAGCCGGCCGCGCAGCTCACCGGGGGAGGCCTGCGGGGCCGCGGCGCCCAGATTCTCCAGGGCGGTGAGCTCCCCGTCGAGCCCGTCGAGCCGCTGGCTGAGGTACCCGATGCGCTCGGTGTGCGCGGTCGCGGTGGCCAGGCCCTGCCGGGCCGTCTGCGGATGCACGAGAGTCTCGAGCAGGCTCGTCTTACCCACTCCGTTGGGCCCGGTCAGGGCCACCCGGGCCGGGCCGTGCAGCAGAAACGTGCGATTGCTGCCGGCGAGCTCGGCCAGCCGCTTACCGCTGGGCACCTGCGGGTCGGGCAGGTCCACGCGAATGCTCTCGTCTGAGCGCACCCGGTCGGATGCGTCGGCCGCCGCCCGGCGCGCATCCGCCACCTTGCCGTCGGCCTCGCGGTGCAGCTTGCCCGCCGACACCTGCGCGGCGGACTTGCGCAGCCCCATCACGATCTTGGGCACGCTCTTGTTCTCGTACTCGCTGCGCGCGAAGCGGCTGCGGCGGGCGAGCTTGGTCTCGGCCTCGATGCGCTGGGCCTTCTCCTTCTTCACGGCCTGGTCGGCGGTGCGCTGTGCCTGCACCGCCGCGGCTTGTTCGCGGTCGCGGTGCTCGAGGAAGGCGCTGTAGGGTCCGCCGAAGACCGTGAGGCCGCCCGCGTACAGCTCAGCGGTGTCGTCCATGAGCTCGAGCAGCGTGGTGTCGTGGCTGACCACGACGAGCGCGCCCGGCCAGGAGCGCACCAGGGTCGCCAGCCGGGCGCGGGCCGCCCGGTCGAGGTTGTTGGTGGGCTCGTCGAGCACGGTGATGGGCGACTTCCTCAGGAGAAGGCCCGCGACGGCCACCAGGATGGCTTCGCCGCCGGACATCGCGCCCACGGGTCGGTCCAGGTCGGCCTCGGCCAGCCCCGCCGAGCGCAGCGCCTCGCCGGCCTGGCTCACCAGGTCCCAGTCGTCGCCGAGCACGTCGAAGTGCCGCTCCTCGACATCGCCGGCCTCGATCGCCCGCAGCGCGTCGAGCTTGGCGCGCACCCCGAGCAGGTCGGCCGCCGTGGCGGTCACGCCCAGGGTGAGCGTCTGCGGTAGGTAGCCGACGTCGCCGGACAGCACGACGCTGCCCGTGCTGGGGCTCAGCTCGCCGGAGATCAGCCGCAGCAGGGTGGACTTGCCGGAGCCGTTGGCGCCGACCAGGCCGGTGCGGCCCCGGCCGAAAGCGGCGGTGAGGCCCGTGAGAGCGGCGGAGCCATCAGGCCAGCTGAGGCCCACATCCGTCAGAACAATGGTCGAAGCGTGTGCAGGTGAAGTGTGTGTCGCAGCCATGGGGCTCCCCGTCGTCAGTGAAAGCACTGACCCCGGATGCCGCGGCACGGCCGATCGACGGGTGTCAGCGCGTGAGCGCGTAAACGGCGAAGAGCTTCACTGGTTGAGCCTGACTCTGGAGGATGGGACCGTTCCAGTCTGGCATGGACCGGGCGGTGTCGTCCATGATTCCCCGGAGGAGAGACACCGCGCGCTCGGTTGAGCGAGGGGATCGCTCTGTGGCAGCTCACAGTGTCAGGTCGAGACTAGTCAACCTCCGCGCGCTACCCTGAGGCCACAGCGAGAGAATGCGGGGCGTGCGGTGTTGGGATCGTTATGGGTGTGGATCGTCCTGGGCCTGATCGCCCTCGGCTACGCGGCCGCCATCGGTTTCGCCACCCGGTCATTGCTGGGCACCACGGTGGGTTGGCTGCGCACCACGCTCGTGGCGGCGCTGGTGTTCATCGGCTGCTGGCCGTTCGCCTACTTCACCGCCACCCAGGCGCGGCTGATCACCGAGAACGGCGACCTCAAGGTGCCCGCGATCGTGTTGGTGCTGTTCGTCGCGCTGGCCTTCGGTTGGGTATTCGCATTCGGCATGGCGCTGTTGGTGGCGACGGAGGCTCTGTGGCCCACCACCGCCGCCAACCCGGTGGATGCGTTCCGGGCCGCACTGCACCGGCGTCGGCGCACCAAGCGCTATCTGCAGATCCTCACCCTGCTCTCCCGGCACGGTATCGGCTGGATCGTGCAGGAGCGCCCCGGCGCCGCTCTGCGTCAGCAACGGGTGGGTGGCCGGGCGCCGGAAGCCTTGGTTGCCGCCATCAACGATGCCGGCGTCACCTTCGTCAAGCTGGGCCAGCTGCTGTCCACCCGTCGGGACCTGCTGCCGCACAGCTACACGGTGGCGCTCGCGTCATTGCAGTCGGGGGCCACGACACTGCCGTGGCCTGCCGTACGCGCCGTGATCGAGGCGGAGCTGAAGGCCCCGCTGGAGACCGTGTTCGCCACCGTGAACGAGGAGCCCCTCGCGGCGGCATCCGTGGCGCAGGTGCACGCCGGTACCCTGCTCGACGGCACGGCGGTGGTGCTCAAGGTGCAGCGCCCAGCGGCCGCCGCCCAGGTGGCCGCCGACATCGACATCATCGTGCGGCTCGCTCAGCGGGTGGAGAACCAGACCAGCTGGGGCCGGGATTTCGGGGCGGTGTCGCTCGCGGAGGGGTTCGCGAGGTCGCTCCGGAACGAGCTGGACTACCGCATCGAATTCGCCAGCACGCAGCAGATCGGCAGTGTCGTCGCCTCGTCCGCCGCCGCCGAGGTACTCGTCGTGCCGCGGGTCTACTCGGAAGCCAGCACCCGGCGCCTGCTCACCATGGACCTCATGGATGGGGTGCCGCTGAACGCGGCGGGGGAGCAGCTCGACCAGATGTGGCCGGAGGAGCGGGCCGCGCTCGCCGCGGCGCTGCTCGACGCCGTGCTCGAGCAACTGATCGTCACGGGCATCTTCCACGGCGACCTGCACCCGGGCAACCTGATGCTGCTCGGCGACGGCCGGATGGGCATGATCGACTTCGGCAACGTCGGGGTGCTCGAGCGCAGCATGCGGGAGGGCCTGGTCACCCTGCTGCTGGCCGCGGCCCATGACGATGACGTCGCCACGACGGATGCGCTGCTCCTCGTGGTCGAGGCGCCGGCCGACGCCGACATCAAGGGTCTGCAACGCGACCTGGGCCGCATGCTCACCCTCGCCCGGCACAGCGCTGAGGGCGAGGGATCGGTCTTCACCGCCATGCTCGACATCGTGCGGGAACACCACCTGGCGATCCCGTCCACCCTCGGCCTGGCGCTGCGCTCGCTCACCACGCTCGAGCGCTGCCTGGCGATCCTCGACCCCAACTTCGACATGGTGAGCACCGCGTTCGAACGGGTGCCGCACTTCCTGCGTCGGCTGTTCACCCCGCAGTCGGTGCTTGGCTCGGCCCAGGCTCAGGTGGCCGTGCTGCGCACCACCGCCCGTCGGCTGCCGCGCCGGTTGGAGACCATCAGTGCGGCGCTGGAGAAGGGCACCTTCAGCGTACGCATTCGCGCCTTCTCCGAACCGGACGACCGCTGGTGGCTCGGCTCCGTGGTCATCGAGACCATCGGCGCACTCATCGCGATCGCCGCGGTGAGCCTGGGCGTGGTGCTCGTGGTGTCCGACGCCGGTCCCGACCTGGTCTCCGGGGTGCGGCTCTACGCCTTCCTCGGCGCCACCATCGGCCTGGTCGGCTTCGTGCTGATCATCCGGGCGCTCCGGCAACTGTTCCTGCGGCATCCGCAGTAGCCTCGCCGGCGGCCCGTTTCCGGAACGCGACCATGTTCATCCGGTTGCCGCAACGCACGCTGCAGAACCGCTTAGACCCGTTGCGGGACAGGTCCACCAACAGCCCGTCGCAGTGCTCCGCCGCACAGGCGCGGAGCCGCCCGCTCTCGTCGCTGCGGATCACGTCGACGAGAGCCAGGGCCACCTCCACCAGAATCCGTTCGGCCAGCGGGGCGGCCGGGTCGGTGGCGTGCAGGTGCCAGTCCATGCCGTCGTGCCGCATCAGCCGGGGGAGCGCCTGAGCGCTCTGCAACAGGCCGTTCACCTCGAGGGCCGCGTGGTCGCGATCGAGCGTCCAGATGCGCCGCAGACGTTCCCGGGTGGCGCGCACCTCGGTCAGCTCGGCCTCGGTGCGGTCCAGGCGTCCGGAGAACCGGTGAGCGTCGAATAACTGCACGACCTGGGCGGGGGAGATGAGCTCGTCGAGCCCGCTTTTGGTGGCTCCGGCTACGGTGTTGGCGAGGTCGACGGTGAAGGCCAGACTCGCCTCGGCGTCAGGGGCAAAATGCAAATTGACTCCTTACTTATGATCACACTATCTTCATGATTAGCGCCCCGGCAAGACCGCTGACCCGCCCGGCGTACAGGAGCCCCATGAACCGCTCGTCCACCTCGCTCGGCCTGGTCATCGCAGTCGTCGCCGCGGCCACCTTCGGCCTGTCCGGCGCCCTGGCCAAGCCGCTGCTCGAGAGCGGCTGGAGCCCGGCTGCGGCGGTCACCGCGCGGGTGCTGATCGGCGGAATCGTGCTGTCGCCGCTTGCGGTGCTGTCGTTGCATGGCAAGTGGGCACTGCTCTGGCGCGCCCGCTGGCGGGTGCTGGCGATGGCACTGATCGGCGTCGCGGCCACACAGCTGCTCTACTTCGGGGCAATCGAACGCATCCCCGTGGGTACGGCTGTGCTCATCGAGTACATGGCGCCGTTGCTACTGGTGGGCTGGGCGTGGGCGCGCAGTCGGCGCAGCCCCAAGGCCGTCGTGCTGATCGGCTCCGTTGTGGCCCTGGCCGGCCTGGTGCTCGTGGTGTCGCCGGGCGGATCGGCCAGCTTCGACGTGCTCGGCCTGCTGCTGGCCCTGGGGGCGATGGTGGGGTGCGCTATCTACTATCTTGTGGCGGCGCATCCCAGCGACGGGCTGCCGGCTGTGGCGCTAGCCGGATTCGGCCTGCTGCTCGGCGGCCTGCTGCTGGGCCTCGTCGGGCTGTCCGGGCTCGTCCCGTTCCGCACGTCCACTGCCGACGTGCCGATGTTCGGCGCCGAGGTGCCGTGGTGGCTGCCGCTCCTGATCATCGGCGTGGTGGCCACGGCCGTCGCCTACTCCACCAGCATCGCCGCCAGCGAGATGCTCGGCTCCCGGCTGGCGTCGTTTGTGGGCCTGCTCGAGGTGGTGGCCGCCACCTTCTACGCCTGGCTGCTGCTGGGCGAGCAGCTCACCGTGCCGCAGCTCCTCGGGGGGCTGCTGATCCTCATTGGCATCGGTTTCGTTCGCTCGGAGAAGACGGATGCCGTGATCGAACCGGCATCCGTCCCCCTCGTGGAGCCCCTCGGGACCGAGGAGCTGCCCGGCCAACCGGGCTAGTGGGCGACGACGGGTTCGGCGTCCTCGCTCAGGTGCGCGTTGGCCAGGGACAGGCCGTGGCCCATCCGGCGGAAGAGCAGCGCCGCGATGATGCCGCCGACGGCGAAGAACCCGGCGCCCCACCAGTACGCGGTGGCGTAGCTGGTGACGGCGGCCTGAGCGGCCACCTCGGCCGTGGCCGGTAGGTGCGCGGCCACGTAGTCGGCCGCCGCGGTCGCCGCCAGGGTGTTCAGCAGGGCCGTGCCGATGGAGCCACCGACCTGCTGGCTGGTGTTCACCATGGCCGACGCGACGCCGGCGAATTGGCGGTCGACCCCCAGCGTGGCGGTCTGCATCGAGGCGGGCATGATCGAGCCCATCGCGAAGCCCAGGATCAGCAGCGGCGGCAGCACATTGGCCGCGTAGGTGCTGTCGAGGTCCAGGTTGGTAAGCAGGATCATGCCGATCATGCCCAGTGCCATGCCGAACGGCACCATGATCTTCGGGCCGAACCGGGGCACGAAGATGTTCGTCGACAGCTGCGCGGCAAGCACCAGCATCGCGATCATCGGCAGGAACGAGAAGCCGGTCTGCATCGGGGTGAAGCCCAGCGAGGTCTGCAGGTAGTACGTGACGAACAGGAAGATCCCGAACATGCCCGCGCCGGCGACCATCACCGAGAGGTATGCGGCGCCGCGGTTGCGGTCGAGCACGATCGAGAGTGGCAGCAGCGGATGCGCGGCCTTCCGCTGCCAGAGCACGAACGCCACGAGCAGCACCACGGCGCCGCCGAGCATTCCCCAGGTCAAGGGCGAGTCCCAGCCATCGGTCTCGGCGTTGGAGAACCCGTAGACCAGGCCGAAGAGGGCCGCGGAGACCAGGAGGGTGCCGGGGATGTCGAGCTTGGGCCGGGGACCGGTGCGCTGGAGGGTGTCGACGAAGATCGCGGCGCCGATGACGGCCACGACGGCGATGACGACGTTGATGTAGAGGTTCCAACGCCAGTCGAAGTACTCGGTGAGGAAGCCGCCGAGCAGCAGGCCCACGGCGCCGCCCGCGCCGGCGATCGCACCGAAGACACCGAAGGCGCGAGCGCGCTCCTTGGGAATGGTGAAGGTGGTGGTGAGCACCGCCAGGGCGGTGGGGGCCAGCAGGGCGCCGAAGGCACCCTGCAGGGCGCGGGCGGCCACGAGCCAGCCGAAGCTGTCGGCCGCGCCGCCGAGCGCAGAGGCGATGGCGAAGCCGATGAGACCGATGATGAAGGTGCGCTTGCGGCCGATCAGGTCGGAGAGTCTGCCGCCGAGCAGCAGCAGGCTGGCGAAGGCGAGAGAGTATGCGGTGACGATCCACTGGCGGTCGCCATTGGAGAAGCCGAGGTCGGCCTGGGCGGAGGGGAGGGCGATGTTCACGACCGTCGAGTCGAGCACGACCATGAGCTGAGCGAGGGCCACCACGCTCAGGGTCCACCACCGACGGGAATGGGGCACTGATGTGCTCGTCGCGGGAGACGAAGCGGGGATCGTTTTAGACATAAACGCGACTCTATACGATACTGTGGAGTTCCGGATCTTAACAGTTCCTGAATTTACGCCCGGTAACATGTGGAGTTGTACAGGGAAAGTCCGGCGCCTGCCGACGCACAGGCTGGTGGCGCATAATTTCAGGATCCGGCAGGGTCCGGAACCCAAGACCTACAGAAATGGAGATCGCCGCAATGACGCAGGTCGAAGCCGGTGCGCTGGATGGTGCTGTGGTCGAAACCACTGTGCTCGAAACCACGGTGCTGGAAACCACTGTGATCGAAACCAAGCTGGGCCGCAAGCGCGACCACACCCGCGACCCGGAGATCCTCGCCGCGGCGCTCGAGGTTCTCGCCGAGACCGGTTTCGACGGCATGACCATCGACATGGTCGCCACCCGAGCGAAGGCCGGCAAGGCCACGCTCTACCGCCGCTGGCCGTCCAAGAACGAACTCGTGATCGACGCTGTCGCGTGCATGAAGCAGGCCGACCTTGACCAGTCCCGGCTGCCGGACACCGGCACGCTGCGCGGCGACCTGGTGGCGATGATCAAGCCCCGCACCATTGAAGATGCTGTCAAGAAGATGCAGATCATGGCCGGCGTTATGTCGATGATCTCGGCGACACCCGATCTCGCGGACGCGGCCAACGATGCCCTCTTGAAGCCGCGGGCCGCGGCCAACCGGTTCCTCATCCAGCGCGCCATCGACCGCGGAGAGGTCGACCCCGGCTGCGACATCGACGCCCTGTGCATCGTCACCCCCGCCATGGCCACCTACCGCACGCTCATCGAACGCAAGCCCGTTGACCGGGACTTTCTCATCTCGCTCATCGACGGCGTGCTGCTGCCGGCCCTCGGCCTGCGCGGCGGCGACCCGGCGCGGCGCGGTAAGGTTGCGCCACCGGCCTCGTAGCCGGCGGAGTTCCATCTCGACGAAGAGAGCGTGTCATGTCCGGCAAGTATGAATTGACTGCAGACCGATCCGGGGGCTATGTCTTCAAGCTCAAGGCCCACAACGGCCAGGTCCTGATGACCTCGGAGAGCTACCAGACCAAGGCGGACGCCCTCAAGGGCATCGAGATCGTCAAGGCGGATGCAAAGGGGCGCGTCGTCGACCTCACCGAGCCCAAGTAGGCCCGACCACCCCCACGCGAGCTCGGTTCAGAGCTCGGTGTCGGCCACCGCGAAGGTGTCGCAGGCATCAGCCCCGCCGGTGTAGCCCGTCTGGAACCACTTCTGACGCTGTTCGCTCGACCCGTGTGTCCAGGTCTCCGGGTTGACCTGACCCTGGGCCTTCTCCTGAATGCGGTCGTCACCGATGGCGGATGCGGCGTTCAGCGCATCCGCCATCTGGACGTCCGTGATCGGGTCGAGCAGTGGGACGCCGTCGGCATCCGTGGTTTCGGTCGCCGAGCCCAGCCAGGCGCCGGCGAAGCAGTCGGCCTGCACCTCGAGGCGCACGGCATCCGAGGTGGGACCGGTCTGGGAGGTGTCTGCGCTGGCGAACGTGCCCGCGAGGTTCTGGATGTGGTGGCCCCACTCGTGACCAACGACGTAGAGCTGGGAGAGCGGGCCGGCCGTGGCACCGAACTGGCTGCGCAGCTCGTCGTAGAAGGCGGTGTCGAGGTAGATCTGCTGGTCACTCGGGCAGTAGAACGGCCCCACCGCACTGGTCGCCGAGCCACAGCCGGTGTCGACGGCCTGCTCGAACAGGTTGATGGTGGGGGAGGCGTACCCGATGCCCATGGCCGGCGCTTGCTCGGCCCAGTACGCGTCGAGCGAGTCGTAGGTGAGTCCCGCCCGGCATTCCACGTCGGCATTGGCGTCGGAGCCGGTCTCGCAGTTGGTCAGGGCGGTGCCCTCGCTCTGGCTGCCGGCGCCGCTCGTGCCGCCGCCCACCAGGCCGGTGAGGTCCACCCCGAGCAGCTGCGAGAGCAGCACGATGGCGACGAGGCCCAGGCCTCCGCCGCCGACGGCGAGGCCGGTGCGGCGGCCCGATTTGCGGACCCCGCGGCCGGAGTATTTGGCGTCGTCGTTAAAAGTCATTCCTCGACAGTATGCGATCCTCAGTTCTGCCCGGTGCCGCCACGACGCGGCACACGGGGCGAATACTGGCGCTCGGTCGGCCCGCCTGTCACACTGCGGTCATGAGAAGTCTCGGGGTCCTCGTGCTGGCAATCGTCGGTGCCGGGCTGCTCGCCCTGGGCGGATGCGGCGGCGGTGCGGCCCCCGGCGCCGGTGCCGGGCCGGGCGGGTTCCCCCGGCCGGCCGCGGCGGGCGAGGTGCTCGCCCAGGGCCTGGTGCTGCACAAAGACGGCGAAGACCCCCAGCTCTGCCTGGGCTCGGTCGCCGAGTCGTACCCGCCCCTGTGCGGAGGTCCGCCGATCGTCGGCTGGGACTGGGCGACGGTGGAACAGTCCGAGAGCGCATCCGGGGTCACCTGGGGCAGCTATGCCATCACCGGCACCTGGAATGCCGCAGTCTTCACGGTGACCCAGCCTCCCATCCCGCTCTCGCTCTATGACCCGCTCCGGGTTGACGACCCCCGTGAGGACCCGCAGAACGCGGGCGCGAGTGACGAGGCCACCCTGCTGCGCCTGCAGGAGGAACTGCATTCCGCGGACTACAGCCCCTCCCAATTCACCGACTGGTCGGAGGCGCCGATCCTGTCGGACTGGACTGCGAACGGGTACCTCTGGGTATCCGTGATCTACGACGACGGCTCGATCCAGCGGTTCATGGACGACCAGTTCGGCACCGGTATCGTCGCGGTGCTGACCGCGCTGCGGGATGTGGGCTGACGGGTTCGCCGCCGTAGGATCGAGGGCATGGCCCTCCTCCACAAAGCAGACCTGACGCCCACCAAGATCGAACTGCTCAGCGGCTGGGTACCCAGTCAGCCGTGGTTCTCCGGTGAGGCGGATGCGCCGCTGGAGAACATCGCCGCGTACCGTTTCGATGACCCGGACGGCCAGGTGGGCATCGAGACGATCCTCGTGAGCGCCGGCACCGGCCCGGTGCTGCAGGTTCCCGTGACCTACCGGAACGCGCCTCTCGCAGACGCCGAGGCCGCCCTCATTGGAACCACCGAGCACTCGGTGCTGGGCAAGCGATGGGTCTACGACGGCGCGGGCGACCCGGTCTACCTTGCCGCCGTCGCCACGGCCGCGTTGACCGGCGGCCGCCAGGCCGAACTGCAGATCGAGATCGACGGCGAGATGGTCCTCCGCGAACCGACGGCCGTGGTCGCCGGCAGTGGAGCGCCAGGCGGACCTCCCGTGGCTCTGCCCGGGCGCGGCGAGATCAGCATCAGCGAGGCGCCGGGCGCCGCCGTCGTGGCGGCCGGTCCGCTGCGGATCGTCGTGGCCCGCGTGCTCGACGACGACGACGTGCTGGCGAACCAGGCGCCCGACTCGGCCACCCACGAGGTGCTCGCCGGCACCTGGCCCCAGCAACCCAGTCTGCGCACACTTGTGCTGGTCGGGGTCGTCACCGGCTAGGCGAAACCGGCAGACTGGAGCGATGGACGAGGACGGATTCGACCAGGAGGATCTCGAGGAGATCGAACTCGACGAGCCCGGTCCGCCCTGCCCGGCCTGCGCCACGGAGATGACCGAGGACGGCGTTGACACGGCCGAGGGGCTCGAGTCCTGTCACCGCTGCCCGCGCTGCAAGCTCGTGATCGTCATTCCGGGGCTCAGCGACCGGTAGCTGAGGCTCAGGCGCCGAGCGGCTCAGTTACGCCCGGCCGGAGCCGCTCCACGATGGCCACCCTGGCCGCACGGCCCACCGCGGTGGGCAGCAACGGGTAAACGTGCACCTGCCCGACGCCCTCGTGGAACTCCAGGTCGACCCCGGCCGCGACGGCTTTGTCGACCAGGAGATGGGCATCCGGGTTCAGCACATCCCGTGTTCCGCTGAACACCGTCAGCGGCCCCAGGCCCGCCAGGTCGCCCATCAGCGGACTCACCACCGGGTCCAGGATGTCGTCGGACCCCTTCCAGAGATCGGCGAGCACTTCACCGCCAGGGGTCGCCAGCCAGGGGTCGCTCGGCTGCACGGTGGGGATGAGCGGGTTGCTCCAGGAAAGGTCCAGGGCGGGGGAGATCAGGACGGTGCGGCGTAGCGTGATGTCGTGCTCGTCCCGCAGCACGAGAGCGGCGGAGAACGCGATCTGACCTCCGGCGGAGTCGCCGGCCAGGCAGGTGCTGCCGTACCGCTCCAGGTTGCCCCGCACCAGGTCCACGACGCCTGCGGCCACGACAGCGGCGGTTCCGAACGGCACGAGCGGATAGATCGGCACGGTGACGGTGGTGTTCGCTTCCGCGGCGATCTGCGCGGCGAGGTGCCAGTGTTGCCCGGCGATCTGGTTCACCCAGCCACCGCCGTGCACGTACACCACGCTGCCAGTGGGGCTGCCGTCCACGGGCGCGATCGTATAGACCGGCCAGGCCGCACCGGAGACTGTCACCCGAACGTCACGGCGCAGCCGGCTCGGCGGCCCGTACGGCGTCGGCCGAAGCTCGCGCTCGCGCACATGCCGGCGCGCTCCCTCCGCAGTGACGAAGACCCGGTTCGCGCGCATCAGTCGGAGGGCGGGAACGATGACGCTGCTCGGGAGAGTGACCATGTCTACATTGTCGCGGACATCTGCCGGCGTTGACCGGTCGCGGCTGGTCGACGGCTGGCCTTCCCGTGTTCACCCCGAACAGCCATACTGAGGCCATGACCACACCCCTGCTCGGCGACCGGGTACATTACGCCGGCGTGGCCTGCCTGCTGGTGGCTGTCGTCACCTTCATCGCCGCGGTCGCCGTCTTCATGGCGGGTTTCGAGCCGGCGTTCCTGGCCATGCCGTTCTCCCTCGCACTCTTCACCCTCGGCATCGGCGTGCTTTGCGTCGGTCGCCGCTAGTGATCACTTAGCCCCTGGCTTGACCGCCTGGAGCGTGTACGACAGCGGCGCCACGCCGGCCAGAGTGCTCAGCGCGAACTCCCCATCGGGCCGCTCGATCATTTGGCCGGGCAGCGCCTCCCACGGCACGCTGTCGTGTTCCACGAGCATCGTGAGGTTCAAGCCCGCGTTCAGGAGCGCCGTCACGATCTCACCCAGGCCGTGATTCCACTCGTAGGTCTTCGTGGCCGTCATCGGGCGGTCGGTCTGCACGTAGGTGGAGTCGTCATCCCACTCCAACGGGGCCTCGTGTTCGAAGTACGGGAACCGCAGGTGCAGATCGTCTCCCAGCCTCTCGTCCATCGCCCAGAGAATCGGATGTCCCTCCCGGAGGAACAGTCGACCGCCGGGTGCCAGCAGCCCGGCCACGACGGCGGCCCAACGGTCGATGCTCGGCAACCAGCAGAGCGCCCCGATCCCCGTGTAGACCAGATCGAAACCGCCCGGTTCGAGTACCGAAAGCGCCGAGTACACGTCGGACTCGACGAAGTCCACCGTGTCACCGGTCTCCTGCACGAGGGTGCGAGCCTCAGCGAGGGCTACCGGGGAGAAGTCCAGCCCGGTGACGTGGGCGCCGAGCCGGGCGAGGGAGAGCGTGTCGGTTCCGATGTGGCACTGCAGGTGCACTGTGCGCAGCCCCGCGACATCGCCCAGCCGGTCGCGGTCGAAGCGCACCACATCCGATAACAGCGTCGGGTCGTCCACGTAGCGCTGCACCTGGTAGCCGAGACCGGTGCGTGCTGCGTGAGCGGATGCCCGATCGTCCCAGTTGGCCCGGTTCGTGTCCAGGAAATGCTGCATGGTGGTCCTCGTCCTGCCCGGGGTTGGCGAGCCGACCAGACTAGCGCAGACCGGGCGGCGAGGAATAGAGCGCGCGCCGCTCGACGTTAACCCCACTGTGCCGACGAGCCGGGCCGCAGAGACCGGTTCTCAGGGCGGACCCATGCAACGCTCAGTGGCACCTGCGAAACTAGTCAATTCATCTTTCGAGAACGCAAGGAGACCCCATGCCCACCATTGACGTCACCGAGACCACGTTCGGCGAGACCCTGGCGGCCAACGAGATCGTGCTGGTGGATTTCTGGGCCGACTGGTGCGGTCCGTGTAAGCAGTTCGCCCCCACTTACGCGGCGTCGTCGGAGCAGCACCAGGACGTGGTGTTCGCCAAGGTCGACACCGAAGCCGAGCAGCAGCTGTCCGCCGCAGCAGGCATCCAGTCGATCCCCACTCTGATGGCCTTCCGTGAGGGCGTGCTGGTGTTCTCCCAGCCCGGAGCGCTGCCCCCGGCAGCCCTCGAGCAGGTGGTCACGGCCGTGAAGGGACTGGACATGGCCGACGTGCACCGCCAGGTGGCGGCGCAGAAGGCCGAGCAGCAGGCCGCCGCCCAATAGGGCCGGCTCAGCAGGGCGCCCAATAAGGCGACTTCGCACCACACACCACAAAAGGTGGGCAGAGATTTCTCTCTGCCCACCTTTGTGTTGATGCAGGTGTTACTTGGCGGTCACCGTGAGGAGAGCGTCTCCGACGGCGACATGGCCGGTGGCGGCCTGGTCGATGGAGCCGAACTTCTTCGGGTTCGTCACGAGCACCGGAGTGACCAGCGAGTAGCCGGCTTCCTCGATGATCGCGCGGTCGAAGGTGACCAGCGGGGTGCCGGCCTCGACCCTGTCGCCAGCCTTGACCTTGACGTCAAAGCCCTTGCCGGCCAGGTTGACGGTGTCGATGCCCACGTGGATGAGCATTTCGATGCCGCCGTCGAGCATCAGGCCGAAGGCATGGCCGGTCGGCTGAGCGACCAGGACCTTGCCGGCCGCCGGCGCGAAGACGGTGTCTCCGGTCGGGTCGACGCCGACGCCGAGGCCCACGATGCCCTTGCTGAACACGGGGTCCGGCACCTCATCGAGCGGTACGACGATGCCCTCAACCGGCGAGCCGATCGTGGCGAGCACCGTGGCAACCAGGGTGGCCGTGCCGCCGGCGGCGGGTGCCGTGGCGGGAGCCGTGCTGGATGCGACGGCAACCGGAGTCGCAACAGGAGCGACCGGCGCGTGCTTGGCCTCTTCCATGGCGGTGTCAGCGGCGAGCTGAGCGGCCGCTTCGGCCTTCTGCTCGGGCGAGAGGTAGCCGGAGAGGATCACGAGGATCATCGCGGTGAAGAACGACGCGGCCACGGCGACCGCGTACAGCGGGATGTTGTTGAAGGCCGGGATGGTCAGCAGCGACGTGAACACGAATGCGTTGGTCGTGACGCCACCGCCGAGGCCGATGATGACACCACCGACGAGGCAACCGACGAGCATGCGCGGGTAGATGCGCTTGAACCGCAGGTGGATGCCGTACAGCGACGGTTCGGAGATACCGCCGAGCAGTCCGGCGGCAAGAGCACCCGTCGCGGTCTGCTTCATCTGGCTGTTCTTGGCGCGGATGGCGAGGACCAGCACGCCGGCAGTGGCACCGAAGCAGGCGAAGTTCCAGGCGCCCATCGGGCCCTGGATGAAGTCATAGCCGAGGGACTGGATGTTCAGCAGCATCACGGCGTTCAGCGGCCAGTGCAGTCCCAGCGGAACCATGAACGGGTAGGCCAGCGGGATGACGATCGCGAAGATGAGCGGGGAGAAGTCGTTGATGGACTTGAGGAACTCTCCGATGGCCGCACCGCCGAAGACGCCGATCGGGCCGATGAGGAAGGCCGTGACGGGGATCATCACGAGCATGCTCAGGAACGGGACGAAGATCAGCTGGACGCTGGACGGGATGACCTTCTTCAGGCCCTTGGTGAGCAGGGCGAGAACGGCCGCCATCAGCAGCGGCGGGAAGACCTGCGAGCTGTAGTCGGTGACGGTGAGCGGCAGGCCGAAGATCGACACGATCGCGGCCTTGCCGTCGAAGACGGTCTGGGCACCGTCGGTGGCGGCGAGGGCGGAGAAGCCCGGCAGCATGACAACGGCCATGATGCCGAAGCCGACCCACGGGTCGGCGCCGAGGCGCTTGGAGGCGTTGTAGGCGACCATGAGCGGCAGGAAGACGAACACGCCCTGCCACATCAGGTTGATGAAGGCCCAGCCGGGCTCGAGCGTGACGCCGGGGGCGTTCCACGCGGGGATGACACCGAGGGTGGCCATCAGCGCCATGAACGTGATGAACAGCGACGCGCCCAGCAGAGCGCCCAGGATCGGGCGGAAGGAGTCGGAGAGGACCTCGAAGAAGGTGTCGAGCCCGGCGAATTTGCCGCGGGGGCCCTTCGCGCGCTCGGCGGCCTTGATGTCGTCGGCGCTTTCGCCGGTGCCGACCTTCTTCATTTCGGGCAGCGCCAGGATCTCGTTGTAGACGGTCTCAACCGCGCCACCGATGACGACCTGGTAGCGGTCCCCGGACTGGGGAACGGCGCCCAGAACGGCGGGGATGGCTTCTACCTGGGTCTGATCGATTCCGGATGCGTCCTTGAGCGTGAAGCGCAAGCGAGTCGCACAGTGGGTGAGGGCGACGACGTTCGACGCCCCACCGATACTTTGAATAATGTCTTTAGCGGGTGAGGTCGCCACCTGGATCTCCTTATGGTGTGGGTGCCAGACGCGTGGTTCCCGTCTGGTACAGCTCAGTGCGAACCGGGTTGGCCGACTGAGAATATCCTGTCAAATTTCACACACCACTTGAAATTTACACTGTTCGGGAATCGAAATTTGGGTCGAAGGTCCCGGGGGAGTGTGTTCAGGGTAGGCGGCGGGCCCGCAGCACCACGTCTTCGGTGTGATGCGCCCCGGCGCCGGTGCTCACGTGGCGGGGCCGAACTTCGTCGACCTCGACGGTCCAGCTATCGTCCAGCCGCGCGGCAACATCCGCCGGACTCACGTAGTCCTGGGGGTGGAACCCGTGCGCGGCGGCCTGCTCCACGCTGGGCAGGGAGTGGTGCACCACGAGGAGCACGCCATTCGGCGCCACCGCGTCAAGCAGGGCGCGTTCGGACGCGGCGTCGTGGGTGCGAAGCAGTGCGGGGTACTGCGCCGAGACCACGTCGAAGGACTCTGGGGCAAGCGCCGCCTCCACCAGGCCGACGTGCAGCCAGTGCACCTGAAGGCCGAGGGCGTCGGAGCGCTCTGATGCCCGGCCCAGTGCCACCTGGGAGACGTCCAACGCCGTCACGTCCCAGCCGTGGGCGGCCAGCCAGAGTGCATCGGCACCCTCACCGCAGCCGACGTCCAGGATGCGGCCGGGCCTCATCCCCTCCAGTTCGGCCACCAGGGTCACGTTCGGCTGCCCGCTCCAGAGTGCCTCCGCGCCGGCATACCGCTGGTCCCAGAGATCCTGGATGTCGCGGGGGTCCTGTGGCGTATGCACGGTCGGTGTGTGATCGCTGATCTGGTCCATCATGGCAGCATGCAGGCCCGGCGGTCCGCGGCGAAATCGGATTGCCGATCCGGCAACCCGATGGCTCGGTCAGCGGCGGGAGTCGGCCTCCGGGCGCAGTCGGATCAGCCGCTGCGGGCCGTCCTCCTGCAGCTCGGCCACGTCGCTGCGCGACGAGAGGAAGTCGGTGAACGAGCGGAAGCCGAGCGGCTTCTCGTTGAAAGACGGGTCCATGCGGCGCATCTGGTTCTTCACGGTGCCGGTGTTGAGCCACTCGTCGGCGTCGCCCTTGGCGTGGCCGATCTGCAGGGCGCGCACGAGGAGTTCTGTGGCAAGCGATTGCGGGTCGATGTCGTCGGCCGGTTCCAGGTCATCGAACTGCGAGTCCTCGGTGTGCGAGAACATCGGGATGGTGGTGAGCTTGCGCGCCGTGCTCGGGGGAGTCTCAGGCTGTGTCTCCGTGCGCTCGGACGAGCGTCGGCCGGACTTCGGGCGCTCGGCGGACGTCGCGGCGGCCGCTGCGGCGGTGGCCTTGTCGATGCCGGGGAGCGAGTCGTAGTCCTCGAACTCGTCGCAGGCGGCGGCGAGCGAGGTGCTCGTAGAGCCGGCGACGCCAATGCCCACAACGAAGCGGCCAAGGCGCTTCGACTTCTGGGCCAGGGCGATGTAGTCCGAATCGCCGGCGACGATGATCACGTGGGTGAGGTCGGGCAGCCGGAAGAGGTCTTCGACCACGTCGACGGCGAGGCGGATATCGGCCCCGTTCTTGGTGCCGCGGGTGGTGGTGGTGAACAGCTGGGTGAGGTCAACCGCGCGGGACATCAGCTGACGCTGGTAACTCGCGTTCACCGGCACCGACCAGTCGGCATAGGCGCGGTTGACTACGAGAGTGCCGAACGAGGCGGCGAAGTCGATGATGGCGTTGAAGTCCACGGTGGCGGCGGCCAGGCGTGCGGCGACCTCCGGGTCGGCGTCGCGGCTGGTGCGATCGAAGTCGCGGATGCCGTCGCGCTGGAACGCGTTGCGGCCATGCAGCTGCTGGTAGCGCGAGATGACGATGTTGTCGAAGTCGATGTACAGGCCAACACGGGCATCGGTCGGTTCGGTCATGGTGAGCTCCTCTTAGCCGCAGGCGGAAGACTCAATAGCGATCCGGTATCTCCAGTCTGGTGCGCGGGGTGCGGCGAGGGCAAGTTGCGTACCCCCTGCGGGCGCCGGCTCACCGGCTCATGTCGCCCACGTCCGGCACCGATCCCGCCCAGCCGTAGCGCAGCAGAACGGCGCCCTTCTCGCTCGCTGCCTCGGCGGCGAGCAGCGTGAGGGACGCGGGCGGTCCGTCATCCGGGAAGAGCCGTTTGCCGGGGCCGACGACGATCGGGTACACCCAGAGATTCAGCTCGTCGAACAGCCCCTGGGCCACCAGGGTGCGGGACAGGTCGATGCTGCCGATCACGTGGATCTCCTCGTGCCGCTCGCGCAGGGCGGCCAGCTCCGCGACGAGGTCGCGGCCGAGCAGGTGCGAGTCGCGCCAGTCCAGCTGCGGCCGGCCTCTCGAGGCGACGTATTTGGGTATCGCGTCGAACTTGCGAGCGATGGCGGAGTCGGCGCCCTCCAGCTGGTGCGGCCAGTAGCCGGCGAAGATGTCGTAGGTGCGGCGGCCCAGTAGTAGGGCGTCCATGGCCTCGATTCCCGCGGAGATCTGGGTGCCGTCGGTCTCACTGATCAAGGGCGCCTGCCAGCCTCCGAACCTGAAGCCGCTGTCGGTGTCCTCGTCGGGTCCGCCGGGGGCCTGGGCGACGCCGTCGAGGGTGGTGAAGTGGTCGATGTGGATGCGGCCGGTCATGTTGAGGTCTTCTCCTGGTTGGTGTTGCCGGGGCCGAAGCGAAGGCGGCGGGTGACAAGTTGTCGGGCCACCTGGCTCAGAGGCATCTGGTGTGAGCGGGCATGTTGACGGATGAGTCCGAACGCCGCCTCGGTGGACACCGGGCGGCTCGTGTGTCGTGCAGGAACGGGCGCGCAAGCTCGGAGATTTGCCCTCGGCCGTCAGAAAGGGCATCCGATGCGATCCGGAACGCATCCTGTGCCATCGCTACAACTCCTCCCTCGTTTTCTACTGTGTCTGCGCGAGCCGCTGGACCTGCCAGTTGTGCACGTCGGGCAGCCACTCCAACAGCGCATCCGGGCCGACCCTGGGGTCATCGATCGTTCGGCCGTCGCGCAGGTTCTGCACGTACGCGCGATCCAGCACGATCCGGGCCCGCAGCTGCTCGGCCCCGCCGACGGAGCCGTGACCGGGGATGACGGCATTCGTGTCGCCGGCCACACCCTCCAACAGCCGCAGCGCGTCGAGGTAGTCCTCGATCGGAGTCTCGGCCGCCAGATCGAGGAACGGCATCAGGATGTCGCTCAGCATGTCGCCCGCGACGAGCACGCGACTCGCTTCGAGCACCAGCGCCGCATGGCCGACGGCATGGGCCTGGTGCTCGATGATGCGCACCGCCGGACCGTCCCAAGGAATCTGCGTGGCTCCGGCGGGCAGGCCCGTGACGAGACCAAGCAGCTCCATCGGGATGTCCTCGGCGTGCTCCGGCGGAAGCCCTTCGGCGATCTGGTCCTGCCAGTCCGCGTTCGAGAGGAACTCACGCATCAGTGTCGCGCAGCGAGACGTGGCGTACCGGGGCACGTCACCGAACTCCTCGTGCCACAGCATATGATCCCAGTGCGGATGCGTGGAGAAGCTGGCGACGACGGGCTCGCCCAGCTCGCGAAGGTCCTGTGCCAGGTGCGCCAGCTCCTGGCCGGTGATGCCAGGATCGATGAGCAGCACGCCGTGCTGCCCCTGCACCACAACGGAATTGCTCTGCAGGAACTCGCTCTCGTGAACCAGAACGCCCGAGGCGACGCGCTTCAACATGCAATGCCTTTCGTTTGTGGTGTTCAACAGCCTGGTGTGACGGTAATCCGGCCCAGGGGCCGGTGCAAGCACTTCGGGTGAAGTGGATGACGGGTATCCGGGCAGGTGCGCGCACACATTGCAAGAATGCAGCCATGCCCAGCGGCCCGAACGAACTCAGCGTCCATCGCGCAGCAGATTTCACGGGCCCCGACGCCGACGCCGTGAGTCGCCTCGTGGAGACCTGTGTGACGCACACCGAAACCGAAAAGCTGCTCATCTGGGTGGCTCCGGCGCCCAGCTGCCGGGAATCGGCACGGATCATGAGTGGCACCGACGGCCGATGGCGAGGATGCTGGTGCGCATGGCAGCACACACAAGAAGATCGACAGCGTGGCGGTGGGCCAAGGTGATCCTGTCGGCGTTCGTGGCGGCAGTCGGGGCAGGGTCATCGGCTATAGCCGTCATGACATTCGGCGGGCGCGCCGGTCCAGGAGATCTGCCCACGACACCGCCGCCGAAGGAATACCGTCCGTGATGGACCCGGTCAGTTCTTCTGCAGCTCCTCGGCGAGCATCACGATGATGCCGCTGGGCCCGCGCACGTAAGTGAGCTTGTAGACGTCCTGATAGGTCGCCACACCGCGGAGCGGAAAACACCCGTGCGTTGCGGCTATCGCGAGGGCGTCGTCGAGGTTGTCGACCGAGAAGGCGACCCGGTGCATGCCGATCTCGTTGGGCAGGGTGGGCTCCGTCTCGATCGCGTCGGGGTGGAGGTATTCGAAGAGTTCCAGGCGGCCGTGACCGTCCGGCGTCTGGAGCATCGCAATCATGGCGTGGTTGCCGTCCAAACCGACAGCAGTGTCGGTCCACTCACCACTGACCTCGTCTCGGCCCAGAACCGTGAGGCCGAGGTCGGTGAAGAAGGAGATAGTTGCTTCAAGGTCGCGTACGGCGATGCCGACATTCTCAAACTTGATGGACATATCGTTCATGCTAATCAGCGGGACGGCTGCGGGGGCGGGTTATTGCCGGTATCGACTTCGACGAAGAACTCCAGCAGGTTGTCGCGCATTGGACGCCACGAGCGAGAGTCCTCGTGTTTACAGCGCGGAGGAGGACAGGAATTCCTGTCGCGAGAAACCCGGCCCTCATCGATCACACCGGGATGTTGAATCGACACTCTCGTTCGCCCATGGAGATGCTCCCACGAGCCCGCACTCACGCTGCCGTCAGGAGATCTGCGTGGTTTTCCCGCCGCAGGAAGTCGATGACAGCATCACGGCTCTTCTCGAGGCACACGATCCTGTTCTCCACAACGCGCAGTTCCCGAGCGAGCTCCTCCGCCAGAGCCCGGTTGCTAACGGCGGCCTGATCTTGCGCTGTCGGAGCAACTCGTGGAATGAACGGTGCCGATCCTGTTGGACGAGTTGACCCAAGACCCGGACAACATGACGCGAAAGTACCGCCTGCACACACGCACCTCGCGCGACGAGGTCGCCGAGGAGCGTGGATCAGGCGGCTGTGCTCTAGCTGCAAGCTCTCAGATCGAGTTGCTCCTGCCGTAGCGTCATGTGGTCTGCTGGAAGCCATCCCGTCCCAATCCGAGAGGTTTGCCATGCACCCGTTCCCGACCCCGCCCCGAGACGTCCTGATCGGCGACGCCGCGGCGTTCGTCGGCGTCACTCCGCGGACGATCCGCCACTACCACCAGATTGGCGTGCTGCCCGAGCGGGAGCGGGGCGGCGACGGCCGCCGCCGGTACGGCTACGCGGACATCATCCGGCTGCTCTGGATCCGCCGCATGGCCGACGCCGGGATCGCCCTCGACGACATCCGCGACGCCGTCGGCGCCGCACCGAGCGGCGCCGACGGAGAGGACGAGATCGCAGAAGTTCTCGCGCGACTGGAAGACACCCTCGCCGCGCAGCAGGCCGAGCTGCAGCGGAAGCGCGCCTCGGTGCAGCGGATGCAGACCCTCGGCAGTCGGCTGGGATTGCTCGACGATCTCGTCTCCGGTCGCCTCGAGGGCGCGCCTGAGGGCTCGCTGCGACAGGATGACCTGGACGTTCTGCTGGTCACCGAACGAATCTTCGGTCCGCTCGGCGCCGTCATGCAGGCGGGCCGTTTCCTCGCTCTGGCCCGCGATGCCGGGCTGCGCGCCGAGTCCGACCGCGTCGATGCCGCCGAGGAGGCGCTCGACGACACGGTCGCCCTCGACGACCCCCGGGTGGCGCAGGTGGCGGCCGAGCGGCACGCCTTCGAGACCGCGCTGATGCGCGTCATCGAGGAGTCCGGTCAGCTGGAGGAGGACGACAACATCTTCAACACCTGGGACGAGCTGCACCCCCCGAGGACACCGACGCGGCGCCCGACCCCAACCCGGCAGAGGGCTCCCGCGCGAGGAGCGCGGCGGAGATCATCCGAAGCATGCCCTACGACTTCTCCCCGGCGCGCCTGCGAAGCATGGAGCTGGCGGTGCAACTCGGCGCGGTGGCGGCGGCGCCCTAAGCGGGAATGCAACCCTGATGTCGCTTCTCATTCTCGTCTGCACGAGTCCTCACACTCGCATGCACGGTGCACCGCACGAAGTGAATCATCCGTTGAGCGGAATTCCCCCTGCCTCGTATCCCATATGTATTTAGCCACTCAGGTTAGGATGGCCCTGACCCCAGCGAGTGGACACCTCACAAGAGAGAATGTTCACTATGGCAAGATCACGTCGGGACTTCACCCCTGAGTACAAAGACGAGGCCGTGAAGCTGGTCATCACCACCGGCAGGGCGGTCGCGACCGTCGCCCGCGAGCTCGGAATCAACGAGGCGACGCTGGGCCGGTGGGTGAGTGCATTCAAGGCGCGGAACGAGACCGGGCAGACCGAGGTCACGGAGTCTGAACGGGCCGAGCTGCTGCGGCTTCGGAAAGAAAACACGGACCTGAAGATGGATAGGGCGTTCTTGAAAAAAGCGTCCATCTTCTTCGCCCAGGAAGCATCGGATACGAACGGCAAGCGTTCGAACTGATGCTGGCGGAGAAGACCAACTTCACCATCACCCGCATGGTCCGCCTCCTCGACGTCTCCCGGTCCGGCTACTACGCCTGGGTCGGCCGGCCGCCATCGCCGGCGTCGATCCGTCGGGTGCATATCGAGCAGAAAGTCGCCTTCTTCCACGGCGATTCCGACGAGGTCTACGGCGCCCCGAGGATCCTGACCGATCTCCGCGCGGACGGAGAGATCATCTCCCGCAAAACCGTCGCCGCGACCATGCGGCGCCTCGGATTGGCGGGTATCTGCCCGAAGAAATGGAAGACGACCACCATCATCGACCACGCTGACGCGTACCCGGTCGACGCGGTCAAACGCGAGTGGGACACCGGGGCTTTGAACCAGGTCTGGGTCGGCGATATCACCTACCTGAGGACCTGGGAGGGGTGGGTGTACTTGGCGACCGTCATCGACGCCCACAGCCGCCGCGTCATCGGCTGGGCCATCGCCGACCACATGCGCACCGACCTCATCCAGGACGCCCTCCGGATGGCCCTGGTGCTGCGCGGGGACCGTCCGGCGACGGTGATCTTCCACTCGGACCGCGGCACCCAGTACGCGTCGGAACAGATCACCCTCTTCGCGGCCAAGAACGGCATCACCCGGTCGATGGGATACACCGGAATCTGCTGGGACAACGCCATGGCCGAGAGCTTCTTCGCGACGTTGAAGACCGAGTTCTACTACCGCCGGGTTTGGCCCACCCGGGCGCGCGCGATCCAAAGCGTCGCGGAGTGGATCGAGGACCGCTACAACCGCCGCCGCCGGCACTCCTCGATCGGGCACGTCACCCCAGTGGACTTCGAGATGCAATACTCGTCACAGGCCGCAGAGATCCAACTCGCCGCTTAACCCGTGTCCACTCTCCGGGGTCAAGGCCAGGAGGCATGCCCGACAGAGGCGATGATCGAGCGAGTATCAGCTGCCGTCGATGGTGAACTGCACTCTTTGTATCTCGCTGAGGCATGACAGTCGGGCCTTTGAGAAATACGATTCAGCCGCCTGCAGATCCACAGTAGAGCTCCAGAATTCGCTGGCGGGGGCGAAGTTGTATCCCATCACGCCAGGGTCGACCGCTACCTCGTCGACGCACTGCAATGTCGCTTCCGAGGGAGGCTCTGAAACGAAGGCACTGAGAGATCGATCTTTCGTCTCGAATCCGCTTGAGTATGAGGCGAGGTCACTGTCGATGACGGTAACGAAAGAGGATTCCGCGGGCAGGAACGCCTGATAGGCCTCCATGCTCGCTGCGAAGGCGGTGGAAGTGAGCCCTTCCGCTGCCAGCGACGAAACGAGTTGGAGGTTGGTCCCGTCATCGGAGTTGCGAGGGTCGCCCAGCCAAGACGCCCGAAGCCACGCATGATCTACTGCGCTGCTGACAACTGCACGGTCCACGATCTGTATCCGAGCCCAATTTGAGGCGTCGTCTGCGGAAAGACTAACCGCGTTACCCGCTGCAAACAGGGTGACGTACACGGTGACGTCGGCCTTGGGATCGACTCGGGTTCGTACCCATTCGGTGATGAGTCTGGCCGTGGAATCTACCTCCGCAGATTCTCTCTCATCACTCAAGATGACGTCGAAGACAACAAACGTTCCTGGCTCGAGGAACCCCGACAGCCAGTTTCTCGTGTGAACGCTCTTGACTCCCGCCACCGAACTGACGTAGTCGATAAACGCAGCCTCCACGGTTGAGGAACCAACCAGCTGCGGTACTTGGGCCGAGCAACCAGCTGTGAGAATGATGGCCGGCACAAGCGCGAGTATTCCAAACCATCTGAGCGCAGTTGCTCGTTGAAGAGTCCTGAACATCTACCCGCCTTCCCCCCATCGCAAGCCTAACCGCGCGCCCAGCGGCCGACGATTGCGATTGGGTGGCAAACAAGTCCTCCCGAGACAGGGAGGTCCCGCAAATGAGAACACGCGAGCAGTAACGACCCACCCGTCGGTGCCCCACGACCGGCCGACGGACTCGTACTTGATGGGTTATGAAGCAGCTGCGTTACGAGACATATTTCTCCTCGGTTCCGGGCGGTCCATTCAGGATTCATTGCTAATCCGCAGCGGACGTGATGCACTAAGAAGACACTGTTGATCGGGGGACACAGATGTCCGACGCCATTCTTATCGCCGCCATCGGCCTAACATTCGCGTTGGTGATTCTGATCCGAGGGCTTCGCCGCCGGCGCCTGCGCGAAGCAGCCGCCCCGGTCGGAGCCGCCGCAAGTGTACTCCGAGACGTGTATTCAGGTAGAGGAACCCACGCACAAGCCGCCGCGGAATTCGACCCGGCACCGTCGACATCGATGACTTTCGACGGGGAAGACCCTCTTCAAGGTCATGGATTGAAGCCCTCCAATGCGGCACCGCGCGACTGAGCTGCAGTCGGTAGCCGTCCATAGGTGGCTGGCCACTACATCTCGTCAGGGTCCCGGCCCACCGGCCGATTAAGCCCAACGCCCCGTGGAACCTGTACCTCGAGATAAACCACGAAGGTACGGCCCGACCCATTATTTTCTGCCCATCCCACGACCGTTTGGATGGAATCAACGTCGGTGAGCTACCACTCGTCCGATGCACCGTTCTCATCGTGGAAGTACACACGGTAGCTGGGCTGGTCCTGTTCCCAGTTCGAATCCCGTGGATCGACACCCCCTGCAACGACGCTCATGCCGTCCGGCTACTTCGGACCGCCACTAGCGCCTGTCTTGTCCTCGGCGCTTTGCAGCGGCGATCTGGGATCGATGTTCGGCGGACTAACTCTTGCCTGGCCCTGACTCGAAGCGAGTATTTAGCGTCACGAATCCCATGGCGTTCGACACGCTGGGGTTACGAGAAACGTTCGACTGACAGGGCGCTTCGCTATGCGACAAGATATGGGAATGGATCGCGCGTCAAACCACCTAGTCGCAGCGCTCGAAGAGCCATCGGGAACGCGCACTCGACTCCTACTTCGTCGGGAGTGGGCATTGGTTCGCGCAGTATGGGGTGACGTCGAGGTCGATGCCGACCTTGTCATCCGCCGGCGCGCGGGCGGGGTCGAGGTTCTGCGCACTGCCGCTGACGTCGGCGACCCCCACGTCCTCCTGGACACCGTGTGCCGCGACCTCGAAACCAAGACCGTCGAGGAGTTCATACGTGAATGGCGCGTTCTCGACTGAGGCTCAGCACCCTGGGCGTCGGGCCACCCCTCACGAGGTAGCTCTCCGGATCGGCCGCATCTGTGCAGCTTCGTCGAAACCACGACGGTTGCCCAGGTCGGCCGCGCTGGCGATGCGGTCGACCGATTCGTCGGCGTCCGCGTCTTTTCTGCCCACCGCGCGATTTGCGTGCCACCGAGATGCTTGTGCCTCGCGTCGAGAACAGCGGAGTCAGCCCAGATGCGCATCCGATCGAGTAGTCCATACAGGGTGATGCGGCCGGGCTGCCTGCGGAGTACCTTCCCGGCATGAGAGGCACCCAACTTGACGAACTTGGCCCGGTCGTGGCGAAGGCTGCAGTGGTAGTTGCCGCAGTGGCACCCGGGCCCGGCATTCGCCGACGTCGTCTTTAGCGAGCGGTCAGTGTCTGCTCCGGCATCTCATCTAATTCGGGTGATTAAGTACTCTCCGTGCCGTCTCACACCGTGTCGCCTGCTTCGAATGAAAGTGGTTCAGTGATGAATTCGCAAGAAACTCTTCCGTTTCCTCCTACCCCGTCGGCAAGTACTGCGGGGCGAACGATGCAGGAGTCGGTGTATGGCCAACGTGTGACGCCGCCGCGCTTACCCGCAGATGCGCCGAACATCCTGATCGTTCTGATCGACGATGCTGGCCCTGGGCTACCGGACACCTTCGGTGGTGACGTGCGGACGGACACGTTGTCACGGGTCCTCAACGAGGGCATCGGGTTCAACCGATTCCACACCACGGCGATGTGTTCCCCCACGCGAGCATCGTTGCTATCGGGCCGCAACCATCACCGGATCGGCAATGGTCAGATCGCTGAGCTGGCGAACGACTGGGACGGCTACGCGGGTGAGATCCCAAAGTCCAGCGCCCTCGTTGCGGAAGTTCTGAAAGATTACGGCTACGCGACCTCTGCTTTCGGTAAGTGGCACAACACGCCAGCGCTGGAGACAGGAGTGACGGGCCCGTTCCACAACTGGCCGACTTCCGACGGCTTTGAGTATTTCTACGGCTTCCTGGCAGGTGAGGCTTCACAGTACGAGCCGAACCTGGTCCGAAACACGACGAGCGTGTTGCCGCCGAAGACCCCCGAGGAGGGATATCACCTCAGCGAGGATCTCGCCGACGACGCGATCGGATGGTTGCGCAACCACAAGGCGTCCCAGCCGGATAAGCCGTTCCTGATGTACTGGGCAACGGGCTGCCTGCACGGCCCGCACCACATCATGAAAGAGTGGGCCGACAAGTACGCCGGCCGTTTTGACGGCGGCTGGGACGAGTACCGTGACCGGGTGTTCGCTCGGGCAAAAGAGACGGGCTGGATACCCGGCGACACAGTTCTAACGGAGCGAGACTCACGGATGCCGGCGTGGGAGGACGTCCCTGAAGACGAGCGTGCATTCCAGGCGCGCTTGATGGAGGTTGCAGCCGGTTTCGCTGAGCACGCCGATGTGCAGGCTGGTCGGGTCGTCGACGAGGTGGAGAGCCTCGGGTATGGCGAGAACACGATGATCCTTTACATCTGGGGCGACAACGTTTCCTCGGGCGAAGGCCAGAACGGCACGATCAGTGAGTTGCTGGCGCAAAACGGTATTCCCTCGACCATCCCGATGCATATCAAAGCCATGAACGATATGGGCGGTCTGGATGTCCTTGGTACCCCGAAGGTCGACAACCAGTATCACGCCGGATGGGCGTGGGCCGGGAGCACCCCCTACAAGGGCATGAAGCTGCTCGCCTCGCACTTGGGCGGTACCCGCAATCCCATGGCCATCCGTTGGCCGGCGAAGATCGTGCCGGATTCGGAACCCCGGACCCAGTTCGTGCACTGCACCGATATCGTTCCCACGATTTATGACCTCGTCGGTATCACTCCTCCTCGAGCCGTCGACGGCATTCCCCAGGACCCGATAGACGGGTCGAGCTTCAAGGCGGCGCTCAATGACGGCGATGCGAAAGAGACCCATCTCACCCAGTACTTCGAGATCATGGGCAGCCGGTCGATCTACCACGACGGCTGGATGGCGTCAGCGTTCGGACCGAGGGCGCCCTGGCTGCCCGGTCTCCCGCCCGGCATCCACGACTGGACACCCGACCAGGACGTATGGGAGCTCTACAACCTCACCGAAGACTGGTCGCAGGCCAACGACCTCGCTGAGCAGAACCCCGAGAAGCTGGTCCAGATGAGGGAACTTTTCGCCATGGAAGCGGCGAAGAACAGTGTCTACCCCGTCGGTGGCGGCCTGTGGATTGCGACTCTGCACCCCGAGCTTCGAATTTCGACTCCGTACCGTAACTGGGACTTCACCGGTGATATGACACGGATGCCCGAATTCATGGCACCCGCTCTCGGAAACCGGGCCAATAAGGTGACGATCAACGCGACCGTGCCCGACCATGGCAACGGAGTGCTCTACGCGCTCGGTGGCGCCGGAGGCGGCCTGACGTGTTACATGGACGACGGGTTCCTCTGCTACGAGTACAACATGTTCATCATCCAGCGGACGAAGATCCGTTCCGACCGCCGGGTGCCTGCCGGTGAGTCTCAGATCGTGATCGACACCAGTTACATTCAAGCGCGCCCCGGCGGCCCGTTGAATGTTGCGATGACCGTCAACGGTGAGAACTACGGCGCGGGTACTGTACCGATCAGTGTGCCGTTGCTGTTCTCGGCGAACGACTGCCTCGACGTCGGAACCTGCCTCGGCGGCCCTGTATCGCTCGACTACTACGACAAGGCACCCTTCTCCTTCACTGGCCAGATCCGCACGATGAATGTGCGCTACACCACATAGGGAGCGACACTGAAATCTTCGCGGTCATCGGTGACCGCGCCCCGTCACGATCTCGCACATCATGATCCGATTTGCCCAACCGCAATGAAGATTCTCACTTGTGAGGTGTCCACTCGATGGGGTCCGGGCCACAGTGCCAGGCGGGACAGATGCCCGGCGTCTCTTGACGCATGGGTTCAAGGCGGATGGGTTACGAGACACATCCGCCCGGAGCACCGGTCAATTCATTCCGAGAAAGTACGCAAGAGATCGTCATCGTGCAGTTCAGCAGGTCGGCCAGCAATGTCGAATTCGCGCCTCTGTGGCGACTATCTGTGGTTGCTCCGTGTCACTTGTTTCCGATGACGAGGATGCTGCCCGCGCGGCCACCATAAACTTGTCGAATGTTCGTTCGTTCTCTGGGGTCGGGTCGCCCGCTTGTGGCTCTACACGGATTTGGGGTTGACCATCGGATCATGCTCCCGTTGGAGCAGGCCGTCCGCGATGCTCCGTGGCGAAGGGTCTATCTGGACCTTCCGTGGGCGGAGGGAGCGACGGTGTCGACAGCAGCCAGTGCGCGGGATGTCGCCAAAGAGGTTCTCGCGGACATCCGCGAGCACCTCGGTGCCGAGCCTTTCGCCATTGTTGGGCAATCGTTTGGTGGAATGATCGCTCGTTACATTGCGCATGAACTTCGCAGTCAAGTACTTGGCGTTGCCACACTCGCCGGGGTTGTCGAAGCGAAGCACGATGCCCGGAAGGTTCCTGATCGAAGTGTCTTGGTCGTAGACCAATCGGTCCTTGATGAGGCAGGGGACTCGCGTGATGAATTCACGGCCGACCACGTCGTGCAAACAGCCGATACCTTTGCCGCTTTCACCGAGTACGTCCTACCAGGTTCCCGAGGGTCGAACCAAGCGGTGATGGACCGTATAGCGGCAGAGTACGCACTACCTGTCGAACCGGAAGTCCAGCACCCTCAGCCCTTCATGGCGCCCTCTCTGCACGTTTTTGGTCGGCAGGACGCTGTGGTCGGGTATGAAGACGGTTGGGCGCTTCGGGACCACTACCCACGGGGAACCTTTGCCGTGCTCGATACTGCGGGACACAGCGTGCATCTCGAACGACCGGACTTGACGGCCGCCCTCTTCCGAGACTGGCTCGACCGTATGGACGCTACTGGCCGATAGAACGCTGGTGGGGCGATGGAGAACGAATCCATGCGCGGCATGAGAAGCTTCCCCAGCCAGAAACCGCGGCGTGTCTAGCTCCAGTGGTGGCTTCACATGCCGGCACTTTCGCAGTTCGCGGCGGAAGGCTTGAAATGACGGAGGGACTTGAACCAGCGATCCAAACTTCATCTCCTCGGCTGTCGGTCGTAAAGCTTTGGTGGTTGTTCACCATTGGTGCTCTCATCGTCACCTTCCTCGTGGCGCGGTGGGTTGCGATCTCCATCATGACCACTATTAATGCGGCAGCGTTCGCGTGTTAGCGGCCATGACAAACTGCCCATAGGCGGCCACGGAACTGCCCACTGACGGCCAGTAGAACTGCCCGCTGGTGGCCATGAGATCTGCCCACTTCTATTTCTGAACCCCCGCCCGGTTACACGGCGGGAGCCCCTTCCTGGGTTTTGATGACGGTGTCTAGTCGCATCAAAGTCGCCCAGGAAGAGGCCCTGAATGAAGTTTGACGGAGAAATCATGGAAATACTCGCTGCCTACGACCTGACCGGGTCGTTACGAGCAACAGCCGAGCTCACCGGCTGCTCGCACCACACCGTTGACCGGCACGTCGCGGCCCGCGACGCCGGCCGGCCGATCGCCGAGCCCGCGTTCCGGGGCCGGGTCACGGACCCGTTCCTACCCAAGATCGAGGAATGGGTCGAGAAGTCCCACGGCAAGATCCGCTCCGACAAGGCCCACGAGAAGCTCCGGGCCTTGGGCTATGACGGTTCCGAGCGGTCGACCCGGCGGGCGGTCGCGCAGGTCCGCGCCGCGTTCCGGCTGGGCCAGGTGCGAGTGCACCGACCGTGGATTACGGAGCCGGGCATGTGGTTGCAGTATGACTTCGGCGACGGCCCCGTCATCGACGGCAAGAAGACCGTGTTGTTCGTCGCCTGGCTGGCCTGGGCACGGTTCCGCATCGTGATCGCGTTGCGCGATCGGACGGCGCCGAGCGTGTTTGCCGCGCTGGATCGCACCTTCCGAATGTTGGCGGGCACCGACCTACGTCCTCACCGACAACGAAAACGGTCACCGTCTCGCACGTTGCCGGGGTTCCGGTGCGCAACCCCAGACGGTCGAGTTCGCCCGGCACTACGGCGTGACCGTGCTGACCTGCCAGCCCGCGGACCCGGCTTCCAAGGGTGGGGTGGAGTCGTCGGTGAAGTTGGCTAAGGCTGACATCGTGCCCAAAGACACCAACCTGCGCCTTGAATACGCCTCGTTCGCCGAGGTCGAGGCGGCCTGCGAAACGTTTATGGTCGAGGTCAACAACCGGGAGCACCGCGCCACCAAACGCAAGCCCTCGGCGATGCTCGAGGAGGAACGACCCCGGCTGCACCGGGTCCCCGACACGGCGCACACCGTCGCGCTGGGCTTGACCCGCGCCGTTCCGGAGAACACGCCGATGGTCACGTTCGAGACCGGCCAGTACTCCGTCCCGGCGCACCTGCTCGGCGCCCGCGTGTTCGTTCGCAGCCACGGCGTTGGCGCCGACGAGCAGGTCGTCATCGTCCACGTCGGCACTGACGGACCCGTCGAAGTCGCCCGGCACCACCGGGCCCGGCCCGGCAGCCCACGTATTGACGACGCCCACTTCCCGGACCACCGGGAGAAGATCCCCGGCGACTACACGATCACCCCGCGCAGCAGCGCAGAAACGGAGTTCCTCGCCATCGGCGCCGGCGCGCACGCCTGGCTACTCGAAGCCGCCGCGGCCGGCACCGCGAGGATGAACGTGAAGATGGCCGAAGCTGTCGCGCTAGCCAAGATCAGTGGCACCGCCCGAGTCGACACGGCACTGGGTCAAGCGGCGACTTACGGGCGTTTCGCGACCGGTGACCTCGCCTCCCTCCTCGGGGCAGGCGGCGCCCGCCCGCCCGCTCGGACAGCGACGGAGACCAGCTCGCTCGCGCAGGGCACCGCTGGGTGGGCTGCGATCGGGCAGGCCGACGGCGACACGCTGGAGCAAAGCGCATGAGCGTCACGGCAACCGCCGCGCCCGCGCTGCCGGCTGAGCTGGAAGTGTTGATGCGGCAGCTGAAGATGCCCTACGCCCGCGCCCTGGCCCCCGAGCTCATCGCGACCGCCCGGGCGCAACGATGGGAACCCACCGAGATCATCAAGGCCCTCTTCGTCGAGGAAGTCACCGGCCGGTCCCGGTCGATGCTCGCGACCAGACGCCGCGCGGCAGGGTTCCCGACCGGGAAAACGTTTGACACCTGGGACGAGACGGCGTCCTCGATCCCGGTGCCCACCCAGCATGCGCTCCGCACGTTGGAATGGATCGGCCGGAAGGAAAACGTCGTCGTTTGCGGGCCCTCCGGGACCGGGAAGACGTTCTTCCTCGAGGCCCTCGGTCAGCAAGTCGTCGAGGCCGGCATGCGGGTCGCCTGGTTCCGACTCGAAGACCTCGGCGCCCTCGTCAGGGCGCACCGCGCCGACGACTCCGTCGGCCGGGTCGTGGCCCGGATCCTGCGCTCGGACTTGATCGTGATCGATGACAGCGGGCTGCTCGAAGTCGGCGCCGACGCGGCCGAGGGCCTCTATCGACTCGTCGATGCCGCCTACGAGAAACGGTCCATCGCGATCTCGTCGAACCTGCACCCGGCCGGCTTTGACGAGCTCATGCCCAAGACCCTCGCGACGGCGACCGTTGACCGGCTCCTGCACCACGCCCACGTCTGCCAAACCTCGGGCGACTCAATCCGCCTCACCCAGGCCCTCGCCGGGAAGGGCGTCACGAAGATGAGTTAGACCACCAACGACCGCGCATGGCCAACGCCACCAACACCCAGGTGGGCAGATCTGTTGGCCATGAGTGGGCAGTTTCCGTGGCCACCAGCGGGCAATTCTGCTGGCCGCCTACGGGCAGTTCTTAATGGCCATTGACACGACAGTGAGCAAGTGGCGCTCAACCGCAATGTCGATGGCGCTCAGGAGCGCAAATACTCACCACTACGGCATTAGCCGAGAAACCGTCTATGCCTACCTCCGTGCCGAGGTCTGAACGTCACGTTGTGCAGGCGACCGTGAACAGCTGACCCTTCATGGTCGCCTGCACCGGCGGCGGATACACGCGGTGGGCCGTGCAGACGACCTCGAGAAACGACACTTTCGCCGCTATGTGGCGGCGTTCTGTGATCGCTATTTGGCGCATCGCCCCGCGACCGAAGCTCTATTAAGAACTGATCGATGGCGGAGGCGGTCTACCTGCCACCTGTGCATGGTCGTGACCCGGTCGGCCAGATCGGTACCAGCGGTGTCCGCGTGCGTATCCGGAACAACTCTGGACTGTATAGTCCTCGGAGGCTACGTTCCAGTGAACGGCTAGTAATCACAAGCCGTTAAATCAAACGGGAGGTCCTAGCGTCGCCTGCGGTTCCGGGCTCCGTCACTTGCACCAGGTGCCAGCCTGCAGGGTCGCCGTAACTTGGAGTTCGGTATCGAGCACGATCACGTCGGCACGGTTACCGGGCGCGAGACGGCCTCGGTCTACTAGGCCGATCATGTCGGCGGGGTTCTGGGTGGCGGCGCGCACCGCGACATCCACGGGTATACCCGCCGTGTGTACGGCGTAGCGCACGGCATTGCTCAATGTGAGCACGCTGCCGGCGATGGTGCCATCGGCCAAACGTGCCTGGCCATCGGCGACGCTCACGTCGAGGCCGCCAAGCTTGTAGGCGCCTTCGTCTGCGCCAGCGGCGGCCATGGCATCCGTCACGAACACGGCCCTGGAGGGGCTCCCAACGATGAAGCGCACGATGGCCGGGTGCAGGTGCACCCCGTCGGCGATCAGTTCGGCGAACACCGAGGGGTCTTCGAGCAAGGCAAGCGCGGGGCCGGGCTCCCGCTGATGGATCTGCCGCATCGCGTTGAAGACATGCGTGCCGGCTGTGGCACCCGCAGCAATCGCCTCGCGGGTCACGTCGTAGTTCGCATCGGTGTGCCCGACCGCGGCCACGGCCCCGTAGCCCACGATTTTCCGCACGGCGGCGAGGCCGCCCTCGAGCTCCGGTGCGATGGTGACCATACGAACAGTGCCGCGACCGGCGCGCATAAGCCGATCCACGCTCTCGGCATCTGGCGTGCGAAGCAAGTTCTCGTCATGAGCACCGCGGTGCGCTGGGCTCAGCCACGGACCCTCCAGGTGGATGCCGGCTAGGACACCCTGTTCGACGAGCCCGGCAAGTGCTGACACGGTGCGTACGAACTCGTGGAGCGGAACTGTGACGAGGCTGGCCATCATGGTGGTGGTGCCGTGGGCGAGGTGGGTCGCGGTAATCTGTGCCACGGCGAGGGCGGTGTCCGCATCGTTGAAGCTGCTACCGCCTCCGCCGTGGGTGTGAATGTCGACGTATCCTGGGGCCAGGGTACTCTCTGGGAAGCTGAAGTCAGCGTCTCGAGGTGGCATCCCCGCACCGCAACCGACGATTCGACCAGCACGGATATCGACCCAGCCTGGCGAGTGCACGCCCTCCGGGGCGATGACGGTACCGCCGGTGATCATCATCGGTACACCCTGGTCCCGGAGGTTCCCACCCAGTGCGTTGGAGCTCGGGATTGGGAAAGTTCCGGACGGGGTGCGGGTGAGCGGTGTCATAACTATTGCTCCAAGGATTCAATTGCGGTTTTAGGCTAAAACGTATCGACACGGCCCCAGATGCTGAGCGCCCAGTCGAGCTGACCAGCGGCGGTCTAGATGCCTGGCCAGGGCTTGTGAGCCCACGCGTAACGGTAGTAGTCGAGGTTTTCGAGTTTGGAGGCGGCCGCTTGATCCACGATCACAGTCACGCGTGGGTGTAGCTGGATCACGGAGCCCGGCTTACTTGAGCTGACTGGTCCCTCCACGGCGGCGGCGACGGCATCTGCCTTTTCTAGTCCGAAGGCCAACAGGATGAGGTGCCGCGCACGCAGAATGGTTCCCAGGCCCTGCGTCATGCAGTGGATCGGTACGTCGTCGATCGAGGGGAAAAAGCGGGCATTATCAATCCGGGTCTTCTCGGTCAGGGTCTTGATGCGCGTCACGGAAGCGAAGGAAGAGCCTGGTTCGTTGAAACCGACGTGTCCGGTGCGGCCAATGCCGAGAATTTGTACGTCCACGCCACCGGCGGCAACGATGGCGGCCTCGTAGTCGAGTCCCGCTGTTCGGACGGTGGCAGGGTCGCCGTTAGGGACCTGGATGTTTGCGGGATTGAGCCCGAGCGGCACGACCACGTCGCGGGTAATGACCGAGCGGTAGCTCTCGGGATGATCGGCCGGTAAGCCCACGTACTCATCGAGGGCGAAGCCGCGCACTCGGGAGACGTTGATCGGGTTCGCCGTGAGGGACGCAGCCAGAGCGGCGTAGACCGCCAGCGGAGTTGATCCGGTAGCAAGGCCGAGCACAGCATCGGGCTTCCGCAGCATTAGGGAACGAATTGCTTCCGCCGCGAGCGTTCCCGCTGCGGCCTCACTGTCGACAAAAACTACTTCGGCCATTATGTACTCCAAATTCGGTCTACGGATGTTTCGGGTGGTGCGGGCGGCACCGGCCTTCCGGGGTCGCGAGTGGTATACCCGCGACCGCGGAAGGCCAATGCCTAGATGGTGCCAGTCGGAACCCTCGCTGGGTCAGACCCGGTGCAGTTAGACGGTCGTTCCCGTGGAATCCGCGGCTGCCGGGTCCTGGATCTCATCGTCGCCACGGCCGGGGGTTTTCAGGTTCCACTTGCGGATGACGAAGCGGAAGAGGAAGTAGTAGATCGCTGCGTAACCAAGTCCGATCGGGATAAGCAGGAGCGGTTTCTCGGCCAAGCCGAAGTTCAGAATATAGTCGAACGTGCCGGCGCTGAACGTGAACCCGTCCCGGATGCCGAGGGCGTTGACGAGTGCGAGCGAGGAGCCGGTGAGGACCGCGTGGATGACGAACAACGGGAACGCCACGAACATGAAGGAAAATTCGAGCGGCTCAGTGACGCCGGTAAGCATGGCGGTGAGGGCACCAGAGAGCATGATGCCACCGACAATCTTTTTCTGCGTCGGCTTGGCCTCGTGCCAGATGGCCAGCGCGCCGGCAGGGAGCGCGAACATCATGATGGGGAAAAATCCGGTCATAAATGAGCCCGCGGTGGGGTCACCGGCGAAGAAGCGGCCGATGTCTCCGGTGGCACCGTTGTAGTCGCCGATGACAAACCACACAAGGGAGTTGAGGATGTGATGCAGGCCGACGGGGATGAGTAGCCGGTTGGTGGTGCCGTAGAGGAATCCACCCCAAATGTTATTGGTGGTAACCGCCTCACCGAATCCGGTCAGCCCATTTGCGAATGCGGGATAGACGAAGCTGAGTAGGACACCAAGCACCAGAGCCACGAGGGCGGTAACGATCGGTACGAACCGGCGTCCGCCGAAAAACGCGAGGTAGCTGGGCAATGAGATCCGGTGGTATTTTTGCCAGAGCAGGGCGGAGACGATGCCCATCAAAATTCCGCCGAGCACGCTGTAGTTGACGAGGTCTTGTGTTCCGCCCTTGGCTGGCAATCCCAGGACCAACGGCGACATTGCCTCGCCGACCTTGGAGAAGACGAGGTAGCCCACGACGGCAGCCAGGGCCGTGGAACCATCGGCCTTCTTTGCGAAACCGATCGCGACGCCGACCGCGAAGAGCAGCGGGAGCGCACCGAAGAGCGCACCGCCGGCAGCTGCGATGACGGCGCCACCGGTTTCGAAGCCGGGGATCCCCCCGAGCAGGTCAGGCTGGCCCAGACGCAGGAGCAGGCCTGCGGCCGGGAGAGCGGCGATCGGAAGCATGAGGCTGCGGCCGACTCGTTGAGCCTGGGCAAGCCCAGGAATTCTTCGTTTTGTACCCGCGTCTGCGTCGATGCTGGACATGGATCCTCCTGTGGTGGGTTGGGGCTGATGAAAATGTTTAGGGCTGGCGTTGCAGATTGAGAGTCATGTGCACCTGGTAGCGGTCGCCGCGGTACCACGAGGTGACGTACTCCACGGATGTCGAGCCGGTTGACGAGGTGCGACGGAACACCATGAGCGGAGCGCCCTCGGCGACTCCCAGGACCTCAGCAGAGACTGCGTCTGCGGTTTCGGCCCAGAGGGTCTGCTCGGCGTTGTCGATGCGAAGCCCGTATTCAGTCGCGAAGGTCGCGTAAAGCGAGCTGCTTAAGTCTTTGCTCTCGAGGTCGGGAAGCAGTTTCGCCGTGTAGTAGCCGCGCTCAAATGCCATCGGGATACCGCCAGCAAGTCGAAGTCGGTTGATCTCGTAGACCTGCTCGTTTGTTCCGAGGCCGAGGGCAGCCCGCACCTCCAGCGGAGCGTCGACCAGGGCGAAGGCACTCACAATCGTCGTCGGGATAAGTCCGCGTCGGCGCATGTCTTCGGTGAACGAAGCCAGGTGCAGGTCGCTCTGTACGCGCTCTCCGGCCACGAAGGTTCCCTTACCCTGCACCCCGTAGAGCATGCCTTCCTCGACCAGTTGGCGAATCGCTTCGCGCACCGTGGATCGACTCACCCCGTACTGGGCCATCAGCTTCCGTTCCGCGGGAATCGCGGCATGCGGAGCTAACGTGCTCTCGATCCGCTCCACCAAGATTGCTCGCAACTGCGCATGCTTGGCCACCGGGCCTGCCTTAAGGACGCCGCTCTCGTCCTGAATCTTCATCATCGTGTCGCTCTCGCTCGTCGGTCGCTCTCCAGCATAGGACCACTTTTCATATTTGGTTCTTACTGGTACGATCCAATTGTTCGATGACGAAACCCCGGCGACTCGTTTGTCAATACCCCCGCCGTACGGATTCTCAGAGAGCCTGAGAATCAGGACAGCATCACCCCACAGGAGGAAATGAAGATGAGCAGCAAAGCGGAACAGATCCTGGCGGGCCTCGGGGGATCCGGCAACATCGTCGAGATCGAGGCCTGCATTACCCGCCTACGAACCGAAGTCACTGACCCCGCCCTTGTGGATGAGGCAGTGCTCAAGGCGGCGGGTGCCCACGGGGTATTCCGGTCGGGGACGATCATTCAGGTCATCGTCGGCCCCGAGGCGGACAACCTCGCGGAAGACATAGAGGACATTCTGTGAGCTCGTTCTCACCAGTGGTCGTGCTTGCACCCGTTCCCGGTCGAGCCGTGGCTATCGAGGAAGTCCCGGACCCTACCTTCGCCCAGTCGATCGTGGGCCCGGGCGCGGCAATCGACCCGCCGCGCGGCATCGTGGATGCCATCGCACCGATTAGCGGCAAGCTCCTCAAAGTATTCCCCCACGCGTATGTCATCCTCTCCCCTTGCGGGCTCGGCGTGCTGGTTCACCTCGGCATCGACACTGTCCAATTACATGGTGAGGGGTTCACACTCCGCGCAGCCCAGGGAGACACTGTCACCGCAGGCGACGTCATCGTCACATATGACGTGGCCGCCGTAGCGGCAACCGGGCGCAATCCGATCGTGCCGGTAATCGTTCTGGAAAGAAAGGCCGAAGACATCACATTGGCGGACGCCGTCGCCGCTGAAGCCGAGCTCGCGTCGGGCGACGCTTTTCTGACGGTCCACGTCTGACAGACACGGCCGAGCTTTCAATTAGACCCACAACCTCGGCCTCGATTTTTGCCATTGCCGTCTACTTTGTAGATGTATTCGTAAGGGCAAACAACGGCGGTGATTATGTCTCGAAACCCTAGGGAGACAAGACGTCTCATCGCCGCCGTACCGGCGTTGCATTATGTTGCGGCGCTGCGCGGGACGATGATTCTCTCAACTATGTCTCGTAAGTTGGGGGCTGATTTCAGGTATCCGTCGTTAGTTCTGCGACACCCAAAATCGGTTGGTCCGCTTGAGATGTCACCGAGGTGGTGTTCCCGAGGGCTTCGCGCCAGTTCGTCCGATAAGTGCCTCCCGTGGCGTTGTCAGTCGGTTCTCATGCTGAGGTAGCGGTAGACGGTGGCACGGCTGGTGCCGATGATCTTCCCAATGTCAGCTGGTTTCAGGCCTTGTGCCTTCAGGTCACGGGCGCGTTTGACGTTGCCATGATCGGCGGTGACTTCGCGCCGTCCGGCTTTCCGCCCGTGGGAGGCCGCCACGGCCATGCCAGCGCGGGTGCGTTCGGAAAGTTGGTCGCGTTCCAGCTGTGCGAACGCGGAGATGATGGTGACCATGGCCCGGGCCATGGCGCCGCCGAGTTCGCTGTCCGGGTCGGTAACGATGCCGTCACGCAGGGAGCGGAACTTGATGCCGCGCTCGGTGAAGCCGTCCAGCAGTTCCAGGAGGTGGCGGGTGTTGCGTCCGAGCCGGTCGAGCTTCCACACGACAACTTCGTCGCCTCGGCTGAGGCGCTCGAGCATTTTGTCCAAGTCGGGACGACTTGTCGTGGTCCCGCTGACCCCCTGGTCGCGGTAGATGCGTTCGCAGCCGGCGGCTTCAAGTTCCCGGATTTGCATCTCGGTGTTCTGGTCTGCCGTGCTCACCCGGGCATACCCAAGTCTCGTCATGTCGCTCGTCTTTCCGCTATCTCGTCAAAGGACGTGTTGACGTGTTCTTGAGAATCTCAGCGTGAGACACGTTGTTGAGACAGGTTGGGAGGTTGACACGCCGTAAATATTCGGGGTGGTGGGGGAGTGGGGCTTGTTCTCGTCAAAGGAACCTTTGATGAGACCAAGTTATTCGGCTGAGGGGTGCTGGCCATGATTGTGGGTGGGGCCTGTACGTTCAACTCAGTGGTCTGGTGTCAGGCGGTGGTCCGGTCTGCTGGAGTCAGCGTTGAAGCTTCCGAAGATGGGGTCCCACTCAACAATGGTGAGGTCGCTGATCTGACCGTGGATGTCGTAGGGGTCGTCGGCGACGATTTGCTCGGCTTCGTGACGGTCTTGCGCGACGAGAACGAGGATGGCTTGCTTCTGCTCGGTGCCGATGAGCGGTCCGGATGCGCGGAGCTTGCCGTCGTGGAGGAGCTTCATTAGGTATTGCACGTGAGCGTCGAGATGTTCGGCCCATCCTTCCTTGTCAGGGTGCGTGAAGGTGGCGATGTAGAGGGTCATGATTTTCCTTCGGTGATTCTGGTCAGTGTGCGGATTGGACGTGGTGCGGTCGTAGAGGTGGGTGACGAGCCATCCCACGGCGACTCCGACGATGGCGGTGATGCCGCAGAAGATGAGAGCCCTGCCAAGCCTGGATTCGAGGGCGCCGCTGAGGTAGAGCGTTGATGGGACTGCTGTCGGATTGATTGAACCGCAGGGTTTGTTGTTTTCAAGCCGCGTGAGCGGCTGGTTCAATCATCTCAAACTCGATTGGGGGTGAGCTGTCCGGGTCACCGGAGGCCCGGGCTGCGTGCTGCGCAGCCCGGTCCGTGGCCACTTTCGAGGCTCCCTACACGGGTCGAGTGCCTTGGAAAGCTTTAGTTTTCCGAGGCGCTCACCGCATGAAGACGAGGACTCTGATCCGGTCTAACTCGCTGTGGCCCGGCTTGGAAAAAGCGATAGCGGGCAAGTCGGTCACGAGGTCCCGCGTGAAGGCTCTGATCCTTTCAGGAACGGTCGAGCTGCCGAGGGACGTTCAAGGCCCGCCGCTGTCGCGGCGGGCCTTGAACCATTGGTCCTTTGCCTTCTTACGGTTAGCGTCCGAAGATCTACTCCTGCTGTGCAAAATCCTTCACGTAAGACAGAACGACAACCTCATCGCCGGCTGATTCGCATTCTTTCCACCCGCTTATGGAGTTGCCCTCCACGAGCAGCAGCGCCTCAAGTTCGTCGCTCGGCATAATGTAGCCGCGAGACGGCTCGATCGATTCACCAATGTTCACCTCACCGTTCGCCAGTCTCACAACGTTGGGTTGCGTGTCCGCCAGCTGCGTGCCAACTGGCCACACAGCGAGGCGTGACGTCTCCGTCTCAGAATCGATGATGACGACGCATCCTCCGGCGACCCCGACACGGCCTTCAATGTCGTACGGCTTGCCTTCAGGAAGGACGGTCCCTGAAGTGACTGTAGTGACTTGGTCAGTAGCAGGATTAGTACTCGCTTGGTCAGTACCAGGATCAGTGCTGTCAAGGTCTGGCGCAGCCGAGCTGCAGCCGGCCAAGACGACTGCGACCGCAAGTATCGCCGCCGCATTACAGGCCTTCTGCATTATCCGACCCATAGGCTGACACCAAGTCGGTTGAGAGCGTTCGGCAGGGTGCTGAAGACAGATCCTCCGTCAACCGCCCCCGAGTGGATACCGTAGGCCACCTGATAGCGATACCAAGGGCCACCGCTGTCGCCTGGTTCGGTGATGTGCTCTGCCGTCCCGCGCAGTGGGCCGACTCGATAGTAGGCATTTCCATCCGGAATCCAGGCGCTGTAATACACATCCTGTTTAGCGACCACCTTGGTGCAGTCATCCGTGTTTCTTCCATACACGCAAATCGAAGTGCCGGTAGCGGCGTTAGCGGCCTGGGTAAATGCGCGGGTAGTGCCGCCGATATACGTTCTGCCTGAGAGCATGTACTTGCTCCAGTTCCAACGGAAGTCACCGCCATTGCCCACGTCGGTGGTTAGCAGCGATCCGGGATAGGGGCTGTTGAAGGCATTGGCGACACCGTCATAAGTCCCGGTTCCTGGACAATGTCCTGCCGTGAGCAGTCCTAACTCCGCACCCCCGTTTCTCTTGATCGGAAACGCAGTCGTGCATCCGCCAAGCGACAGGCCGCCGTTAGAAGCTTCAGTGGAGATCAAGTCCTCATTGGAAGATTCAACGTTGACACCAAAATTCGGAGGCAGGATTTCATCAGCCGTCAGCGACTCTTCTACCTGCACGCCTCTCGACGCTTCATTGCCAGCTTCGTTGCCCGATTCGGAACCGAATCGAATTTCAAAAGTCTGAGTTGCGCCTTCCCGGAACACAACCACCTGGTCGAAGCCACCCCGGAAGGTCTCGGCTTGCCTCAGGAGGTCCGATGCTGAGGTATCAACTTCAACGGCCGAATACCCCATGTTCTCCTGGATGGTCACACTCGTTAGCTTGTCCAGGAGAGGCATGGCGCCCTCCGGCGTAGCCGACCTGAAACCGATCCAACCTGATACGGAATCATCGTTAATTACTGCTTCGGCGAAATCCTCAGGAAAGGCTACCGCGAGCTCGGTGGTTGCTACGTTGAAATCTGATTGCCAGATTCCAACCTCGTCTTCGACGTCCAGACCTGCTGATTCACCCTTCGACTCTTCGGTATGCACGCTCGCGGATTGCGACGCGGCAGCGGCGGGAGACTGAACGACCGGAATTCCCACCAGCGGAACTGCTAAAACCATTGCTGCAGTAACTATAAAACTTGTGACCCTTGACTTCACTTTCCCCCCAAATGTTGCATTTGGGGGCAGCTTGGCAGTATCAGCGGCGAATGTCCACGTATCCCACCTAACGGATAGGCGACAATCGTCTATACCCAGCATCAACGAACACAAAAGCCAAAACTAACCCCCACCTTCGAGTCGTGGCTTGTTCCGCGCATGCGTGCACAGCTCTCGATTTTAGGACGGCTCCCCGAAGGGCGTCGAGCGGCTCCCGCTTTTCGCAGGTTAGGCGGCCATACGCCTTGGTGATGGCGGGACTGCCCCCGGTTTGGTTGACTCCTAACCTGTGGAGATTCGTCTTCGCTGGAAGGATGTCATCATGCCCAAGCCCTACCCACCGGAGTTCCGACGCGATGTTGTCGCGGTCGCCCGGAAGCACGAAGCGCCGCTGAATCAGATCGCGAAGGACTTCGGGATCTCGGAGTCCTGCCTGGCGAACTGGCTGAAGAAAGCCGACGTCGAGGAAGGCGTCAAGCCGGGCGTGACCGAGAAGGAATCCGCCGAACTGCGGGATGCGAAGAAGCGCATCCGGCTCCTCGAGCAGGAAGCCGAGGTCATGCGCCGGGCCGTCGCCTATCTTTCCCGGGACGTCAACCCAAAATGATCTACCCGCTGGTCCGTGAACTGGCCGTCGACGGTGTCCCCGTCACGGTGACCTGCCGGGTTTTGCGCTTCTCCAAACAAGCGTTCTACCAATGGAAGCGCGACCCCATCTCCCAGCGCGACTGGGACGACGCCCACCTCACCAACGCCGCCTGGGATATCCACCGAGACGACCCCGCGTTCGGCTACCGGTTCATCTCCGACGAGCTCGGCCAGGCCGGCCTCACCGCGGGTGAGAACCGGGTCTGGCGGCTGTGCTCGCAGCAACGGCTCTGGTCCGTGTTCGCGAAGAAACGCGGCCTCACCCGCAAGGCCGGCCCTCCCGTCCACGACGACCACGTCAAACGGAAATTCACCGCGACACGCCCGAACCAGCTCTGGCTCACCGACATCACCGAGCACCGCACCGACGAGGGCAAGATCTACCTCTGCGCGATCAAAGACGTCTACTCGAACAAGATCGTTGGCTACTCGATCGACTCGAGGATGAAGGCGTCCCTGGCCGTCGCAGCCGCCCGGAACGCGATCGGCCAGCGCACCATCGACGGCACGATTTTGCATTCCGATCGCGGGTCTCAATTCCGGTCCAACGCCTTCATCCGGGTGCTGAAGAACAACGGCATCACCGGGTCGATGGGCCGCGTCGGCGCGTGCGGCGACAACGCCGCGATGGAGTCGTTCTTCGCCCTGCTGCAGAAGAACGTCCTGGACCGTCAGCGGTGGTCAACCCGGGAGGAACTGCGGCTCGCGATGGTGGTCTGGATCGAGCGGACCTACCACCGCAAGCGCCGCCAACGCCGCCTCGGTAAGCTCACCCCGATCGAGTTTGAGACAATAAACGTGGCCCTCAAAGCCGCCTGAAACCACTAACCCTTTGAGTCAACTGAACTCGGGGCAGTCCCGGCCCCCAGAACCTGCGCACCCACGAATTCCCCTCCGACGTAGACGGTTCTTCACCCTCGACGACAACTGCGTCAACGTCGCACGATCTCAACGCCGCGGCACTTCCGCCAGGTGGCACTACGGCGCCGGTACCTGTGAATGGTCAGTGCGCTCACCCGATGGTGAGGATTCTCGCCAGTGGCCTAGCTGTACTGCGCCACAAAACAATCACAGAACGCCGCCACAAAGCGCCAACAATCACACACCGGACCGCCCGAAACTTCGCGGCTGGGATTAGAGCTGCGGAAGTTCGACTGAGTGTCCTAGAAAGCTTTACCTTTCTGAGATGCTTCAGAGTCAAAAGTTGACTGTCCGAATCACCCGTTCGCTGTCTCGCGATCTGACGGATAGAAGCCCAGAGCAATGGGACCCGGCCAACCTTCGCCGAGTCCCATTGGTCACGTCCCTGTGAGTGGTGTGGTTTCCCGCTCTTGAGCGTTGCTTCGTTAACGTGAAGAGCCACCGTGTGGCTATGGCGGCTTTAGTGGTAACCACCAGGGCGATCTAAGCGGGACCCACTTCGGCTGTTTCGGGGTAGCTGGGGCAATTTAGGCCGGACCCACCTTCACCGTTGCCGCAACGTGTTTTCGTTGCTCAGGGTGGAGGTTTCGGATGGAGTCTCGGGTGGAGTTGTTTGCGCGGATCCGGTGGGATGCGCGCGTGGAGGGCCTCTCGTTCAGGGAGCTGGCTCGAAGACACGGCGTGGGACGACCGACGGTGCGGCAGGCCCTTATGCAGGCGGAACCGCCGGCCCGGAAACCGCGGGTCCGGACGGCGCCTCGGTTGGACGTGTTCAAGGCGGCGATCGACGAGATGCTTCGCTAAGACCTGGATACCCCTCGCAAGCAGCACCACACCGCAAGGCGGGTCTTCGCTCGTCTGGCCGAGGAGCACGCCGCGGCGGAGCTGTCATATTCGACGGTCCGTGACTACGTCCGTCGACGCCGCCCGGAGATCGATGTCGAGGCGGGCAGGCTGCCAGAGGTATTCATCCCGCAAGAGCACGCCCCAGGCGCGGAGGCGGAGGTCGATTTCGGTGAGGTTTGGGTGGTGTTGGCTGGGGTGACGCTCAACAGCAGTCGTCGTGCTCGACCTCACGCTCACCAGTCAACGCCGACACCGGGATTTTGCAAGCCTCTCCGCGCCAGGCCTCGAGGCCTTCGCGGGCGGCGAAGACCACGATCACCAGCGCCGCGACCGAGTCCGCCCACGCCCACCCGAACAGGATGTTCAGCAGCAATCCGACGAGGAGGGCGGCAGAGAGATAGGAGCAGATCAAGGTTTGCTTCGAATCCGCAATCGCGGACGCCGAGCCCAGTTCCCGGCCGGCACGTCGTTCCGCAAAACTCAGGAACGGCATTACCGCCAGGCTGACCGCAGCCAAGACGACTCCGACCGAGCTGTGATCTGCCTCTCGCACACCGAGCAACGACAATCCTGCGTCGATGGTCACATAGACGGCGAGGGCGAAAAACGACCAGGCAATGATTCGGAGGGCCGTCTTTTCGCGCTTCTCGGGGTCGGGGGCAGCGAACTGCCATGCCACAGCGGCCGCGGAGAGAACCTCGACGATGGAGTCCAGACCGAATCCGATCAGAGCAGCCGATGATGCGGCGCTTCCGGCCGAGATTGCGATGATGGCCTCGACGACGTTATAGGCAATCGTCGCCGCGACGATCCACCTGATCCTCCGCCGCAACTGCAGCTTCCGCGCCTGCCGGATCTCGTCTTGTTGGACCTCGTCGACACGTCCCGGCACTGGGTCGCTCATGCGCCACTCCCGCAACACAGCGGCACATCGCACGCCTCATCCAGGCACTCAGCTCCGTCATCGACCGCGAGAACAACGTCTACCAAAGCGACAAGCGCACGGGTCACATGCGGATCCGCGATCTCATACCGGGTCGAGCGGCCCTCGGGAACGGCTGCCACGATCCCGCAGCCTCGCAGGCAGGACAGATGATTGGACACGTTCGATCGCGTCAACTCCAACTCGCGCGCCAGAACGCCCGGATATCCAGGGCCATCCAGCAGCGAGAGCAGGATTCTGGATCTTGACGGGTCGGCCATCGCCCTGCCCAAACGGTTCATCACGTCCACCCGCGAAGCAATAGTCAGCATCCACTGACGTTACATCGCCTACTGACCAATCGCAACGGCGCCGACGGCGAGTGGGTCCGGCCTAAACTGTCCCAGACACCCCGAAACAACCGAAGTGGGTCCCGCTTAGATTGCCCGGGTGGGTCCCAAATAACTTGACATAGTCAACCCCACGTTCACGTCAGCTGAACCCGTCGTACCCCTTCGGCGCTGACTCGCGGCGTAGGGAAAGCGTATAGATCATCGGATACGGCGCATGCGTTCTGTGTAGAGCTCTCGAGCGGTGAGGCTTCGGGAGGACGCTGGTGAGGTGAATAGTGCGCGAACGGTCAGTTCGGGAATCTTGCTCAACCGGTGGCTCTCCCCGGTCGTTGATGGGCGATGTCGGTGGGGAAGTTACACCGTCGCGGTGGGGCGGTACGGCAGCGTCGCCTACAGGCTCGTGGTTTACCCGCCTGGGATATCGGCGAGACAACGGCGATGGGTGCGGCTCTGGCGCGGCTGGCCGATACTGGGCCTCGTGTGCGTTCTGGGCGCGTTCATGATGATGGCTGAGGCCGGCGCCTCAATACTTGTCATCCTGACCGGCTCCACCGCGTTTTATGCGCTCGGGGCTGTGGCCGTGGTCCGTGGGGCTGGCCCGGTCCGGAAACAGGTCATCGAGCTGACGGCGGCCAGATCCACCCTTGTGCCCGATTCCCGCCACACCCGCGAATGTAGATACTTGGCGTCCCTGGCCGCGACACTGGCGACCGCGGACCATGCGCTGGAGGAAGGACTGTCAACGCCGGCGGAACACGAGATGGTGTGGTCTGCCATCTACTCGAATGCCGAGCATCACCTGGCCCCGGCCCGAACCGTCAAGTAGCCACCAGTTCCAGGAGGGACGAAGCTGGTGGCTGGGGAATTAGCAGTAGGTGGCGGCAGCTGTCTGCTGAATTTGTTGTTCGGCTACGTCCCGCCAGGGCAATACCAGGTACGGGTCGAAGGGGCTGAGCGAAGCACGCTGGTTGATGCGTTCTGCGAGTAGCCCAGGTTGGGCGCAGTCCGCGACGAGCAGCACCGTGACGGTCACGTAGGCTCCGCAGACCCGTTCTAGGTGCGCGTGGGTGCGTTCGGCAAACCCGTCGGCGATGTCGAGCACCGCGCTCTCATGCAGGTGCGGTGGCTCGGCGATTACGAAGATGACGTGCTTGAGGTGGGGCAACCACTCGCATTGTCGCTGGGTAGACAGGATCTCTCGTCGCAGACGGGACTTTAGCCCTCGGGCCGTGAGCGCGGCATCTGCGCTGGTATCGATCCCTGTCGCCACCGCCCGGATTGCTCGCCGCCGGAAGGGGCGCCCGGGTTGCGGACGGGACGCGAGCACGTTTGGCAGCTGTGACAAGGTGTGAAGAGCAGCCATTGTGTCGCCACGGAGGACGATCGTCGGCGCGGTGACCGGCGGCATCTCCAGCTCGGCGTTGAGGCTCATTTCAAGCACGCGTGGCTGAACGGGAGATCATCCGGCTCGTCGGGCCACTCATCCTTGAGATGACCCGGAAAGCTGACGTGGCGACGGACGTCGCTGAGAGGGACGGCACCTTCACACGGTACGGCGATCAAATCACCGACAACGACATCGGCCGGCAGCCAGACCCACTGCATATCCTCCTTGGGACGGGGCCGCAGTTGCATGCGCTTGAGGTGGGCGACACTGCGGCGACCGACCACGCGGGCGGCGGACAGGATCGGGCGGCAACGCTCCAGCTCGGCGTCGACCCACACGACGAGGCGCCGGTGTGAATCGGTAAAACCTGTCTCCTCCACCCGGGTCAGCAGAACGGTGATGAATCGTCGTGGCGACGTCGAGTGCCGCTCGCCGGCGTCGGGTGCCGTGCCGATTCGTACCGCGGGAGTCTGGTCGTGGCTGGTGCCCAGTAGAGGGACCCCATTGATGATGAGGTCGTCCTTAGTGTGAACGGTTCCATCCGGCCAGCAGCCGGCGTCGGCTGGTCGGTGCGTCAGGGTTGACCTGGCCAGGATGCTGGACATGAGAGTCATGAGTGCTCCTCCATGGTTTTGTGGTGGATTGTGGGATGGGTCACGCGAGCTGCTCTAACCAGGTGAGTTCAGCGGCGATGTCTTCGAGGTCTACACAAGTGTTGGTCAGTACCGCTGGTCGAGCACGGATGTCCCGGAGTGCGACGACCCCGGTGCACGGGATGGCGAGCAGGTCGCCTTCGCGGAGATCGTCGGGCAGTTCCATCACGGCGCGCCCGATGCTGGGCGTTTCATGGGATTCGCCGGAGAGCAGAATAGCTTCGGTGCTCTTGACTGTGGAGGCCCGCCCGATGAGTCGGGTCTCTCGCCAGGTGGCGTTGACGGCATCCAGGCACGCATCGATGAGGACAACCCGTGCCGCATCGAAGTTCTTCATCACCGCAGTGACTTGCACAACGACCACGGCGGCGTCCTGGTAGGGCGATCTGCGCCCGTGCGTACCGGGGATGACAGCGGCTGCGGTGTGCACACAGGGTGTCTGACACACCTCGACGAGCCGGGTCATCGAGACACCGCACACGATGACGTCGGTTGTGGTGACTTGAGAGGACTCCGGCCACGCATCGATGCTGAGGGGGTCGGAGATCGAGCGGCGGAGGGAGGGCATGATCGCGGTGAGAGTCATGAACGCGCGGCCGTGCGTCGGTCGCTCGGTTTAAGAGGCTCCGATGTGCTGCTGTCAGGTGTTGTCATAGTTCAGTCCTACGGGCTCGTTGACGGGAAAACTCTCTCTCTAACGGAACGCATGCGGTTTTCTCACTGAATCGAACGGAACCGTTACGGGGCGGCCGAGCGCGGTTGCGTCCACGCGCGAACCGGGGTACTGGGCGAGGCCAATCAGCGTGGGATGAGAAGGGGTGTAGGGATCCCGTTAGGTTCGGGCGATTCGCCGTTTGGATTCTGTTAGGGCTGGGATTTCGCCGGGACCGGAGGTGTCTAATCGGATGTCGTGCCGCTGCGGCATCCATGTCCCGCTCTCGGGTCGTGTGGTCCTTCTCCAGATGGAGTTACTTGTGCTTGACATTGTTACGTGCTCGGCGTCATCGCCGTGTTCGCGCTTGTCGGCGTCATCGGCTGGGGGGTCGAGAAGCTGTGAACTTCTTTGACCTGCTTGCCGCGGCGTTGGCCGTTGCCGCTGTGGTGTACCTCGTGGTCGCCCTCGTGAAACCGGAGCGATTCTAGATGGACGTTTTCTTCGCGATTCTCCAGGTAGCGACCCTGGTACTCATACTCGCCCTGCTCTATCGTCCCCTGGGCGACTACATGGCCCGCATCTATACCTCCAGAAAAGACCTGAGAGTTGAACGCGGCTTCTATCGCGTCATCGGGGTGGATTCCAGCGTCGAACAGACGTGGAAGTCATACCTTCGCGGTGTTCTCGCGTTCTCTGTCGTAGGCGTGCTTCTCGTGTATCTCCTGCAGCGCATCCAAACCGTCCTTCCTTACTCTTTAGGACTCCCTGCGGTTCCGGAAGGGCTGTCGTTCAACACCGCAGCATCGTTTGTAACGAACACGAACTGGCAGTCGTACTCGCCCGATGTGACGATGGGCTACACCGTACAGATGGCCGGCTTGGCGGTGCAGAACTTTGTCTCCGCGGCTGTGGGTATCACGATCGCCGTTGCGCTGATCCGCGGTTTCACGAAACGAGAGTCGTCTACCATCGGAAACTTCTGGGTCGACCTGACCCGCGGGATCGTGCGGCTGCTCTTGCCTCTGGCTGTAGGCGGGGCCCTGGTCCTGATCGTGAGCGGAGTGATCCAGAACTTCAACGGTTTCACTGAGATCACCACCCTCAGCGGCGGGTTGCAAAACGTGCCCGGTGGCCCGGTCGCGTCGCAGGAAGTCATTAAGAACCTCGGCACTAACGGTGGCGGTTTCTTCAACGCCAACGCGTCACACCCCTTCGAGAACCCCAACGCCTGGACGAGCCTGGTTCAGAACGTCTTGATGCTGATGATCCCGTTCGCCCTCCCGCGCACTTTCGGTCGCATGGTCGGCAACCATAAACAGGGCTACGCGATCCTCGCCGTCATGGCATCGATCTACATTGCCTCATTCACCGCCCTCACCCTGCTTGAGCTCAACGGTGCCGGAACAGCGCCGGAGCTTGCCGGTGGTGCTATGGAGGGTAAGGAACAACGGTTCGGCATCTTCGCTTCCACCCTGTTCACCTCAACGAGCACCCTGACGTCGACAGGTGCGGTCAACTCGATGCACGACTCCAACACTGCACTCGGTGGAATGATGCCGATGCTCAACATGATGCTCGGCGAGGTCGCCCCAGGCGGCGTTGGCTCTGGCCTTTACGGGATGCTGGTCCTAGCGATCATCGCGGTCTTCGTCGGCGGACTGCTGGTCGGCCGTACTCCCGAGTACCTGGGTAAGAAGATCGGGCCGAAAGAGATCAAACTCGCAAGCCTCTACATCCTGGTTGTTCCCACCATCGTGCTGATGGGCACAGCATTGAGTTTCGCGATCCCCGCAGTGCGGGCAGACGTGGAATCAACGTCGATCTGGAACCCCGGCATCCATGGGCTCTCCGAGGTGCTTTACGCATTCACCTCCGCGGCCAACAACAACGGATCTGCATTCGCCGGGCTCACCGCGAACACTCCCTGGCTGAATACAGCCCTCGGTGTTGCGATGCTTCTCGGCCGGTTCATCCCGATCGTGTTGGTGCTCGCCTTGGCCGGTTCCCTCGCCTCCCAGGACAAAGTGCCGGCGACCGCAGGAACTCTGCCCACGCACCGGCCCCAGTTCGTGGGTCTTCTTATCGGCGTGACGCTGATCATCACTGCTCTCACATATTTCCCCGTACTCGCGCTGGGTCCCCTAGCGGAAGGGCTGCAGTAACTATGTCCACCACAACCACAACCACTACGGCGCCGCACACACCTGACGCCATACGCGCCCCGAGATCGCAAAGCGCCTTCAGCGCCGAGCAAATGATCGCTGCCGTACCCGGAGCATTTAGAAAGCTCGATCCTCGCCAGATGTGGCGCAACCCCGTCATGTTTATCGTGGAGGTTGGTGCAGCGTTCACGACGGTGCTCGCCGTCGCCGAACCATTCCTGGGCGGCCCGGAATCCTCGGGCGGTTCCGCCGTGCCGGCGTCCTTCACCTGGGGCATCGCCGTGTGGCTGTGGCTGACCGTGCTCTTCGCCAATCTGGCCGAGTCCGTCGCCGAGGGTCGCGGCAAGGCGCAGGCAGACAGCCTGCGCAAGACCCGCACCAGCACGACCGCCCACACGGTCACTGGGTACAACCCCCATGGTGATCCCGCCGCAACGACAACGCCCACCCGGGAGGTGTCCTCCGCGGATCTGCAGCTCGGGGACGTGGTTGTCGTCGTCGCCGGCGATCTGATACCGGGCGATGGCGACATCATCTGGGGAATCGCCTCGGTCGACGAATCAGCCATCACCGGCGAATCTGCTCCGGTGGTTCGCGAATCCGGTGGTGACCGCAGCGCCGTGACCGGAGGCACAAGGGTGCTTTCCGACCGCATCATTGTGAAGATCACCAGCAAGCCTGGCGAGACATTCGTGGACAGGATGATTGGCCTTGTCGAAGGCGCGTCCCGCCAGAAGACACCCAACGAGATCGCCCTGAACATTCTCCTGGCCAGCCTCACGATCATCTTCGTCATCGTCACGCTGACCCTGAATCCGATCGCGTCGTACTCTGCGGCGACAGTCAGCCTCCCGGTCTTGGTCGCCCTTTTGGTCTGTCTGATCCCCACCACCATCGGCGCGCTGCTTTCCGCGATCGGCATCGCAGGAATGGACCGGCTCGTGCAGCACAACGTTCTGGCCATGTCCGGGCGCGCCGTTGAAGCCGCAGGCGACGTCACGACGCTGCTGCTGGACAAGACCGGAACCATCACCTACGGCAACCGGCGCGCATCCGAATTCGTCACCCTCGAGGGAGTCCACGCCGACGAGCTCATCCGCACGGCTGCACTCTCTTCGCTGGCTGACCCGACACCGGAAGGTAAGTCGGTGGTCGACCTGGCCGGGGTAGAAGGGATCCACGTGGGCGAATTCGCGCCCGGTGACATCGTCCCCTTCACCGCACAAACTCGGATGAGCGGACTCGATCAGCCCGACGGTACCCAGATCCGCAAGGGCGCCGGCTCCGCCGTCATCGCCTGGATCGAACAGGATGGCCGGGTGGCCAGTTCCGTCCTGGCTGATCTGGACGACCACGTGGAGCGCATCGCCAACAGCGGTGGCACCCCGCTCGTCGTTGCGGTGAAGTCCGCCACCGGCGAAGGCCGTATTCTCGGTGTCGTTCACCTCAAAGACATCGTCAAGGAGGGCCTGAAGGAACGCTTCGCCGAGATGCGCGCTATGGGCATTCGCACGGTGATGATCACCGGCGATAACCCGCTGACAGCTAAAGCGATCGCAGCCGAAGCGGGCGTGGACGACTTCCTCGCCGAGGCCACCCCTGAAGACAAGCTCGCTCTGATCCGCCGCGAACAGCAGGGCGGCAACCTTGTCGCCATGACCGGTGACGGCACTAACGACGCCCCAGCGCTCGCGCAGGCGGACGTCGGCGTGGCGATGAACACGGGAACCTCAGCCGCAAAAGAAGCCGGCAACATGGTCGACCTTGACTCGGACCCGAGCAAGTTGATTGACATCGTGAGAATCGGAAAGCAGCTGTTGATCACCCGTGGGGCGCTCACCACGTTCTCCATCGCCAACGACATCGCCAAGTACTTCGCCATCATCCCCGCCATGTTCATGGGGGTCTTCCCCGGCCTGGCAGTGCTGAACATCATGGGTTTGCATTCCCCATCCTCGGCCGTGCTCTCAGCGATCATCTTCAACGCCATCGTCATCGTCGTCTTGATCCCGTTGGCTCTGCGCGGGGTGAAGTACCGTCCGCTGAGTGCGTCCAAGATCCTCAGCCGCAACCTCCTCGTTTACGGCGTCGGCGGCGTCATCGCGCCCTTCATCGGAATCAAGCTGATCGATATTATCGTCGGCTTGCTTCCCGGCTTCTAAACCCGTGCTCCATATCAGAAAGAAGATCTCATTATGAGCGCACCACGCTCGGGTATCGCGCATTACTGGGTCGCCCTCCGCGCCATGCTCGTCTTGACCGTCGCCCTCGGAGTGGCCTACCCGCTCGTCGTCACCGGGATCGGGCAGGTCGCCCTCCCGGCCCAGGCAAACGGATCCATCGAAACCGTGGACGGTGACCCCGTGGGATCTGCCCTGATCGGGCAGTCCTTCTCCGACGCCGAAGGGAACCCGCTTCCCGAATGGTTCCAGCCCCGCCCATCGGCTGCCGGAGACGGCTACGACGCCGGTGCCTCCAGCGGATCTAACTACGGGCCAGAGAACGCTGACCTGATCGCCGCGATCAAGGAACGCAAGGCGCAGATCGCCGAGTTCAACGGCGTCAGCCCTGACGACATCCCCGCGGATGCCCTCACGGCGTCATCATCCGGTCTGGACCCGCACATCAGCCCGGAGTATGCCCTACTCCAGGTCGACCGGATCGCAGCGGCACGGGATCTCTCCGCGGATGACGTTCGCGCACTGGTCGAGGAGCACATTCAGGCCCGAGACCTGGGCTACCTCGGCGAGCCGACAGTGAACGTGCTGCAGCTAAACATCGCTCTCGAAGCCCTGCAGGCTTAGCGATGAAACGAGGGCGGCTACGAGTGCTGCTCGGTGCCGCCCCCGGCGTCGGGAAAACCTACACGATGCTCGAGGAGGGCAAACGTCTCCTCGGTGAAGGCCAAGACGTGGTGGTCGCGGTCGTGGAAACCCACGGCCGCGCCGCCACGGCCGCCATGGCCGACGGCCTCGAGGTCATCCCACGCATGACGATCCTGCACCGCGGCGTCGAACTGACCGAGATGGATCTTGCTGCGGTGATCCTGCGGAAACCCGACATTGCCTTGGTTGACGAGCTGGCGCACACGAACGCACCCGGCTCCGAACACGACAAACGGTGGCAGGACGTGGAATCCCTGCTGGCTGCGGGAATCGACGTGATGTCGACAATCAACATTCAGCACATCGAATCTCTCAACGACGTCGTGCAACAAATCACCGGTGCACCGCAACGCGAAACCGTCCCAGACGAAGTACTCCGCGCTGCCGACCAGATCGAAGTCGTAGACCTCGCCCCCCAAGCGTTACGTGGACGCTTAGCCGATGGCCGTGTTTACCCAGCCGAACGCATCGACGCGGCTTTGTCGAACTACTTCCGCTTGGGCAACCTCACCGCGCTGCGAGAACTCGCCCTGCTCTGGCTGGCGGATGAGGTCGATACCGCGTTGAAGTCATACCGTGCCGAGCATGGAATCGATAGCAAATGGGAAGCCCGAGAACGAGTGGTCATCGCACTCACCGGTGGTCCTGAGGGAGAAACCCTCATCCGACGCGGCGCACGAATCGCTGCCCGCTCCGCAGGCGGGGAGCTCCTCGCGGTACATGTCACCAGCCAAAACGGGCTTAGATCCGCGCACCCGGGCGCGCTTGGACACCAGCGAACCCTCGTCGAGACCCTCGGCGGAACCTACCACCAGGTCGTCGGTGACGATATTCCCCACTCTCTGGTCGAATTCGCCAAGGGCGCCAACGCCACACAACTTGTCATAGGAGTTAGCCGGAGAAGCCGCCTGATGGCCGCGCTCACCGGTCCCGGAATCGGGTCCACCGTGATTCGCGAATCCGGCAACATCGATGTGCACATCGTCACGCACGCCGCCGCCGGAGGCCGCTTCGCGCTTCCTCGACTCGTCGGCGCAGTCACCATGAAACGACGCATCCTGGGTTTTGTTCTCGCCCTGCTCGGCGGCCCACTGGTGACCTGGCTACTCGCGTCGTTCCGAAGCCCGGAATCGATCACCAGCGATGTCCTCACCTACCAGCTCCTGGTCGTCCTCGTCGCCCTGATCGGTGGGATCTGGCCCGCCCTTTTTGCGGCTTTCCTCTCGGGCCTCACTCTCGATTTCTTCTTCGTCGAACCCATCTACACCATCACCGTCGATGAGCCACTGCATCTGTTTGCGCTCGTACTGTACGTGCTCAACGCTGCCCTGGTCAGCTACGTTGTCGATCAAGCCGCTCGCCGCACCCGAGCAGCGAAACGCTCCGCAGCGGAGTCCGAACTGCTCGCCACCATCTCCGGGAGCGTCCTCCGGGGCCAAAGCGCCCTCCAAGCGTTGATCAGCCGCACTCGGGAAGCGTTCAACCTCACCGGGGTACGGCTGCTCGTCGACGGGCAAATTCTCGTCGGGGACGGAGAACCCACCGAACCCGCACACTTCACCACAGTGCCAGTGGGGACCCGTGCCACCCTTGAACTTCATGGGGGCGACTTGCAGGCATCAGAACGACGGCTGCTCGCGGTGATCGCCGCCCAGATCGATGCTGCCATGGAGCATTCTGCCCTTACCGCGACCGCCAACGAGATCGGGCCACTAGCCGAAACCGACCGGGTGCGCAGTGCCCTGCTCACCGCCGTCGGTCACGACCTACGCCGCCCACTCGCCGCGGCCACCGCCGCGATCAGCGGATTACGCTCAACCGACGTTTCCTGGTCCACGAGCGATCGTGACGAACTTATCGCCACCGCAGACGAGAGTCTGCAAACTCTCGCGGTACTTGTGACCGATCTCCTTGACGTTAGCCGAGTCGAAGCCGGCGTTCTCGGCATTTCCCTCGACGTTCTCGATGCGGGGGACGTGATCCTGCCGTCACTGGATGAGCTGAAGCTAGGACCGCAAGCTGTCGAGCTTGACCTGGACCCGAATCTGCCCTCCCTCATCGCCGACCAGGGACTGCTCCAACGAGTGGTGGTGAATCTACTCGCGAACGCTTCCCGCTTCGCCCCGCCCGGCACACGAGTGCGCATCTCCACCAGCAGCTTTGGTGGCACCGTCGAAATCCGTGTCATCGACCATGGGCCCGGTATCGCCCCCGAACGGCGCGACGATATCTTCGTTCCGTTCCAACGGCTCGGTGACACGGACAACCTCACGGGCCTGGGCCTGGGGCTCGCTTTAGCCAAGGGCTTTACCGAAGGAATGGGCGGCACCCTGGAAACCGAGACTACGCCCGGCGGCGGACTAACGATGGTTGTCTCCCTGCCCGCGGTGCACCCCGACGGCACGGACTCAGCGTCAGAAAAGAATTACTCGCACATCAAAACGGAACCCGCTGCGACTGCGGCCCAGGAGAGCATATGAAGATCCTTATTGCCGATGACGATCCACAGATACTTCGCGCACTGCGAATCACCCTCGGGGCACGCGGCTACGAAATAATTACTGCGGTGAACGGTGCGGAAGCACTAAACGAAGCCATTGCGCAACGCCCCGACATCTTCATGCTCGATCTCGGTATGCCCGAACTCGATGGCATCCAAGTCATCCAAGGACTCCGCGGCTGGACTCAATCGCCCATTCTTGTTGTTTCCGGACGAACCGGTGCCGCAGAAAAAGTTGAAGCCCTCGATGCTGGCGCAGATGACTACGTCACGAAACCATTTTCGATCGATGAACTCCTCGCGCGAATACGCGCTCTGACGAGACGGGTTCCGAACCAAGAAGCCGCACCCATCACGCGCATCGCAAAAATCGAGATTAATCTCGCGGCCAAAACCGTCACCAGAGACACACCAGATAGCACCCAACTCGTTCGGCTCACGCCGACGGAATGGCAAGTCCTGGAAGTACTTGTCCAGAATGCAGGAAAGCTCGTCACCCGTCAGAGTCTCCTGACCGAGATCTGGGGGTCCGAACACATCACTGACACTGGCTACCTTCGCCTCTATGTCGCACAGCTACGAAAAAAAATCGAGCCCGATCCCAGCCGACCGCGCTACCTGCTAACTGAGCCAGGGATGGGATACCGGTTCATGCCGGACCGCCGTCGGGAGCATCCGCCCGTGGCCAACGTGGACGCACAGTGACGAGGCGCTGCTGGACGTGGGCGACTGGCTCAGGCGTTACCACTCGGCGGTCGCAGACTTCGTCCCGCCCCCTGGCTCACGGTGGCGTGAGGGTCTGGCTTGGGAGCCCGGCCAAATCATTGGGCACAACGACGCGGCGCCGTACAACGCGGTTTGGGATGAAAATGGGCTTGTAGGGTTCGTTGACTGGGACATGGCTGGTCCAACTACGCCCGCCGCTGATCGCGCTTGGGTCGCATTCTCCTGGGTGCAGCTCCACGCACGGCAGGTCGTCGTGGACGAAGGATTTGCTGCGTTCGGAAAACGCCGTGATCGTCTAGAGACGTTTCTCCAGTCCTACGGATGGGGCGGCACGATCAACGATGTGCTCGAGCTCGTCGGCCAACGCATCCACACACAACTCGATCTAAGTAACCTGCACCAACGGTCAGAAGCGTTTCGCGCATAAAGCATTCACCCGGCTGAAGAACACGAGTGGCAGCGGTTTTGTTGCTCGAGTTGCGTATGGTTTCCGTGATGGAAATGATATCGTGATTTAACACAAGGCCGACGCCTCGCATCGGCCCCGACGGAAGACACGGTAATGACGCCCAGCTCCCCTCTCACCGACCGTTCGATGCCCGTGCGCGTGGCCATCACGACCGGCGATCCCGCGGGGATCGGACCCGAGCTCGTTGCCCGGCTGCTGACCGAACTCGCGGCCGATCCGAGCCAGTATGTCTCCGTCTACACCACCGGACCCGAGCTTGACCGGGGCTTCGACCAGGCCGGTGCCGGTGCCGACCGTGCCGCCGTCGACGGAGCCGAGCACATCACCATTGTCGACAACGGTGCCGGCTTTGGGAACATGCCGGTGGCGGTGGCCTCTGAAGAGGGGGGCCGTTGGGCGCTGCACAACCTTGAACTCGCACTGGCGGCCCACGAACGTGGTGACGTGGATGCGATAGTTTTCGCGCCGCTGAACAAATCCTCACTGCACCAAGCCGGTATGCACGAGAACGACGAGCTGCGCTGGTTCGAGAAGCGCCTCGGCGTCACCGGAGTGGTGTCGGAGCTGAATGCGATCAACGGCCTCTGGACCTCCCGCGTGACCTCGCATGTTTCGCACCGGGATGCCCCGGCTCAGATCACAGCGGCCCGGGTGCTTGGGGCAGCGAGCCTGCTCAGCGCCTACCTCGTCGGATCCGGCGTGCCGCGCCCACGGATCGCCGTGTGCGCGCTCAACCCGCATGGCGGCGAAGGCGGTAAGTTCGGCCGCGAGGAGATCGACGAGATCAGGCCCGGCGTCGCTCTGGCCCGCGAGGCCGGCATCGACGCTGTGGGACCGTTCCCTGCCGACACCCTCTTTCTCCGCGCCCGCGACGGCGACTTCGACGGTGTCGTGACGATGTACCACGATCAGGGCCAGATTGCGATGAAGATGATCGGCTTCGATGGCGGCGTGACTGTAGAAGGTGGAATCGGCATTGCCGTCTGCACGCCGGCGCACGGAACCGCCTTCGACCGCGTCGGCGCGGGCACTGCATCCGTCACCTCCACCCGCAACGCCTACTTCCTCGCCCGCTCGCTGGCTGCCACGGCGACCACGCTCACCGCCTGATGGCGGGCCTCGGCCTGGAAGCCGCGCTTGCCGCCGCGCCACGATCACGGTCCGTCGACCAAGAAGAGTTGCGCCGCGCCGCGGAGGCGGGCCCCACGATCGTGGTGCTCGACGACGACCCGACGGGCACGCAAACCGTCACGGACCTCCCGATCCTTACTCGCTGGGAGGCAGGTGACCTCCACTGGGCGTTCGAGCAGCCCGGCACCGGCTTTTGTGTGCTCACCAACTCGCGCAGCCTCTCGGCACCCGACGCGCGGGCTCTCAATGCGAGCGTGCTCGAGTCCGTGCACACCGCGGCCGCCGGCCGGCCGTACGCCGTCATCAGCCGCGGTGACTCGACCCTGCGGGGTCACCACATCGACGAAATCGACGAAGCCTGTGGCACGTTGGCCCGCGTGGGCTGGGGCAGCGTTGACGTGGTCGTGGTCGTGCCGGCCTTTCCGGATGCCCGCCGGGTGACGGTCGACTCCATGCACTGGATCTTCGATGGCGGCGCCTGGCTCCCGGCAGGCGAGTCCAGCTTCGCCGCGGACGCGACGTTCGGGTACACCTCGAGCGACCTGCGCGAGTTCACCGAGGAACGGTCGCACGGTACCCGGCCGGCGCACGACGTCGACCAGATCACCCTGGCCAAGGTGCGCGGGGACCCGCTCGAGCTGGTCGAATTGATCGTTCGGGTGAGCGGCGGCCGGCACGTTGTCATCGACGCCGCTGACGAGAACGACCTGCGCGGAATCGCCCTCGCCGCGATGCGAGCCGAGGCGCGCGGGCGGCGGCTGCTCTACAGGTCCAGTCCCGGACTGCTCCGTCCCCGGCTGGCCCAGGAGCGGCAGGCGCCGCTCACGTCGGCCGCGGTGGCAGCCGCCGTCGCCCGGGCGCGCCCCGCCACTAGGCACGGCCTGGTCGTGGTGGGCTCTCACGTGCCGCTGAGCAGCCGCCAGCTGGCACATCTCGTAGCCAACGACGCGCACGTGCACCAGGTCGTCATTGACGTTCCGGCCCTGGTGCGGGGCTCAGACCCCGCCGCCGTTCTGGGTGAAATGGTGCAGAGCGCCGTGGAGGCCCTCGCCGATGGCGACGTCGTGATCTCCACCTCGCGGGAACGGGTGGACGGCGCCGACGGCGCCGACAGCCTCCGCATCGCGCGGGCCGTCTCCGAGGCGCTGGTGACAATCACCCGGGAGGTGCTCAGACGGGCCCGGCCGGCATTCCTCATCGGCAAGGGCGGCATCACCTCCAGCGATCTCGCCACCGCCGCCGTGGGACTGCGTCGGGCCACCATTCTGGGCTCGCTCCTGCCCGGCATGGTCTCGGTCTGGCAGTCCGGTGACGCCGGCCTTGACGGCGTCGCGGCCACGCCATACGCCGTCTTCCCCGGCAATGTGGGCGGCGATGACGCGCTCACTCAGGCGATCGCGGCCTTTCGCGCCGGGGCGAATTCAATCGGGTAGGTGTCGAGGTAGTCCTGAATCGCGACGACGGCGCCGCCTCTGGCCCACTCGTAGAAGTCCATCGGCTCAATGCGCGTTGCGATCGGTAACGCCCAGCCCGGGCGGTCGCTGTCGATACCCGCGGCGACGGAGTCGGGGGCCGTTGTAGCCAGCCCGATGCCCTCGCCGGAAAGCAACACGTCCTGGATTCCGGTGAGCATCGACACCGACGAGATCAGCCGGCCCAATGCCGTCGCCGACTCCTGCACCACCCGGGCGGCCACGGGATCGCCGCTCGCCGCGAGCGCGAGCACCTCGTCGTAGGTCACGACCCTGCCCAGACCGATCGACACGGACTGGCAGATGCTGCCGGACGAGAGGTAAGCCATCGCGCAGCCCCGGTGGCCGTCGGCGCAAATGGGGCCGGTGCGGTCGATCACGAAGTGCCCCACCGTGGGAGCATTCGGGTGCTCGCGGCGTACCACGCTGTCGTGGATGACGAGCGAGCAGCCCACTCCCACGCCGACAGTGATGAGGGCGAAGTCGCTGTGTCCCCGGCCCATGCCGAACCAGAGCTGTGCCTGGGTGAGTGCGAGCACGTCGTTCTCAACCACCGTACGGAGGTCGGTGCGCGCCGCTACGGCCTCGGTCAGGGCGACATCGTGCCAGTCGAGCGACCGGGAGACATTCACCATCCTGCCGTCGAGAGAGTGCCCACCGAGCGCGACGCCGATACGTTCTGAGCGACAGACATCTCCCAACAGCGACTGGGATATCGCCACGATGCCGTCGGTCACCGCATCGGGTGTCGTCGACGCCAACGGGCTACTCGCGCGCGCCACGATCTCGGCGCGGGCGTTGGTGACCACCGCGTAGAGGGCGTCGACATTCACCTTGACCCCGAGAAAACGAAGCTCTCCCGACACGTCCAGCGGCCGCGCGATGCGACCGTGCACAGGGTCGGCCTGCGGTTCGCCCTCAACGAGCAGGCCAGAGTCCACAAGCGGTTTGGCCAGCCGCGTGAGGCTGGCAGGGGAGAGGTTCAGCCGGCGGGCCACCTCGCTGCGCGACAGCGGGCCGTTCTTGACCACTTCCCTGGCGGCAGATCTGGCTGACTCGATGGCCATCGTTCCTGGAGCGACTTCTCTGACACTCACGTTTCACACCCCAATTATGCTTAGGCCGAAATCCTAAGCTCTGACGACACTGCTTTTGCTTCCAAAAATATTCTATTGAGCACTCACCGCGCCCGGCGTCGTAATCACGGGCAAGTGAGCTTCGTTCGAGAATGACTTGACGCCAAGTGTTTTCTATCGTAATAATATTAGACGTCGCACGAAGCCCGCAGGGCCCTAGGCAAGGAAGCCAAAATGTTGTCAGAGACCCCCCGTCTGTTCCATCTTTTGGCGGGCGGTGTCAGCGTGGTCATCGATGCGGGGGGCTTTGGGGTTCCCCAGATCGTGCACTGGGGAGCACCTCTCGATGGCGACACGGCGGCCGCACTCGAGCAGCTCGCCACGGCAGCACGGCCCCAGATCGTGTCCAATAGCATCGACGTCCACGTGCCGTTGGGCGTGCTCCCCGAGCAGGCCGCTGGGTGGGCCGGCACGCCGGGCATTTCCGGTCACCGCGACGGAGCCCACTTCACTCCGCTGCTGGCGCTTACCGCCGCATCCGTGGGTGGCTCGCCGGATGCCAGGTTCGCCGACCGCCGTTTCGTCGCCGACCTGGCCGATGTGGATGCGGGACTCGAGGTGGTGCTTGTCATCGAGCTGTCCGAGTCCGGGGTGCTGCGCTCCCGGGCCACCGTCACCGGTACCGGTGCCGGTGTGTACACCCTGGACGGCCTGCAATTGGCGCTGCCGGTGCCGCTGCATGCGCAGGAGATCCTCGACTTCACGGGCCGGCACGTGCGGGAAAGTAGCCCGCAACGGCACGCCTTCACCTTCGGCAGCCACGTGAACGAGGGCCGCCGCGGTCGTACCGGACACGACGCGTCACTGTTGTACGCGGTCGGCTCAACTGGCTTCGGCTTCCAGACCGGTGAGGTCTGGGGCGTGCAGGTGGCGTGGAGCGGAAACCACCGCACCTACGCCGAACGGATGCCGAACGGTCGCGGCGTGGTCGGCGGCGGCGAGTTACTGCTGCCCGGCGAGATCCGGCTGAACGACGGCGATTCCTATACCAGTCCGTGGCTCTACGCCTCCTACGGAACCGGACTCGACGAGCTCAGCGCCCGGTTCCACGCCTTCGTGCGCACCCGGGTGGGTTACCCCACATCACCCCGCCCGGTCGTGCTGAACACCTGGGAGGCCGTGTACTTCGATCAGAACCTCGACACCCTGCTGGCGCTTGCCGACCGGGCCGCCGAAGTGGGCGTGGAGCGCTTCGTGCTCGATGACGGCTGGTTCCACGGCCGCCGCGACAAGTCCGCCGGCCTCGGCGACTGGCGTATCGACGACACTATGTGGCCCGACGGGCTGGATCCGCTCGTGCAGCGGGTGCGTGCGCTGGGCATGCAGTTCGGACTGTGGTTCGAGCCCGAGATGATCAACCCCGATTCCGACGCGGCCCGCGAACACCCCGAATGGATCATGTCGCCCGGGTACCGGCTGCCGCCGACCGCGCGGTTCCAGCAGGTTCTCGACTTGGCCAACCCTGAAGCGTTCGCGCACGTGCTCGAGAGCATGAGCGGTCTAGTCGCCCGGTATGACATCGATTTCATCAAGTGGGACCACAACCGCGACCTGGTCGATGCGGGCCACCCGGGTGCCGGCGTCGCCGGTGTGCACGACCAGACCCTCGCCTTCTACCGGCTGGTCGACGAACTGCGCTCCAGGTTTCCCCGCCTGGAGATCGAAGCCTGCTCCTCTGGCGGCGCCCGCGCCGACCTTGAAGTTCTCGAACGAAGTGACCGCATCTGGGCCAGCGACTGCATTGACGCCCTCGAGCGGCAGCGGATCGAACGCTGGACTGGTCTCACCGTGCCGCCCGAACTCATCGGTTCGCACGTGGGTGCAGACACCGCGCACTCCACCAAGCGGGTGCATGACATCTCGTTCCGTGCCGGCACCGCCATCTTCGGCAGCTTCGGCATCGAGCAGAATCTCTCGCTCGCCAGCGCTGACGAGGTCGAACGGCTCACCCAGTGGATCGCGCTCTATAAAGAGATGCGCGGCTGGATGCACCGCGGCACCGTGGTGCGCGGCGACCACCCCGACCAGGCGTACTGGCTGCGCGGCGTTGTCTCCGTCGACCGCGACGAGGCGCTCTATTCCTTCGTGGCGATGGCCACCTCGGTGCAGAACCCGCCCGGGATGGTGCGCCTGCCCGGGCTGGACCCTGAACGCGTGTACCGGGTTGCGCCGTTGGCTCCTGGCACCGGCATCCTCACCTTCAACCACCACGCCGCCCCGGCCTGGTGGGTTGACGGCATCGAGCTGAGTGGACTGACCCTGGCCCGGGTGGGCCTGCAGGCGCCGGCACTCGCGCCCGAACATCTCGCCCTGGTGCACGTCACCTCGATCACTTGCACGGAAGGCTGAGTCCGATGACTGCACCTGCCACCACTCGCCGGGCAGCCAGCCCGGCCCGGATGCCTGCGCCCCCGCGCTCGAAGAAGAATCTGTTCGGCCTGAAGCGACGGGAAGCGATCGCCGCCTGGCTGTTCGTGGCCCCCGCGCTCATCGGCTTCATCGCGTTCTACCTCTGGCCTGCACTGAGCGGGCTCTATTACAGCTTCACCGACTTCGACCTGCTCACCGCGCCCGAGTTCATCGGGCTGGAGAACTACAAGCGGCTACTCAACGACCCCCTGTTCTGGAACGCGCTCGGCACCACGAGCTGGTACGTCCTGATCAACATCGGCTTGCAGACTGTGCTCGCCCTGGGCATCGCGGTTCTCATGCAGCGGCTCACCCAGTCAATGGTGGTGCGCGGCGTCGTGATGCTGCCGTACCTGATCGCCAACGTGATCGCGGCGCTGGTCTGGTTCTACATGTTCGACTTTCAGTTCGGCATCGTGAACGAGATCATCGACGGCATCGGGCTTGACCGGGTCGCCTTCTTCGGTGAAAGCGAGTGGGCCATTCCGACCGTCGCCTTCATCAATGTCTGGCGGCACATGGGCTACACCGCGCTGCTGATCTTCGCCGGACTCCAGGCCATCCCCAAGGACGTCTACGAGGCTGGAGCCATCGACGGCGGCTCCGAGCTGCGGATGTTCCGCAGCATCACGCTTCCCCTGCTGCGGCCGGTGCTGGCGATGGTGCTCGTGGTCACTGTCACCGGGTCGTTCCAGATCTTCGACACCATCGCGGTTACCACGCAGGGCGGCCCGGTCAACTCAACCCGGGTGATCAACTACTACATCTTCGACATGGCCTTCAACCGATTCGATTTCGGTTACGGCTCGGCAATGGCGCTCGCGCTCTTCGTCTTGCTCGCCGTTTTCACCTTCGTGCAATTGCGCCTGACCCGCGCCAACAAATCCGACCTGGGATGAGCCGACCATGACAACGATTATCAACGCCCCGGCAGTCACCGACCCCCAAGAGCTGACCCGGCCCCGGCGCCCGGGCCGACGTGCCAAGCCCAAATTCACCGTGGGCCGGACCTTGGCCTGGGTAGCCCTCGGCGGGGTCATGCTCATCACTCTCATTCCGTTCTACTGGATGCTGCGCACCTCGTTCTCCACCTCCACCTCGCTAGGCAGCGACCCAGGTTCGCTACTGCCCGTGGACTTCACCTTCGGCGCCTACGAGCGAGTGCTGGGCCTGGCCACCCCAGCCGAGGCGCTCGCGGAAGGCGGCTCGGGCGCATCCATCAACTTCTGGGCCTACCTGCGCAATTCCCTGATCGTGGCCACCGTCACCACGATCGGCCAGGTGCTGTTCTGCTCGATGGCCGCGTACGCGTTCGCCCGTCTGCAGTGGCGCGGTCGTGACCTGGTGTTCTCCACCTTCATTGCCGCCCTTATGGTGCCGCCGATCTTCACCACCATCCCCAACTTCGTCACCATCCGCGAATTGGGCCTGCTCAACACCTACGCTGGCATCATCTTGCCGACGCTGTTGATGACCCCGTTCGCGATCTTCTTCCTGCGCCAGTTCTTCCTCGGCATCAGCCGGGAAGTAGAGGAGGCGGCGATCATCGATGGCGCGGGACCGCTGCGCCGGTTCTTCCAGGTGATCTTGCCGTTGGGTTCAGCGCCGATCGCGACCCTCGCCATCCTCACGTACATCACCTCGTGGAACGAGTATTTCTGGCCGCAGCTGGTGGGCCGGGAAGAAGAGGTGCGGGTTCTCACCGTCGCGCTCGGTGTCTTCAGGTCGCAGACCCCACAGGGTGGGCCGGACTGGGCTGGCCTGATGGCGGCGACCCTGATCGCTGCGCTGCCCATCCTCATCATGTTCGTCTTCCTCGGCCGCCGGGTGATCAATTCAATCGGCTACTCCGGCGTCAAATAGTTCCCCACAGCACACCAACCACCTGCACCACGAAAGGGAAAGAAATGAAGAAGACCACGAGAGCACTTGCGCTTCTCGCAGCAATGCCGCTGCTTGCTCTGACCGCCTGCTCGGGCGGCGGAGGCAGCGATGCCGGCGCAGATGCCAAAGGTTCGATCACCTACTGGCTCTGGGACTCCAACCAGCAGACCGCCTACCAGCAGTGCGCCACCGATTTCGAGGCGGCGAACCCTGGAACCAGCATCAAGATCGAGCAGTACGGGTACGACGACTACTTCCAGACGCTCACCACCAGCCTGGTCGGCGGCAATGCCCCCGACGTGATCACCAACCACCCGTCGTTCTTTCCGCAGTTGGCCAGCACCGGTCAGCTGCTCGCCCTCGACGACGTCGTAGAGAGCGAAGGCATCGACTTCGACGACTATCAGGCAGGCATCCCCGAGCTTTGGGTCGGTGAAGACGGCGACCGTTACGGTATGCCGAAGGACTGGGACACCGTCGCCACCATCTACAACGAGGCCTATCTCACCGAGGGGGGCCTCACCCCGAAGAGCCTGGCAAATCTGGATTGGAACCCTGAAGACGGCGGTACCTGGGAGGACACCATTGCGCACCTGTCAATCGACAAGAACGGCGTGCGCGGCGACGAGGCAGGCTACGACCCCGACAACGTCGAGGTGTACGGCCTCGGCCTCAAGTCGAAGTCGGGCATCGGCGCGTTCGGCCAGACTCAGTGGAGCATGTACGCGCTCAGCGCCGGCTGGGAGTACTCCGACAAGAACCCGTTCGGCACCGACTTCAACTACGCCGCCGACGAGTACATCGACACCATCGCCTGGTGGCGTTCGCTGATCGAGAAGGGCTACATGCCGAGCTACCAGGCCGCGTCCTCCGGCGTTGGCATCAAGGATGCCTTCGGCGCAGGCAGCTACGCGCTCGTCACCGACGGCAGCTGGAACGCCCGCAGCTACTACGGTTTCGAGGGCATCGACGCCGGAATCGCCCCGCTGCCGACCGGCCCCACAGGTGAGCGCGTCGGCGTGCTCAACGGCCTCGCCGACTCGGTGCTTGCCTCCACCAAGAACCCCGAGCTGTCCAAGAAGTGGGTGGGCTACATGTCCACCGAGGCCTGCCAGGACGTCGTCGCCGCGGCCGCGGTGGTCTTCCCGGCCCTGAACAGCTCGAGCGAGAAGGCACGTGAGGCCTTCAGCGCCGCCGGCATCGACGTCTCGGTCTACTTCGACGCCGTCGCCGCCGGGTCCACCGAACTCGCGCCGATCGCCAACCACTGGGTGGATGTGCTCGCGATCATGGAGCCCGCCGTGGAGCAGGTGCTCATCTTTGAAGCCGAACCCGAGACGCTCAAGGAGGCCGCGGCCGAGGTCGACAGGCTCTTCGCCATCGACTGACCCTTTCCACGATCCGCGAACGCGGCGACTGCCTCCGCCCGGTAGTCGCCGCGTTGGTGTTGTCGCCGGTCAACAACAAATGGTCAGCATGGCAGTTCAATGGTCTAGCCCGCGAGGAACGCGCGCAGCGCTCCCGCGATCTGAGAGACGTAATCCTCACCCACGGGCGGGACCCCGAGCGAATGAGCGCCGCTCTCGCGGGGGTAGAAGAATCGCACCCGCGACTGCTCTAACCGCCTCTCGGGCAGACCCAAAAAGCCAACCCGGAACCTAACGCCTACTGGCCGACCGGCGTACTTTCCTGCTCAGTGCGATGTTCGCCCGGTGCCGCATTCCCGGCTCCGGTTTTGGCGGGAGATGCAGGGGTCGGCGCTGCCCGCTTTACGTCGCGTGTCGCGATCCCGAGACGCCCGGCGACCTCCGCGCAGGCAGCCCCGGCGGCCACCATTTGCGCAATCGCTGCGTCAGCGCTTCGGCGTCGGTCAGCCGTGTACGCTTCGGTTTGCGCGCGGATGCGCGCAACCTCTTTTCCGGCGAACTCGTTCACGTCACCGATCTGTTCCATATAGGCGAAGTAATCCACGGCTATGGACTCTAGCTTGTCCTCACGTTTCCGAAACTGCGCCGACTTCTCGCGTGCGAGCTGACGGGCGGCGGTGAGTTTTGCGGACTTGCGTGACTCACGGGGACGTAACCGCATCGGGTGCACAAATGTTGATTCCTAGGTGACGAGAATCCAGTCGGCGGGACGTCTCACAACTCATGGGATACAAGACGCGAGCCGCCCTCGGAGCCATCGTGGCAACCAGATCGATGCGCCAAATATCGATCACAGAATGCCGCCACATAGCGCAGCAGCCCACACCCTTCAGCGGTGGATTCCCCGCAGCTTAGAAACGATCGTTTTTGGATTGCATGCGTAGCCGATTTGGGGGCGGCTTCCGTGTGAAGTTGATCGGTACGAGGGGATGTCCCTAAGACCGCAGCGTCTACGCGGACCATTGCCCGGTTTCGGTGAGCACGATCAGCGAGACCCACTAATCCCTCGGCTCCGCGGAACCAGGGCTACTTGCTGCGCGGCTGATTTCATGCTTAGGCCTCGGTTCCGCCGTCCACGCGCAGCACGACGCCGGTGATGAAGGAGGCCTGGTCAGAAAGGAGGAAAGCGGTCGCGTTGGCGATGTCCTCGGGCTGGCCCAGATGCTCCATAGGGATCTCGGCGGCGTAGGCGGCCTTGGCCTCGGCAGGCAGGGAAGCCAGCGCCGCGGTTTCAATGGCACCGGGGGCCACGGCGTTGATGCGGATGCCTTGTTCGGCTGTTTCCTTGGCTACGCTGCGGGTCAGGGAAACCACGCCGTGCTTTGCGGCACCATAGGGTTCAAATGCGGGGTGGCGCTGATGCCTGCCAGCGGGGCGATGTTCACGATCGAACCACGTCCCTGTTCCAGGAAGTGGGTGATCTAGGATTGACTGGCCAGGAAGGTGCCGCGCAGGGTGACGTTGATGGTCCGGTCCCAGTCCGCGGCGGTAGTGTCCTGGACCGGCTTGGGCGTCGCGCCGACACCGGCGTTGTTCACCGCCATGTCCAAACGGCTGAAGGATTCCAGGGAGAAGGGAACCAGCGCGTCGACCTCTTCGGCGTCGGCGACATTGGCGTGCTTGTAGGCCGCTCGTCCTCCGGCGGCCTCTATGAGCGCCACGGTTTCGGCGCCGGCTTCGTCGTTGACGTCCGAGACGATGATCGAGGCACCGTGGCAGCCAGACGCAGGGCAATGGCGCGTCCGATGCTGGCTCCGGCTGCCGTGACGAGGGCTACTTGGTTTTCAAAAAGCAGTGGAACGCTCTTCTTTCTGGGTAAATCTACTGTCGTAATAGGGGTGGTGTGGCGGTCCTATCCGGATAGGGCCTCGCGCCGTGATTCCCAGCGCCGCAGCAACAAGGCGACCAAGACTGCTGCGGCGATTCCAACGACCGTGAAAATGACTCGCTCAATGGTCAGCTCGAATCCGCGCTCGACATCGCCAAGGGAGGCGAAGATCAACAGCATCGGCGTTAAGGCCAGTGCTTGCATGAGGTATGCCCCGCCCATGGAATACCAGACAAGGAAGAACAGGCACAGTACAGCCACTATGACTGCGCCCCAGACGGGCAGGAACAACACCGCCAGCAAGGCGATCATTGCGCCCAGGAAGGTGCCGATGAGGCGTCCGTTGAGGGTCTCGCGCCGCTGATTGGCTAGCGGCCGCAGGGCCATCAGGACGGTCACCGCGACCCAGTACCCGTGGGGGATGTTGTTGGTCAAGGTCCAGTACATGATCGCGGCACACAACAGACCCACCGCGATCCCGTGTTCCCACGCGGTGCGCTTTTCCACCGGAAGGGTCGGGGCCTGGAACTTGAGCAGGCGGGTGATCAGGGCTCCGGCCACCCCTCCGGCAAGAATCCACAGCACCGCGGCCCACCAGGTTAAGTTGATCGGGCCGGGCCCAAAGAGGATAACCATGACCGGAGTCAGCGAGAGCAGTCCGGCTGAGCGCTTGTTGGTGGCTGCAGAGAGGACTGCTGAGACGAACATGAGAACCGCGACGGCCCAGGGTGTTGAACCCGCCAGGGACGCCATCCCGCCCAGTGCGGCACCTATGATCACCAGCAGTGCTGCCTGGCGCGGCTTGCTCACGGGAGTGACCGCCATCCCCAGGCCCATGGCCAGTCCGAATCCCATGCTGGCCGAGGCCCCTCCGAGCACGCTCACGATGACCGATGGAATCATGATTGCCACCAAGAGCTTGAGCGTTGTGGGCAGGGTCCCGGGTCGTGGACGGCTAAAGATCACCATGGTGTCGTTGCCTTTGCATGGGTTGGTGGTAAGCGGGAGTACCCGCTCTCAGCCTGCGGACGGCTGAAAAGATCAGCTTAAATACCTACGATACCGTCGCGAATTTACCCCGCACCGCCGAACGAGCACCATTATCCTTATGGCAGAAGACGCCCCGAAGATCCGTGTCGTATGCTACCCCCGCAAGATGCGCGGGAGGGTGCCTGGGCTGTTGGCCACGCCTGTCCGCGCCCTAGATGAGTGAGTCCTAATGGTCGTAGGCGATGAGGGATCGTTTGTTGGGTGCTTGGATAAGCCAGTTGTGCCAGATTCCGGCGGCGAGGGCGAGTAGTCGGCCGGCGACGCGGGAGTAGAGCCCCAGGAGGGTGCGTCCGCCGTGGTCTTCGAGGGTGAGTTGGCCTTTGAGGGTGTCGAAGACGGACTCGACCCATTGGCGGATGCCGCCGAGTTTGCCAAAGCGTTTCTTCTCGTCCTTTCGGTCGGGCCGGATGAGGTGCGCGCCGAGTTCGTCGGTGATGAAACGTACTGGCCGCGGTCGTGTTTTCGCATATTGCGGCGAAGCTTGCGGCTGATCGTCGACGGTGATCGGCCAAGTCGCCTGGAGATCTCCCGGATGGAGAATCCGTCTCGCCTGAACAAAGCGATCCGATCACGTTCGATCAGGCTCAGGTACCGTTCGTGTCTGTCTGCCTCAGCAAGTCGTAGCGGCGCGATCCCACCACGTTGAGATCTCCAACGGTGACCGGTCGTGCGTCCGATCCCGACGCGCTTCGCGGCGGCGATCGGTCCGATCCCGGCAAGGATGAGTTTCCAAGACTCGTCTTCGCGGTTGAGGTTTCTCTTGCGCCCACGTCTGGCCATCTTCACACTCCAAATCTTGGTGGAGTGTTGCGACGAGACCTAGAACTCGCCAGGCGTTTATGGCCCTGTTTTTAGTTGGCGTTAACACTATCGGCTCCGTCGAGCCGGACACCGGCTGGGCAGACTGATTCGACTCTGCTCGGTGACCTCAAGAACCACGAGGTCGTTCGGCCTCACCTTGCTGACCCAAGAAGGATCCTGGTGGCCGTTGTTCCGAGTCAAATCACTGGCGGCGGAGCGCTCGCACCAGAAGCCAGACGCCAATTGCGAGGTTCGCTAGCGCGAACGCTACCGTGGCGTTCCAAATGACCACAGAAGCAAGTGGCAGCACCAGCTGATCGCTTGGCAGAGCCATCGCGGCACGGGACTGCAGCTCCGCGATCGTAAAGTAGCCGGCGATGAGGAGGCCTGCTCCCGGGGGTGCGACGATGGCGACAACTTTCTCCCATCGGCGCCATGCGGGTGAGAGCCACACCAGTATGTAACCCACGACCCACCCCACGATCGGCACAATGAGCCCGCCAACAGCGACCGCGAGCGAAGCGACAATGACGTAGACACGCGAGCTGAGGCCGGATCTTGCCTGCGGCGGTTCAGCGCCCTCCCGGGCCTCCGAGGCAATGAATGTTGGATCGCCGAGCTGAATAATGCGATCCCGTGCTTCATCCGGCGGGAGTGACGCCAGCTCTTCAGCGATGCCCAGGCGGATCTCACCGGCAGTACTCTTCGGGACGTCCGCAAGCGCAACATCCAGCTGGTGAAGGTAGGCGGCAACTTCCACGGGTTGTTCAGTGCTCGACACTCTTTTCCTCTCCCACAAAGTTCGACACCGTCGTAACGAAACTCGGCCATTGCTCGCGGAACGCCGCGAGCTTCTGTATGCCTGCCGGTGTCAGACGGTAGTACTTCCGAACGGGACCCACACCCGAGCTCTTCTCGAATGCCGTGATGAATCCACCTTCACGAAGGCGGGTCAGTACCGGGTACAGGGTGCCGATGCCGGCGATGACGCCGGGGGCGGACAGAGACTCGGCTAGTTGCCACCCATACATCGGCTCGCGGGAGAGAGAGCCGAGTATGCAGTACTCGACCACACCCTTCCTAAGCTGCGAACCAATCTCGGCTATCATGTGAGACACGCTAGCATGCGAAACAAGTTACCGACAGGCTGCGGTGACTAATCACTGTCTCGTATCCCGACTGTGTCGTATCCGATGTGCGATTTCAAACGGTCGTAGCAACAGGGGCTATTTCTTTCCTCGAGACTAGCTCGCTGAGCAGGTCAGCCGGGGTGCTGCGTTTGAGGGTTCTGCGGGGTCGATCGTTGAGTTCCGTGGCCACTTCGAGAAGGCGTTGAGGGCTGTGGGCGTTCAAGTCGGTGCCCTTCGGGAAGTACTGTCGCAGCAGGCCGTTGGTGTTCTCGTTCGAGCCGCGTTGCCAGGGCGAGGCTGGATCGCAGAAGTAGATCGGAACGCCGGTAGCTTTGGTGATCTCCACGTGCCGGGCCAGTTCGGTTCCCTGATCCCACGTCAACGAACGCCGCAACAGCATTGGCAGGCCGTCCAGCGCGTCGATGAGCCCGTCGTGAAGCGCAGCGGAGCTGTGGCCGTTGGGCAGGTGCACCAGGACAACGAACCGGGTCGTGCGTTCAACGAGAGTCGCGATTGCCGATCCGGACGCGGATCCGACGATCAGATCGCCCTCCCAGTGGCCGGCGACCTTCCGGTCGTTGGCCTCTGTGGGCCGTTCGCTCAGCATCACCTTGTCGCGGATCTTGCCCGGCGCGTTCAGCTGTGTTCCCCGTGGTTTCCGGGCGGAACGGCCCCGTCGCAGGTGCCGATGCAGGCGCACTCCGACGTAACCGCGGCTCTGAACGTAGAGGCTTTGATAGATCGACTCGTGCGAAACCTGGAGCTCGGCCTGGCCGGCGAACACGACCGCGAGGTCATCACTGATCTGCTGCGGACTCCAGTTCTTCCGCAACCGCTCCTCCACGACGGCGGCCAGCAGCCGGTCGTCGAGCTTGCTCGGCTTGGGCCGGCCGGCTCTGATCACGCAGCGTTTGTGTGCGGCATAGGGTCGGTAGCTGCGCGTTGTCGGGTGGCAATTGCGACGCAGCTCACGGCTGATCGTCGACGCGGAGCGCCCCAGATCCCGGGCGATCGCGCGCACACCGGCGCCGCCCAGCCGCAGATCTGCGATGCGCAGACGCTCCTCTTGACCCATATAGCGCCCCGACGCCGGCACGGCCGGGACGGGTATTCGACCGCCGGCGGCCTTGATCCACCGGTATCCCTGTTTGCGATTCACTCCCATAGATTCACACGCGGCCGCCGCCGACATGCCCTCGCGAACCCGTTCCCAGAACAGGTTCTCGCGTTCCTTCATGACCACTCTCGACGCCATCACCAACACCTCACTCATACGGTGTTGCTACGACCCCTTGAAGCCGCCGATGGGATATGAGGCAGCGAGGTATTTGCCATCTTCTGTATCGAGCCCGCTGCGGAACAACGAGGCGCAGAAGAAATCGACATGAGAACAACCCGTTGGCGCGTTCGTGGCGGTAGGGTTACCGCAAGAATCGGACCGAGTTGGTATACCAATTGTCCGCGAATAGGGGGGCCGTAGTGCCCGAAAAGGAAGCATGGTTCGGTCCGAAGAAAATCGGCTTCGGCTGGGGACCGCGAACATGGCAAGGGTGGCTGATCATGGCATTCATCACCGCCGCGGTGGTTGGCATAACCATCTTCGGAGCCTCCCAGAGCGGATAGATTTGCGCCAGCCCACAGGAGACTGATTGTCGCCGCGTTTCACAATCAGCCTCATTGAGAGAAAGCGCCTCATCGTGAATACACACAAACCCGGGCAAGCGGGCATTCGTGATGTCGTCGCGGCGTCCACGCTCTGGGCGCCACTGGTCGCTATCGCGACAACGTTGGCAGCGTGGAGGAATTTACTCCCGACCGACCTGCCCCGTCAGTGGGGTAGCGATGGCGTGAGCTCGACGTGGCCGACGGGGGTCGCGATCGCCCTCCTCACGCTAATTTCCCTCGGTTCGGCGATCACGGCAACGATCGCGCTTCGACCGGGCGCAGCCCGGAGTCGTCGGACAACATTCTTGTGGGCCGGGTTCGCCGCCGGACTAGCGTGCGGCGCCTGGCTGCTGGTTGCGGGTTCAACAATCTCCGCCGGCGCGAATGCCGAGCCCGAGGTGGGTGCGTGGCCCCTGCTTCTCATGGTGCTGATGGGGTACGGCCTAATCCCTTTCCTGATCGCACATCGGTGGGTGGACGATGCACCCCAATCGCCCGCTGTGGTGGTCACTATTGCACCTACTGAAACTGCCGCGTGGATCACGACCGTAACGGTGCCGCTATTCGCTCTGACAAGCCTTGCGCTTCTAATCACCGCAGCGGTCCTGTTCTTCCTCGCAGCGCGCAACGGCACAGCGGGAGAAGATCTCTGGGGCGCAGCGGTCTTGGCGGTCATCTCCGTACCGTTGCTGGCGTTCGCGCGACTGCGCATAAGTGCCGACTGGCGCGGTCTCAAAGTCGTTACGGGGATATTGGGAATCTCGCTGAAGTCAATTCCGCTGACGGCCATCGAGTCAGTTCGCACCGACATTCTGGAACCCACGCAATGGGGCGGCTGGGGCTACCGATTCATGCCAGGCAAATCAGCAATCATCCTCCGCGCCGGCGCCGGAATCATCATCAACCTCACCAATGGCAAACAATTCGCGCTCTCGCTGAAGGCCCCCGAAATCCCTGCCGCAGTCCTGTCAACGATGATCGCTTCCGACGCCTAGCGGCGGCGGGTGTCTCACAACCTCAGAGTGTCGAAACCCATGGGTTACGTGACGCAGCTAGTCAGCGTCCCATGCTCGTTTTGGTGGTGAGTTGGAGTATGCCCACAGCACCATACTCATCATGAACGCAAGAACTCCACTCCCCATCAAGGCCATCGCGGGCACCCCCAGGTAGGGACTGAAAGTGTTCATTTTCTCCGGCATTGAATATCGTTCGCAATACATTCCGTCATAGGCGGCGCTGGCGCTGCTAGGTTCACGAGATGCTCCGCATTCGACAGACACGTTGGAAAATTGCTTACGTTGTCGCCTGCAACATCTTGCTCGCGCTCAATGGCCTGTTTTTCCTCCCCCTGATTCCGTGGCCGGCCGGCTGGGTGATCGGAAACGCACTTCTTATCCTGTTGGTTTTCGGCGGAACACGATCCTTCCGCGGTGCGGGCGAACCTCTCGCGGCGCCCCGCGCCCGGTGGCGGATGACCTCTCGGCCTCGATCTGGCTTCATTGTTGGCTCGCTATTTGTCCTCAGTGCTGCCACTAACGTCTACTCCGCGATTTCAATGCCCACGGAACTTACGTTCAACTACGCCGCTGACGCGGTCCTCGATGGGGCGTTGGCGTTCTTGTTTCTCCGGTCGTCAGTCCGGATGCAAAGGGTGCAGCCGGAAACTGTGCCGGAACCTGAGGGCCCGCCACTGTGGAAACCAATCAAGCGCTAGACGTCACATCAATGAGCTTGTTGTAACAGCCTTAAGGAACCGCCGGAAGAAGGCACCTGAACCAAGCGCCAATGTCTCGAAACCCGACTGTGTCTTAACCCATGCGTTGTGCGACACGGAGCGATCACAGAACACCGCCAAAGAGCGTCGAACTCCACAGTTTTCAGCGGAGTCGTCACTGCGTTGTCACGTAATCGAACGTATAAATGACAGGGGTCGATCATGCTCGTCGGATACGTGCGAGTCTCGAAGGCTGACGGGTCACAGAGCACCGATCTGCAACGAGACGCGCTCTTATCCGCCGGTGTCAAGGCCGATCATCTTTACGAGGATCAGGCCTCCGGGAAGAAAGACGATCGCCCACACTTGGCGGCCTGCCTGAAAGCACTTCGAAAAGGCGACACCCTCCTCGTCTGGAAGCTCGACCGTCTCGGTCGTGACCTGCACCACCTCGTGAACACGGTTCACGACCTCACCGACCGTGGCGTCGGCCTCAAAGTTCTCACCGGGGAGGGCGCAGCCATCGACACCACAACCGCACCCGGCAAGCTCGTCTTCGGCATCTTCGCCGCCCTCGCAGAGTTCGAGCGCGCGCTCATCTCCGAACGCACCATTGCGGGACTCGCGGCGGCGCGCGCGCGCGGCAGGACCGGCGGGCGCCCGTTCAAAATGACGCCGGCCAAGGTCCGCCTGGCGATGGCCGCCATGGGTCAGAAGGAGACGAAGGTGGGCGAGCTCTGCACAGAGCTCGGCGTCACCCGGCAAACGCTGTATCGGCACGTGTCGCCATCCGGAGAACTCAGACCCGACGGCGAGAGAGTCATCTCAAGGCGAAAGGTGCATTCCTAAGCCCACCGGCACCGCTCACGTGCACGGGCAAAGCGAAGCAAGGATATTGCGTTACCCGCACTTGGGATGCTGCGGTTGTCTGAGACACCGCCTCGAGCGCATGACGCCCGGTCATCGGGCATATTGTCGCGGTACGCGATGAAAGCCACGACGACAAGGGAGCGCCCTCTGGGCGCACGGGGATCGTTTCCGGAATCGCACAGCAACGCAGACACGCGTTCAGGATGGCGATCGCAGCAGCGTGGTGCTTACTCGTTGTACAGGACAGAATCCGCGTCGCCGCCAGGCTGATCTCTACGCAATCCAGGGCGGCGAGGAAACAAGCGGTGCCTTCCCCGTTATCGCCCAGACCTAGGCACGCGTCGGCGCAGTCTTCGCTCACGTGAATGAGGACATCGCATGCGTCCTCGCAGACCCGAATCCGTTGCCGCATCAGAGCGACATCCGCTGTGTTGTCCCGCATATGGACACGGTAACCCGGGGGCACCGGAACTCACAGCATCCATCCCTGTGAAGCCGGCGCGAGAATTCGAATAGGTGGATACAGTGTGATCGTTGCGAGGCCTACGCGATGTGGAGTGGAGGGGCACCAGTCATATTTACAAACTGAATGAGACGCCCAAATGGGACACTTGATCTACAACTCGAACCTGACGATCTTCTTCGATGATCGGACCCTCGCTCACCTGCAAGCAGTCATCGCTAGCAAGTTGCGCCACAAAGAGGGCTTTCATTTCACCTGGCGGGACGAGGCGAGTGCCGGGAGCGGCAGTAGAAATGTGATCTGGGTCTACCCCGGAGTTTCTCTCGTCTACGTCTACTCCAGCAGTCACACGCCCAGGATCAATCCAGAGTGGATCAGTGCATTGCTCGGTTCCGCGAGCACCCCCGATGGCCTAACCGTCTTGCCCGAGCCACTGTCCGCCAGCGCTGGCCAGCACTTGCTTGCCTCGCTCAGAGAGCACTGATGGATTCTACGAGGAGCAGCCCCACGCCGGAAGACAACCAAAGGCGTTAGGTGAAAGCAATCCTGCAAGCGATAACGTCCGCGGCCACCGCATCCACAGATAGTCCTGTGGATTCCGCATAGTCCACGAGGCGTTGCAAGGCATGGTCTGGATCAGTGTGGGTCTGAGCAATGATCACTCCGGTTGCTTGGTGCACCTCAGAGTTGTACCAGCTGGTGGATGGGACTGCCCCGAGTTCAGTTGACTCAATGGGTTAGTGGTTTCACGCGGCTTTGAGGGCCACGTTTATTGTCTCAAACTCGATGGGGGTGAGCTTGCCAAGGCGGCGTTGCCGGCGCTTGCGGTGGTAGGTCCGCTCGATCCAGACAACGATCGCGAGGCGTAGTTCATCCCTCGTCGCCCATCGCTGCCGATCGAGGACGTTCTTCTGTAGCAGCGCGAAGAATGACTCCATCGCGGCGTTGTCACCGCATGCGCCGACGCGGCCCATCGAGCCGGTGATGCCGTTGTTCTTCAGCACCCGCACGAAGGCGTTCGAGCGGAATTGAGAGCCACGATCGGAGTGCAGGATCGTGCCTGCGATGGTGCGCTGGCCGATCGCATTGCGGGCAGCGGCGACGGCCAGAGAGGCTTTCATTCTGGAGTCGATGGAGTAGCCGACGATCTTGTTCGAGTAGACGTCCTTGATCGCGCAGAGGTAGAGCTTGCCCTCGTCCGTGCGGTGCTCGGTGATGTCGGTCAGCCAAAGCTGGTTCGGGCGTGTCGCGGTGAATTTCCGCTCGACGAGATCGTCGTGCACGGGCGGGCCCGCCTTGCGCGTGAGGCCACGTTTCTTCGCAAACACGCTCCAGAGCCGCTGCTGGGAGCAGATCCGCCAGACCCGGTTCTCGCCCGCGGTGAGGCCGGCTTGGTGGAGTTCGTCGGCGATGAAGCGGTAGCCGAACGCGGGGTCATCGTGGTGGGCGTCCCAGGCAGCGTTGGTGAGGTGGGCGTCGTCCCAATCGCGCTGCGAGACGGGGTTGCGCTTCCATTGGTAGAACGCTTGTTTAGAGAAGCGCAAGACCCGGCAGGTCACCGTGACGGGAACACCGTCGACGGCCAGTTCGAGGACCAGCGGGTACATCATTTTGGGTTGACGTCCCGGGACAGGTAGGCCACAGCGCGGCGCATGACCTCGGCTTCCTGCTCGAGCAGTCGAATGCGTTTCTTCGCTTCTCGCAGCTCGGCGGATTCCTTCTCGGTCACGCCCGGCTTGACGCCTTCTTCGACGTCGGCTTTCTTCAGCCAGTTCGCCAGGCAGGATTCGGAGATTCCGAAGTCCTTCGCGATCTGTTTCAGCGGTGCTTCGTTCTTCCGGGCGACCGCAACGACGTCACGGCGGAACTCGGGTGGGTAGGGCTTGGGCATGTTGACATCTTTCCAGCGAAGACGAATCTCCACAGGTTAGGAGTCAACTAAACCGGGGGCAGTCCCGATCGCCTGAATGGTTGCTGGCTTTCGATGGTCATTCAAGCCTGGCTTTCCGCCTCAATTTCGGGTGGCGAGGCTCGCATTCATTCTGAACCACGTACCCCGAATGCGTCAATATGCCAATTTCTGTGAGCTGTCTCGAGCCGGACGAGCTGTTCAGAGGTGTGCAAATTCGTGCAGACCAGCACGAAGAGCGACAAGTGCACCGTGATCTGGCGCCGTGCAGACGAGCGGGAAGATCCGTGCAATCGAGTACGAGAAACGACAATATCGGTGATTAATGGGTTCCGGAGAGTCACATAACTACGTCGCGTAACCCCGTGACCAAATTGCGGTGCGCATCGTTAGTTATGAGACAGCGAAGGAGCATCGTGAAGAAGCTGATCGGTTACGCGCGAATATCGACTAGAAACGGTGCCACGGACGGACAGCGGGCCGAGCTCTTGGCGGCCGGCGTTCGGCGCGATGACCTCTATGTCGATGAAGGGAATTCCGGAGCTCGAGCACCTCGTCCTCAGCTTGATGTCGCCGTCACCGCGCTTGAGCCCGGTGACACATTCGTGATCGTGTCTTTGGACCGGCTGGGTAAATCGACGCAGAACGTGCTCGCGTTCGCCGAGGGCCTGAGCGGCCGCGGGGTTGAGCTTCGGGTCCTCAATTTCTGCGGCGGCGATGTCGACACGGCGACACCGCCGGGACCCATGCTGTTCACGACCATGGCTGCTCTGGGGCAGATGGAGCACGAAATCAAGCGTGAACGCGTGCTCGACTCGATCGATAGGCGCCGAAAGGCCGGCAAGAACCTTGGTGGCCGGCCACGAAGAATCACGAACCGACAGATCCGCAACGCCAATCGACTCATGGAAGCCGGAGAACCGACGGCACAGGTCGTGCGCGACTTCGGTATGTCCCGCGCCACGTTCTACCGCCGCGCCCGTGCCCTGGGATTGATGCCAGATCAATCCGGCGACGAGACACCGGAAAGCGGCGACGCCGCCTAACGTGCACTTCGTAGCGTGACGTGGGAAAAGTGTGCCCCCAGGCAGATTCGAACTGCCGCCCCTGCCTCCGGAGGGCAGTGCTCTATCCCCTGAGCTATGGGGGCCCAGGAACCTCTAGGTTAGCATCCCTGGGCTGCGGTGTTGGCCCCTCACGTGGGCAGGGAAGTCGAGGCGCACCGGGCGCGTGACGGCGGCCTAGAAGGGTGGGGTCTCGTCGGTCTTGGGCGGAGGCTCGGAGGCCGGTGAGGTTAGGGGTGGTGAAGTCGGTGTGGATGCCGGTCCTGCAGCGTCCGGCGTCCCCTTCGTGGGTGGCTGCCCGGGTGTGGGCGGCTGGAGGGCGGCGCGGACGAGGTCCTGGGCGCGGGGGTTTGTGTAGGTTTTGCCGCCGGGGGTGGTCCAGGTGAGGGTGCCGTCGGGCGCTTGGCGGGTTGTGAAGCTGCTTTGGTGTTTGAGCCTGTGGTCGGGCCGGCACAGGCTGACGAGGTTGCCGGCGCTGGTGGGGCCGCCGGCGCTCCAGGCTTGGGTGTGGTCGATCTCGCTGTGGATCGCTTGGCGGTTACAGCCCGGGGCCTGACAGGTGTTGTCGCGGATCTGCACGTACCGGCGGAGGTCCGCCGGCGGGTTGTGCGAGTCCCGGTCGACGGAGAGGGTGCAGCCGGTGTGCGGGTGGGTGAGGATGCGGGTGAAACTTGTCGCCGTACCCGTGAGGCGCCGGGCGGTTTCCAGGTCGATCGGCCCGTAGCCGTCGAGGATGGCGGGTTGTTGGCTCTGGCCGAGGAGGGTGAGCACTGGGACGGTGATGTGCACGGTGCCGCGGATGCCGCGGCCGAGTGTGCCGTCGGCTCCGATGCCGTCCAGGAGTAGATCGCGGTAGGCGTCCGCTCGGCGTTGGTCGCGAGTGCGGCACACGATCGGTACCGCCTCCGTGTCAGTGTCAGTGTTCGTTGGTGGGTGCGGCTCCGGTGTCGCGGTGTCGTCGTCGTTGACGGCCTTGGCAATCTGGGTGAGGCGCTCATAGATCGCCTGGGCCTCGTCGGCCTTGAGATAGGCGTTCAGCCACGACATACCGTTGGCATCGGGGCGGAGCACCACCCGGCGCTCACGGATGCCCGCGTTGACGCGGTCTTGGAGCGGCACGGGGTGCAGGGCTTCGAGGAGTTCCCGGGCGACCTTGGCGAACTTGCCGGGGGTGAGTTTCTCGGCAGCCGTCAACGTCATCTCTTCCAGTCGCGGCAACACATGGTCGGGCAGGTCAAGGGGGAGTGATGCCGTGACCTCCATCAACTTCATAACGTGGCCCCACCCGATCCGGCCGTCGGCTAGAGCCTGGTGGAACAAAGGGAGCTGCTCTGTGAGGCGGGCGGCGTCGCAGATCATCATGCCTGCGGTCTGGAAGTTCATCCGCAGCGCGCAGCCGACCTCGGCTGCCAAGGCCCGACGGGCGAGTTCTTCGTCGGCCCACGCCGGACCGTGTTTCCCGGTGTCTGGGTCGTTGCGGCCGGACTCGATTGGGTCACCGGCGAGGCCGGCGATGATCCACCGGTCGTGGCCGAGCTGGTCCAGCTCGGCCAGCAACCGGGTGCGTTCGGCATACGCGGCGGCGATGACCTTCGCGTTGGCGATCAGCGGGTCGATGACCACGCTGATGGCTTCGGCGACCGGATCGACGTAGTCATTGGAGGACCCGTCGGGGGAGTCTTCCGGGGTGCTGTCTGGTGTGGCATTCGAGGTGGCCATAGGGACAGTGAATCACCAGCCACCGACACCGTGCATCCCAGTAAATCAGCGGTGGAGAACCCGAAAAGACAGCCGCCTGTGGAGGAGGGGCGCCCCTCCACGCGACCAGCTACAGGTTGCCGAGAACCGAGACGACGATGCGCTCGGCGTCGCCGGGCTCCGCCATGCCGGGGGAGGCGACGGCTACCCAGTAGCCCTTGGTGAAAACCTGGGCGGTGCTGGCGGACTTACTGAAGTAGCCCTCCACCTCAGGGGCGGTGCCGTAGGTGGGAACGATGTCGCCGTCGGCGAGAGCCGCATCCTTGAGGGTGTTCGTCAGAGTCTCATTCGGCATGGCCAGCGAGACCTCGATAACCTCACCGCTGGACTGGTTGATCCACCCGCAGGACACACCGCTATACGTGGTGGCGGTCACGGCGGTGTCGCTCGTCGGCGCGTAGTTGGGGTCCACGCTGTAGTTGGGGTTGATCGCGTACACGTCATCGGCGGTGAGGATACCGTCGCAGGTCTTGTCGACGGCGGCACCTTCGGCGGCGGGCGACGGCGTGGCCGACTCGGTGGGCTCAGCGGTGGCGGTGGCCGTCGCCGTGGGCTTGCCGGTGGCGGAGCTGCTGGCCGACGGCGTCGCCGTTGATCCTGAGCCACCGGCCGGCGCGCATCCCGCCAGGGCGAACAGTGCGAGGGTAGCGCCGGAGAGGGCGAGTCCAGCGCGCAGTCGGCGGCCGGTGGCGAGGGAAGACGTGCGGGAGTGGGTCACGCGTTGACCTTACCAAGTGGGACGCCGGGTAAGCTTGTTCGCCGTGACCCCTGCCGAACTTTCTCAGTCCCTGCTCAACCTCGTCAACGACCTGGTTGAGCGTCGACGCGGGGAAGGCCTCGAGGTCGCAGATCTGTCTTTGAGCCTCGCCGACGTGTCGCTGGAGCGCCCGCGCAACCGCGACCACGGCGACTGGGCGTCGAGCGTGTCCATGAAGATCGCCAAGCCGCTGGGCACAAACCCGCGCGCCGTGGCGGCCGAGCTCGCCGCCGGCCTTGAAGCCATGCCCGAGGTCGCGTCCGTAGAGGTCGCCGGCCCCGGCTTCATCAACATCCGCCTCGAAGCATCCGCTGCCGGCGCCCTCGCGCGGACCATCGTCAACGCCGGCGAGGCCTACGGCACCGGCCACATGTACGACGGCATCAAGATCAACCTCGAGTTCGTCTCGGCCAACCCCACCGGACCCATCCACATGGGAGGCGTGCGCTGGGCAGCCGTGGGCGACAGCCTCGCCCGCGTGCTCAAGGCCGAAGGCGCGGATGTGACGCGCGAGTACTACTTCAACGACCACGGCTCCCAGATCGACCGGTTCGCCCGCAGCGTGCTCGCGGCCTACCTGGGTGAGCCCACCCCGGAGGACGGCTACGGCGGAGCGTACATCGGCGACATCGCCGCCAAGGTCGTGGAGATCTACGAGGGCGACATCGCGAGCCTGCCCCGCGAGGAACAGCAGGAAATCTTCCGCGCCATCGGCGTCGACCTCATGTTCACGGAGATCAAGGAGAAGCTGCACGGCTTCGGAGTCGACTTCGATGTGTTCTTCCACGAAGACTCCCTGCACGAGTCCGGCGCCGTCGACAAGGCCATCGCGCGCCTGCGCGAGCTTGGCCACATCTTCGAAGCGGATGGCGCCATCTGGCTGCGCACCACCACCTTCGGTGACGACCGCGACCGCGTCATCATCCGCTCGAACGGCGAACCGGCCTACATCTCGGGCGACCTGGGCTACTACCTCGACAAGCGTGAGCGCGGCTTCGACCAGAACCTGATCATGCTCGGCGCCGACCACCACGGCTACATCGGCCGCATGATGGCCATGGTCGAGGCGTTCGGCGACGTGCCCGGCGTCAACCTGCAGATCCTGATCGGCCAGATGGTCAACCTGCTCAAGGGTGGCGAGCCCGTGCGCATGTCCAAGCGTGCCGGCACCATCGTCACCCTCGACGACCTCGTCGACGCCGTGGGCGTGGACGCCGGCCGGTACTCGCTGGTGCGATCCTCGAGCGACTCGCAGCTGGACATCGACCTGGACCTGCTCGGCAAGCGCACCAACGAGAATCCGGTGTTCTACGTGCAGTACGCGCACGCCCGCACCTGCTCCGTGGGCCGCAACGCCGTGGATTCCGGCGTAGACCGTAGCGCGTTCGCCCCCGAACTGCTCACCCACGACAGCGAATCGGCGCTGCTGGGCGTGCTGCAGGAATACCCGCGCGTGGTGGCCCAGGCCGCCGAGCTGCGCGAGCCCCACCGCATCGCCCGCTACATCGAAGAGGTCGCCGGCTACTACCACCGCTGGTACGACAACTGCCGCGTCATCCCGCTGGGCGACGAGCCCGTCACCGACCTGCACCGCACCCGCCTGTGGCTGAACGACGCCACCGGCCAGGTCATCCGCAACGGCCTCGGCCTGCTCGGCGTCTCGGCGCCCGAGCGCATGTAAGCAGTCGCGCGCTTGACTGCCACGACGCCGAAACGACGACGCCCGGCCCGCCGCCTGCTGGTGGTGGTCGTGGCGATACTCGCCCTCGTCGGAATCTTCTTCGCCGTCGATGCCGGGCTCCGTGGCTACGCCGAGAATCGCATCGCGAGCGAGATCGACGCCAAGCTGCCCGAGGGTGTCTCGGGTGACGTGAACGTGGCCCTCGGTGGAACCTCGGTTATCTTCCAGTACCTCAGCGGCAGCTTCGAAAGGGTGCAGCTGACCGCTCCGGAGCTGGCGGTGAACGGCGTGCCGGCATCCGTGTCGATTGACGCCACCGATGTGCCCACCGACACGAGCCAGCCCATCGGCCACGTCGACGGAGCCATCGAGCTCGACCAGGACGCCCTCAACTCCCTGCTGCAGACCGCGCTGACCGAGGCGGATGCCGCCCCCGAGGCGCGCGACGCCCAGCTCGAACTCGGCACCGACCAGGTCACCTACACGGGCGAGCTCAGCATCTTCGGCGTGCCGATCGGCTACCAGGCCACGGCCGGGCCGAGCGTCACCCCCGACGCCCTGGTGCTCACTCCCACCGGCGCCGAGGTCACTGCGGGCTCAGGCGGCCTGGACGTGAGTCGGCTGGTGGACCTGGTGCTCGGCGGCGACCCGATCAGCGTGTGCGTGGCCGGCTACCTGCCGCAGGGGGTCACCCTCAGCGACGTGGAGACAACTCCTGAGCGAGTAACCATTACGCTGGAGTCGAGCACATTGACGCTCACCGAACAGTCGCTCACCACCCTGGGCAGCTGTTCCCCCGCTTGATTCGGCGTGCGCAACTCGCAGTCGCTAGAATTCCGGTAGATTCCCGCGCCCCTTTCGGCGCGTCTCTTCGCTGGCTTCAGGGACCAATCCGGGTTCGCTCGCCACTTCGTGAGACACCCACTTGACTCCTGTGAGGTTTTCACCCGTGGCCCATAACCCACTCGCCCCCGAGTGGCTCAGCTCCCCAGCTGATGCCAACACGCTCGCCGACGGCCTCTGGCCCTCTTCCGTCCAGCGCTCCGATGCCGGCGCGATCATGATCGGCGGCGTCAGCGCCCCCGACCTCGCGGCCCGATTCGGGACCCCGCTCTACGTGATCGACGAAACGGATGCCCGCACTCGCGCGATCGAGCTCCGCACCGCGTTCGACACCGAGTTTGCTCGCATCGGCACCACCGTCAAGGTGTACTACGCCGCCAAGGCTTTTCTCTCCACCGAGGTCGCCCGGTGGATGGTGGACGCCGGCCTGAACATCGATGTCTGCAGCGGCGGCGAACTCGTCGTTGCTCTGGCCGCGGGCGTCGACCCCGCCCGCATCGGGTTCCACGGCAACAACAAGTCCCGCGCCGAGATCGCCCAGGCCACCCGCTTGGGCGTGGGCACGATCATCATCGACAGTCCCATCGAGATCGAGCGGCTCGCCGAGGCCGCCGATCGAGCCGGCATCGTGCAGAACGTGCGACTGCGGGTCAACAGCGGCGTGCACGCGCACACCCACGAGTTCCTGGCCACCTCGCACGAGGACCAGAAGTTCGGCGTGGTCTTCGAGGATGCCCCGGCGCTCGTCGCCGCGATCCGCGCCCAGCCGAGCCTCAACTTCCTCGGGCTGCACTGCCACATCGGCTCGCAGATCTTCGGCGTCGACGGTTTCGCCGAGTCGGCCTCCCGGCTGCTCAGCTTGCAGGCCGACCTGCTGGCCGGCGGCCCGGTGCCCGAACTCAACCTCGGCGGCGGCTTCGGCATCGCATACACCAGCGTCGACGACCCCAGCCCGGTGGCTGAGCTGGCCGCGGCCCTGGCCGACATCGTTGCCGCCGAGTGCGCCCGCCGTAGCATCCCGGTGCCCGTTATCGCCATCGAGCCCGGCCGGGTCATCATCGGACCGGCCGGCGTCACCCTCTACGAGGTGGGCACCACCAAGCCAGTGCGCATCGGCGAGAACACCCGGCTCTACGTGAGCGTCGACGGCGGCATGAGCGACAACGCCCGCCCCGCCCTCTACGGCGCCGAGTACTCGGTGCGCATCGCCGACCGGGTCTCGGATGCCGCGTCCGCGCTCGTGCGCGTGGCGGGCAAGCACTGCGAGAGCGGCGACATCGTCGTGGACGCCGACTACCTGCCGGGGGACGTGGCACCGGGCGATCTGCTCATGGTGCCGGCGACGGGCGCGTACTGCTGGTCGTTGGCCAGTAACTACAACTATGTGGGTCGGCCTGCTGTTGTGGCCGTGGTGGACGGGGAAGCCAGGGTCATTGTTCGGGGGGAGACTATTGACGATCTGCTGGCGCGGGACGCGGGAGTCTCGGGATCGGCTCAGGGGGTCACTTCGACAGGCTCAGTACAGCGCTCGACAAACTCGACCGGCGAGCCTGGCTCGACCAGCGAGCCTGGGGCGACCAACGACATGAAGGAAAGCACCCGATGATCGAATACCGCAATCTGCGAGTCGCCCTGCTCGGAGGTGGATCCGTCGGCGCCCAGGTGGCCCGGCTGCTGCTCGAGCACAGCGACGAGCTCGCCAACCGGGTGGGCGCGGGCCTCGAGCTCGTCGGCATCCTGGTGCGCGACCTCGACGCCCCGCGGTCGGCCGACCTGCCCCGGGAACTGTTCACCACCGACGCCGACTCGCTGATCCTCGGAGCCGACATCGTGATCGAGCTGATGGGCGGCATCGAGCCGGCCCGCAGCTACATCCTCACGGCCATCAACTCCGGCGCCGACGTCGTCACCGCCAACAAGGCCCTGCTGGCCGAACACGGCGCCGAACTCTTCGAAGCCGCCGACCAGGTGGGCGCCCAACTCAACTACGAGGCCGCCGTCGCCGGTGCGATCCCCATCGTGCGGCCCTTGCGCGACAGCCTCGCGGGCGACACGGTCAACCGCATCCTCGGCATCGTCAACGGCACCACCAACTTCATCCTCGACCGGATGCACGTGGCCGGAGACACCCTCGAAGAGGCCCTCGCCACCGCCACGGAGCTCGGCTACGCCGAAGCCGACCCCACCGCAGACATCGGCGGGTACGACGCCGCACAGAAGGCCGCGCTGCTGGCCAGCCTCGCGTTCCACACCAACGTGCCGCTGGAGAAGGTCTACCGCGAGGGCATCACGGGAGTCACCCCGCAGCAGATCGAATCGGCCACCAAGGCCGGCTACGTGGTCAAGCTGCTCGCCATCTGCGAACGCCTGATCGACCCGGAGACCGGCGAAGAGGGCGTCTCCGCCCGCGTCTACCCGGCCATGGTGCACCACAGCCACCCGCTCGCTTCCGTGCACGGCGCCAACAACGCCGTCTTCGTCGAGGCCGAGGCCGCCGGCCCGCTGATGTTCTACGGCGCCGGCGCCGGGGGGGTGCAGACCGCATCCGCCGTGCTCGGCGACCTCGTTTCGGTAGCCCGCCGCCACGTCGTGGGCGGCCCGGGATTCGCCGCCTCCAACCACGCGGACCTGCCGGTGCTCGACATCGGCAAGGTCACCACCCGATACGCGGTCACCCTCGAGGTCACCGACGAACCCGGTGTGCTCGCCACGATCGCCGGCGTGTTCAGCAAAAACGAGGTTTCGCTGGCGCTTGTCGAACAGTCGATGACGCCCGCAGAGCCCGTCAGCGGCAGTCACGCCGCCGTGTCGGGCACAGCTACCCTAGTCATTGGAACGCACGAGGCCACGGAGGCTGCGCTTGCCGCGACCGTGATCGACCTTGCCGCCAACAGTGTCGTCACCAATGTCGCATCCGTATTAAGAGTTGAAGGAGTCTGATGTCCAGCGAACGAGAGACCGGTCAGCACCAGATGGTGAAAACCCAGTCCCGTCAGTGGCGGGGTGTGCTGCGCGAGTACGCCGACCGGCTGAACATCAGTGACGCCACCCCCATCGTCACGCTCGGTGAGGGCGGCACTCCGCTGATCCCCGCCGCCGCGCTCTCTGCGCGCACCGGCGCCAAGGTGTGGGTGAAGTACGAGGGGATGAACCCCACCGGGTCATTCAAGGACCGCGGCATGACCATGGCCATGTCCAAGGCCGTTGAAGACGGCGCCAAGGCCGTCATCTGCGCCTCGACCGGCAACACCTCGGCCTCCGCCGCGGCGTACGCCACCCACGCGGGCATCAAGGCCGTCGTGCTGGTGCCGGAGGGCAAGATCGCCATGGGCAAGCTCAGCCAGGCCATCGCGCACAACGCCCAGCTGCTGCAGGTGCAGGGCAACTTCGACGACTGCCTCGACATTGCCCGCGACCTGGCCAAGAACTACCCGGTTCACTTGGTCAACTCGGTCAACCCCGACCGTATCGAGGGCCAGAAGACCGCGGCCTTCGAGGTCGTCGAGGTGCTCGAAGACGCCCCCGACATCCACATCGTGCCGGTCGGCAACGCGGGTAACTACACCGCCTACTTCCGCGGCTACAGCGAAGAACTCGCTCGCGGCGCCACCACCAAACTGCCCCGGATGTTCGGGTTCCAGGCCGCAGGCAGCGCCCCGATCGTGCTCGGTCACCGCGTTGAGCACCCCGAGACCATCGCCAGCGCCATCCGCATCGGTAACCCGGCCTCGTGGGACCTTGCCCTGAACGCCCGCGAGGTGAGTGACGGCTACTTCGGCGCCATCAGCGACGAGAAGATCCTCGAGGCCTATCGCATCCTCTCCGCCGAGGTGGGCATCTTCGTCGAGCCGGCCTCCGCGATCAGCGTCGCGGGACTCCTCGAACGAGCCGACGCCGGCCAGATCCCGGCCGGCTCCACCGTGGTGCTCACCGTCACCGGCCACGGCCTGAAGGACCCGCAGTGGGCACTTCGCACGGCCGACGGCAGCGATGTGAAGCCCACGATCGTGCCCGTCGACACCGCCGCGATCGCCGAACTCCTGGGCCTGGGCCAGAAATGACCACCGCGCTCCCCGTAGCGGGACGCAACGCGCTGGCCGGCCGTTCGGTCGTCGTCAAGGTTCCGGCCACCACCGCGAACCTCGGCCCGGGGTTCGACACTCTGGGGCTGGCCCTCGCCCACTACGACCACCTGCAGGTGGAAGTGCTGGACGAGCCCGGCGTCTTCGTCGAGGTGCACGGCATCGGCGCGGGCGAGGTGCCCACCGACGAGAACAACCTCGTGGTGCGTGCCATCGCGCACACCTTCGCCGCCTACGATATTCCGCTGCCGGGACTCAAGCTCATCGCCGAGAACGTGATTCCGCACGGCCGCGGCATGGGGTCATCCGGTGCCGCGATCGTCTCGGGCATCATGGCCGCTAAGGGCCTGCTCGAGGGGATCGTCGACATCGACTCCGATGCGCTGCTCGTGCTGGCCACCGAGATGGAGGGGCACCCCGATAACGTGGCGCCCGCACTGTTCGGTGGACTCACCATCGCCTGGATGACCCCGGAGGGCCCGAAGCACAAGAAGCTCATGGTGCACCGCGGCGTCTCCCCGCTGGTCTTCGTGCCCGTGCACGCCATGTCCACGGCGCTGGCCCGCAGCCTGCAACCCGAGTCGGTACCGCACGAAGACGCCGTCTTCAACCTGTCCCGCTCCGCCCTGCTGATCGCGGCTCTCATCCAGAGCCCCGAGCTGTTGCTTGCGGCCACCGAGGACAAGCTGCACCAGAGCTACCGTGCCGCCGCAATGCCCGAGACCAACCGGCTGATCACGCTGCTGAGGGAGCACGGCTTCGCCGCCGTGGTGTCGGGCGCCGGTCCGTCGATCCTGGTGCTGGCCAGCGACCCCGGCCAGCGTCTGGTGGCCGCGGAGCTCGTGGCCGAGAAGAGCGAGACGCCGTGGCAGACGCTCATGCTGGCCGTCGATTTCAAGGGTGCAACGGTCGTCCGCACCGACGTCTGACCCTGCCCGAGTAAAGAGCCCCTTCCCGTCGCCGGGACGGGGCTCTTCTCATGTTTCGGTGCGGTGCTCCGCCGAACCGGGCGTCCGAACCTGCTAGAGTGGTTGCGCACCCGATAGAAACCGCCTCCGCGGATCTGTTCTCTGGTGTATTCCCTGTAACTCACTGCTATTGCGTATTTGTGCGTGGCTGTGTGTGTTCACTCCAATCCGCCACTGCGTGGGACTGGATCACCCGCAGCCCACCTGCGCTGCAACATCTTCTCTGGCCGGCCAAGAGGCGCCAGGGGAAAGGACAATACTTCGTGACCAACGTCAATCTCCACACCGATGGTGTGGATATCTCACGCCTTGCCACCCTTCGCGTCGCCGAGCTTCAGGCTCTGGCGGGCGAACTGGGTATCCAGGGCGCATCAAAACTTCGTAAAGGAGAGCTCGTGGATGCAATCACCGCGACCCAGTCCCAGACGACCGAGCCCGCCGCGGCTGACGCAATCGTGATCGACGCCCCCGTCGAGGTCGAAACCGCGGCTCCCGTCGAGAGCGCGCCCGCCGCCGAGGCGCCCAAGAAGCGCGTCTCGCGCCGCGTCACCACCGCCACTGCGGCCCCCGCCGTCGCCCACGTCAACGCCGACGGCGACCTGGGTCTCGGCCTGATCCTCCCCGAGGCCGCCAAGACCCGCAAGACCACGGCCCCCACCACCTACGCCGGTGCCACCGAGGGTGACATCGTCGCCGATGCCCCCGTCGTGGAGAAGCCGGTTCGCCAGGCCCGCAAGCGCGCCAGCACCGCCACCATCACCGAGGCCGCGATCTCCGAGGCCGTCGCCAAGGCGAACGCCACCGAGGCCGCCGCACCCGCCGCTGCCGCAGCTGAGGCGCCCGTTGCCACCCAGCCGGCCGCCACGGAGCAGGCCACCGAGCAGACCGGCAACGGCCGCAACCGTCGCGGCAACGGCCGCAACGAAGCGCGTACCGAGGGCCGCGGCGACAACCGCAACGAGGGCCGCAACAACTCTCGCAACGGCGGAAACAACCGCAACAACAACAACGCTTCCACGGCGCGCAACGCCTTCGACGCCCGCGCGTTGATCGAAGCCCAGAACGCCGAAGACGGGTACGAGGCTCCCGCCGAGGAGACCACGACCGCAGCGGCCGAGGCCGACACCGTCGACGCCGAGAGCACCGAATCCCGCATTCAGCGCCCCGAGGGCGTTGTGCGTGCCGAGCGCAACGAGCGCGGCGGACGCCAGCGCAACCAGCGCGGTGCCCGCACCGAGCGATCCGAGCCGGCCGAGCAGGCCGACGCCCAGCAGAGCGACACCCAGCAGGCAGAGACCGAGCCCGCCGTGACCGAGTCCGCCGACAACACGCAGGCCGCCGAGACCACCGAGGCGTCCGACTTCGTCGAGCAGCCCCGCCAGGGCCGCAACCGCAACCGCAGCCGCGGCGGCGACCGCAACCAGGGTGACCGCAACCAGGGCGACCGTTCGGCGCAGTCCACGGATGACCGTGGCAACGACGAGCAGGGCGACCGTCAGGCCAACCAGCGCCAGCAGGGTAACCGCGGCCAGGGCCAGCAGGACCGCCAGAACGACCGCCAGCAGAGCGACCGCGCCCAGCAGGAGCGTCAGGGTCAGGACCGCAACCAGGGCCTGGACCGCAACTCCGGCCCCGAGGACGAGCTGAACGGCCGCAACAACCGCAGCCGCTTCCGTGACCGCAAGCGTCGCGGCGCGACCACGAACGACGACTTCGAGCCCGAGCTGACCGACGATGACGTGCTCATCCCGGTCGCCGGCATCCTGGACGTGCTCGACAACTACGCCTTCGTGCGTACTTCGGGCTACCTGCCCGGCGCGAGCGACGTCTACGTGTCGCTCGGCCAGGTCAAGAAGTACAACCTGCGCAAGGGCGACGCCGTCGTCGGCTCGATCCGTCAGCCGCACGAGGGCGATCAGAGCGGCCGCCAGAAGTACAACGCGATCGTCAAGGTCGATTCGATCAACGGCCTGACCGTGGAGGAAGCCGCGACCCGCGTCGAGTTCCAGAAGCTCACCCCGCTCTACCCGCAGGAGCGTCTGCGCCTCGAGACCGAGCCGGGCAAGCTGACCCAGCGCATCATCGACCTCGTCGCCCCGATCGGTAAGGGCCAGCGCGGCCTGATCGTCGCGCCGCCCAAGGCCGGCAAGACCATCGTCATGCAGCAGATCGCCAACGCCATCGCCACGAACAACCCCGAGGTCCACCTCATGGTCGTCCTGGTCGACGAGCGTCCAGAAGAGGTCACCGACATGCAGCGCACGGTGAAGGGTGAGGTCATCGCCTCCACCTTCGACCGTCCCGCCGAGGACCACACCACGGTCGCCGAGCTCGCCATCGAGCGCGCCAAGCGCCTCGTCGAGCTGGGCCACGACGTGGTCGTGCTGCTCGACTCGATCACCCGCCTCGGCCGCGCCTACAACCTGACGGCCCCGCCGTCGGGACGTATCCTCTCCGGTGGCGTCGACGCATCCGCGCTGTACCCGCCCAAGCGGTTCTTCGGTGCCGCCCGCAACATCGAGAACGGTGGCTCGCTCACCATCCTCGCCTCCGCTCTGGTGGAGACCGGGTCCAAGATGGACGAGGTCATCTTCGAAGAGTTCAAGGGCACCGGCAACATGGAGCTGCGCCTGTCGCGCCACCTGGCCGACAAGCGCATCTTCCCGGCCGTCGACGTCAACGCATCCGGCACCCGCCGCGAAGAAATGCTGATGAGCGCCGACGAGGTCAAGATCACCTGGAAGCTGCGCCGCGCGCTGGCCGGACTCGAGCAGCAGCAGGCGCTCGAGGTCATCCTGGGCCGGCTGAAGGAGACCTCGTCCAACGTCGAGTTCCTCATGCAGGTTCAGAAGTCGATGCCGACCCCGAACGGGTCAGACAAGGATCACTGATGTTCGAGTCTGTCCTGACTCTGCAGGCTGAGCACGACGAGCTGCAGTCCCAGTTGGCGGACCCGGAGTTGCACGCGAACCCCGCCCGTTCCAAGAAGGTCAACCGTCGTTACGCCGAGCTCAGCCGCATCATCGCCGCGTGGAACGAGTGGAAAGAGATTGGCGACAATCTCGAAGCCGCTCGTGAACTCGCTGACGAGGATGAGTCCTTCGCCGACGAGATCCCCGGGCTCGTGGACCAGCTGGAGGACGCAGCCGAAAAGCTGCGCCGCCTGCTGATCCCGCGTGACCCGCTGGATGCCCGCGACGTGATCATGGAGATCAAGATGGGGGAGGGCGGTGCGGAGTCCGCTCTGTTCGCCGCCGACCTCCTGCGCATGTACCTGCACTATGCGGAGTCCAAGCGCTGGAAGACCGAGATCATCGAGCAGACCACAAGCGACCTCGGCGGCATCAAGGACATCCAGTTGGCCATCAAGGGCAACTCGGCCGACCCCGCAGAGGGCGTCTGGGCGCACCTCAAGTACGAGGGTGGTGTGCACCGCGTTCAGCGGGTGCCGGCCACCGAGTCGCAGGGACGCATCCACACCTCGGCGGCGGGCGTTCTCGTCTTCCCCGAAGTCGATGAACCCGAAGAGGTCGAGCTGCACCCCAACGACCTCAAGATCGACGTCTACCGCTCCAGTGGCCCCGGCGGCCAGTCGGTCAACACCACCGACTCCGCCGTGCGCATCACCCACCTTCCCACCGGCATCGTGGTGGCGATGCAGAACGAGAAGAGCCAGCTGCAGAACAAGGAAGCGGGTATGCGGGTGCTCCGCGCCCGCGTCCTCGCCCGGCAGCAGGAAGAGATCGACGAGGCCGCCTCCCTGGTGCGCAAGGGCCAGATCCGCACCATGGACCGGTCAGAGCGCATCCGCACGTACAACTTCCCGGAGAACCGGATCGCGGACCACCGCACCGGCTACAAGGCGTACAACTTGGACACCGTGATGAACGGTGCCCTGGATGCTGTCATCGACTCGTGCATCACCGCCGACGAGGCCACCCGCCTCGCCGAGATCGGCGACCACGACTAGCTCCTGGTTCTGAAAGGGCGTCCCGGCTTCGGCCGGGGCGCCTTTTCCCATTCCGCGGGGTCTCGACAGGCTCGACCGGCGTGTGGTGCGGCTCCGGGGCCGACTCGCGACCGGCGAGGGGTGGTGGCCCAACTAGGATTCTGGATATGCCCGGGCTCACCTTTGTCATCACCGCCCCGGGCTCGCCCGCTGCCGCCGCCCTGCTGCGGGAGTACTACGACGACATCGTCGGCCGATACTGGGGCCGGGCCGCACTGCCCGCCGAGGTCGACTCCGCGATGGCGGACGAGCCGAGCGACGACCTGCAGGGCGACAGCGGCGTGCTCGTGGTCGGGATTCTGGACGGCGAACCCGTGGCCTGCGGCGGGGTGCGTTTCGTCGGTGGAGGCGTCGGTGAGCTGACCCGCGTCTACGTGGCGGCTGCTGCCCGGGGGACCGGCGCCGGCTCCGGGCTGCTCGCCCACCTCGACGGCCTCGCCGTGGCGGCCGGGCTCAGCACGCTCCGGCTGACGGTGCGCAGTGATCTCATCGAGGCCCGCCGCCTCTATGCCCGATCCGGCTTCGCCGAGGTCGACCCGTTCAACACCGAACCCTATGCCGAGCACTGGCTCGCGAAGGAGCTGCACTAAATGGTCACGTTACCCGCCGTCCTCGGCATGGCCCTCGTGGCCCTCGGTATGGTCCTCACCCCGGGCCCAACATGATCTACCTGGTCTCCCGGAGCATCGGGCAGGGCTGGCGCGCGGGAATGGTCTCGCTGGGCGGCACCCTGGTCGGATTCCTCGTCTATATGACCATGGCCAACGTGGGCCTCGCCGCGGTGTTCCTGCTGGTGCCGTGGCTCTACACGGCGGTCAAGATCGCCGGTGCGGCGTACCTGCTCTACCTGGCCTGGAAGACCCTCAAGCCCGGCGGGCTGTCGCTGTTTGAAGCCAGGAGCCTGCCGGCCGATTCCCGCTCGAAGCTGTTCCGGATGGGCCTGGTCACCAACCTGCTCAACCCCAAGGCGGCCATCATGTACCTGGCCCTGATCCCCCAGTTCGTGACGCCGTCCGCCGGAAACGTGATGCTGCAGGGCTTCATCCTCGGCGGGGTGCAGATCACCGTGAGCATGCTGGTGAACACCCTGATCGTGCTGGCTGCCGGTGCCATCGCGGTGTTCCTGCGCAGCCGGCCCACCTGGCTGGTCGTGCAGCGCTGGATCACCGGCACCCTGCTGGGCGCGGTGGGCGTCAAACTCGCGATCGACGCACCCGCCCCCGCGGCCTGACCTTTACTTGACCAGGTCGGGGTGGTGGATCGCCGCGACGTCGGGGTGCGCGCGCAGGCGGCTCTTGAGCACGTTCTCGCCATAGGTGGTGAAGATCGGGTTCTCCGGGTCCACCGTGATGCCCGGGGCGTGCAGTTCCTCCGGCAGGGTGAGCACCGGGATGGTGGCGTCCAGCGCGGGGCTGTAGAAGAACGGGATCGAGATGCGGTCGGTGCCGATCAGCGGGGAGATCACCCGGTGCACGGTTGCCTTGAGGTAACCATCCGTGGCCACCTCGAGCAGCTCGCCGATGTTCACCACGAACGCGCCGTCGAGCGGGGGAGCGTCGATCCACTGGCCGTCCTTCTCCACCTGCAGGCCGCCCTTGCCGGGCTCCACGAAGAGCAGCGTGAGCACGCCGGAGTCCTTGTGCGCACCGACGCCCTGCTTGGGAGTCGGGTCGGACTTGCCGGGGTAGCGCACGATCTTGATCAGGGTCGAGGGCTTCTCGGCGAAGGCCGCGTCGAAGACATCCTGTGGGGCGCCGAGGGAGAGTGCCCACGCCTGCATCAGCCGGAGGGCGACGTCATTGAGCTCGTCGCGCCACTGGGTCATGACCTCTTCGAGGGCGGGCAGGTTCTCCGGCCACTGATTGGGCCCCTCGAGGCGCAGGTAGTCGGCGTCATCCGCCGTGAGGTCGAGCGCCGGGCGCTCCGCGCCGATGTCGATCTGCTCGCGCCAGTCCACCTTGCCTTGGGTGAGCTCGCCGCCTACCCGGGTGTAGCCGCGGAAGTGCGGGCTCTTGAGGTTTTCGATGGCCATCTTGTCGTCTTCGGGCAGGTTGAAGAACGCCCGCGAGGTGGTCATGACACGTTCGATCAGCTCGGCGGGGACGCCGTGGCCGGTGAGGTAGAAGAATCCGTACTCGTGGGTCACTTCGCGCAGCTCGGCACGGAACGCCGCGGCTTCCTCGGGGCCTGCGTCGAGCCTGGAGAGGTCCAGGATCGGCAGGGAGAGGGCGGCGGTGGGGGCGTCGGCTGAAGTTGTCATGACAACTATTCTGCCAACAACCGACACCAACGGGCCGGGTGTTACAGCGGATTGCCGGGCTCGAAGATCCTGCGCGCCAGCATCCGTTGAACGCCGCCGTATCGCAGAAAACGCGGACGAGGTGGGTTCAGGCGTCGGATTTGAGCAGGCAGCGCGCGGCCTTGATCTCCTCGGCCGTGCCCGGCTGCACGCGCGCGGGGATACCCAGCAGGATCGAACGCGCCGGCGCATCCTTGGTGACCACGGCGTTGGCCCCGACGGTGCACCATTCGCCCAGGGTGATGGGGCCGAGAATCTTGGCGCCGGCGCCCACGGTGACACCGTCGTGCAGCAGCGGATGGCGCCGGGCCCCGGCTACGACCCCGTGCCGGCTCTTCCCGCCCAGGGTGACCCCGTGGTAGAGCATCACGTCGTCACCGACCACGGCGGTCTCGCCGATCACCACGCCCATGCCGTGGTCGATGAACAGCCGACGGCCGATGCTCGCACCGGGGTGGATCTCCACCCCGGTGAGGAAGCGGGCGAACTGCGAGAGCAGCCGGGCGGGCAGCCGGTAGCCGCCGAGCCATAGCCGGTGGGTGATCCGGTAGGCCCAGACGGCGTGCACGCCGCTGTAGCCCAGGACAACCTCGGCCTTACTGTGTGCGGCGGGGTCGTGCCGCTGTGCCATCGCAATGTCTTCGCGAACGCGGGCGAACACTCCCATGCCGGGCACCAGTCTTCTCGTCGGTCGAAGGGAACGGATGTCTAGTCGACCAGGTCTTCGTAAAGGACAGTACTGATGTATCGTTCCCCGAATCCGGGGACGATGACGACGATGGTCTTGCCGGCGTTCTCGGGCAGCTTGGCCTGCTCGAGGGCGGCCCAGACGGCGGCGCCGCCGGAGATGCCGGCGAGGATGCCCTCCTGGGTGCCGAGGGCGCGCGCGGTGGCCACCGAGTCGGCGAGGGTCACATCGGTGACCTCGTCGTACACGTGGGTGTCCAGCACGCTCGGCACGAAGTTGGCGCCGATGCCCTGGATCTTGTGCGGGCCGGGTGCGCCGCCGTTGAGGATGGGGGAGTCCTTGGGTTCGACGCCGATGACGCGCACCGAGGGCTTGCGCTCCTTGAGTAACTGGCCGGCTCCGGTGATAGTGCCGCCGGTTCCGATGCCGGCGACAAGCAGGTCGACGGCTCCGTCGGTGTCGTCCCAGATCTCCACGCCCGTGGTGGCCTTGTGGATGGCCGGGTTGGCAGGGTTGTCGAACTGACGCGCCCAGATCGCACCGGGTGTCTCGGCCACGATCTCCTGGGCCTTCTCGACGGCGCCGCGCATGCCGGCGGCCCCCGGGGTGAGTACGAGTTCTGCGCCGTATGCGCGCAGCAGGATTTTGCGCTCCTTGCTCATGGTTTCCGGCATGGCCAGGATCACCTTGTAGCCGCGGGCCGCGCCCACGAGGGCCAGCGCGATGCCGGTGTTACCGCTGGTGCCCTCGACGATGGTTCCGCCGGGCAGGAGCTCTCCCGAGGCCTCTGCGGCGTCGACGATGGCGATGCCGATGCGGTCCTTGACGCTGCTGGACGGGTTGTAGAACTCGAGCTTGGCCAGCACCGTGGCGGTGGAGTCGCCGGTCAGCCGGTTGAGCTTGACCAGCGGGGTGCCGCCCACCGTCTTGGTGATGTCTGAGTAGATCCGTGCGGACATCGATAGACCTTTCCTGTGGGCTCACCTGGAGCCCGACTTGTACGGACGTGCCGCGGGGAGTTAGCGCCGCCACCGGGGAGTTCTGCAGCATCCCTCGTTCAGCCTAGAGCCCGACGATACCCACAGAGTTGCGTAAGATTCCACTTTGTGACAGCTCCCAGCAACGCGCCAGCCCAGCCCTCCCCGAATCCCACGACGGTCACCCGTCTGCGCGAGCTGGCGACCGCCACGCTCGGCCAGTCCGGAATTGCTGACCCGGAGGTCGACGCCGATCTGCTGATCGGCTTCGTACTCGGCCAGAGCCGGGGCCAGGTGCAGGCCTCCGCCATCCTCGGCACTGCCCTCGGCGACGCGGACGCGACGAGCATCCTGGCCCTCGTCGAGCGTCGCGCCCGCCGCGAACCCCTGCAACACATCACCGGACGGGCGCCGTTCCGGGTGCTCGAACTCAACGTGGGCCCGGGCGTGTTCGTTCCCCGCCCCGAGACCGAAGGGGTCGCCCAACTCGCCATCGACGCCCTGCGCTCGATGGCCGATCCCGAGCCGATCGGCGTGGACCTGGGCACCGGCAGCGGCGCCATCGCCCTGGCTCTGGCCACCGAGGTGCCGCACGCCCGGGTGTTCGCCTGCGAGAACTCCACCGACGCGTTCCCCTGGACAAGCCGTAACTTCGCCGAGGTTGCTGCCCCCAACGCTCGTCTGGTGTTCGCCGACCTCGCCGAGGCCTTTCCCGAACTCGACGGCACGGTGTCGGTCGTCGTGTCGAACCCGCCGTACATCCCCGCCGACGCGATTCCGCGGGACCCCGAGGTGCGCCTGTTCGACCCGGCCCACGCCCTCTACGGCGGCCCGGACGGCCTGGATGTGGTGCGGCTGGTCTCGCAGACCGGCCTGCGGCTGCTGCGCGCCGGCGGCGTGCTCATCATCGAGCACGGCGAGCTGCAGGGCGCCGAGATTCGGGCGCTGCTGGACGCCGACGGCTGGCGGGCCACAGCCACCCACCGTGACCTCACCACCCGTGACCGCACGACGACGGCGTTACGGCCGTGACCGCATCCGGGCCGCCTGGCGTCGGAGCTGCCGCCACCGCGGGCCTGCGACAGCTGACTCCGGAAGAGCTGGCGGCCTGGCTCGCCACCAGCACGGCCGACTACGCCGACGACCTCGAGGCGGCGGGACTGAGCCGGGCCGCGGCCGAGAGGAAAGCGGGAGAGTCGACCGCGCGCGAGTTCCCGCACGGCGTGCCCGCACCGGGCCAGCACGTCTACGCGGTCACGGTTTCCGGTGAGCACGTCGGCGTGCTCTGGCTGGCCGCCGGAGCGGCCGACGACCCCGCCAACTGGTGGATCCTCGACATCCTGATCTTCGACGCGTTCAGGGGCCGCGGCCACGGCCGCCGGGCGATGCTGCTCGCCGAGACCGAAGCCGCCCGGCTGGGCGCCGCCAAACTCACCCTCAACGTCTTCGCCCGCAACACGGCAGCCAGGGCCCTCTACGCATCCCTGGCCTACGAGCCCACCAAGATCTACCTGGAAAAGACCCTCCCCTCCCGCGAACTGTGAGTTAAGCCCCGGAAATCCGGGATTTGTGGGGCTTAGCTCACGGTTCGCGGATGGGCGGTTAAGGAGGGGAGCGCTGCACGTGGGGTGAGGCCGGTGAAACGGGCCGCACCGCCAGCCGCCGGGCCCTCTCAGGCGGGCTGCACTAGAATCGTGCCCGATGACACGTATCTATGATTGCTCGGTCGACGCAGAACTCGCGACCGGCATGCGACTGGCACGCTCGGCGATCGGCCGCGGCGCGCTCGTTGTCATCCCCACCGACACCGTCTACGGCATCGCCGCGGACGCCTTCAACCCCGAGGCCGTGCAACGGCTGCTGGATGCCAAGGGCCGCGACCGCCAGTCGCCGCCGCCGGTGCTCATCCCGGGCATCCCCACCCTCGACGCCCTCGCCACGGATGTGCCCGAGCCCGTGCGCGCGCTCGTGGCGGAGTTCTGGCCCGGCGGCCTCACCGTTGTGCTGAACGCCCAGCCCTCGCTGGTCTGGGACCTCGGCGAAACCCAGGGGACCGTGGCGCTGCGGATGCCGCGCAACCGGGTGGCCCTCGACCTCCTGGCCGAGACCGGCCCGCTGGCCGTCTCGAGCGCCAACATCAGCGGCCTTCCGGCGGCCATCGACGTGATCGGCGCCGAGGACATGCTCGGCGAGAGCGTCGCCGTCTACCTCGACGGGGGAGTGGCCGGACTCGACTACGACGCCATCGGCGACCGGCCCGGCGACACCTCGTCCACCATCATCGACGCCACCGGCTTCGCCGACAACGGCGGCAAGCTCGCGATCGTGCGGAACGGCGTGATCTCCCGAGCCGCCATCGAAGCCGTGATCGGCGACGCGCTCGCCCCGGTGGCCGAGTAATGACTCTCTTCATCCTCCTGGCGCTGGTGTCGGCCGTCGTCACGTTCCTCATGTCGATCGTGGTGCTCAAGCTCACCCACAAGTACCGGCTGTACCCCAAGATCCGCGAACGCGATGTGCACACCCGGCCCACACCCCGGCTCGGCGGCATCGCGATGTTCCTGGGCATCCTGGTGGCCTTCGGGGTGTCCTACCTGGTGGCGTCGCAGTTCGCGCCGTTGCGGCTGATCTTCGCCGACCCGCACCAGATCATGGCCATCCTCGGCGCCGCACTGCTGATCGTGCTGCTCGGCGTGGCCGACGACATCTGGGACCTCGACTGGATGACCAAGCTGCTCGGCCAGTTCATCGCCGCCGGGCTGGTGGCCTGGCAGGGCGTGCAGGTGTTCTCCTTGCCCATCGGCGGCCTCACCGTCGGCTCGTCCTGGATGTCGATCGTGATCACCGTGATGGCGATCGTGATCGTGATGAACATGATCAACTTCATCGACGGACTCGACGGCCTTGTGGCCGGTGTGGCGCTCATCGCCAACGGTGTCTTCTTCATCTACAGCTATCTGTTGGTGCGCGATACCTCTCCCACCAACTACTTCAACCTCGCTTCCCTCATCGCGGCCCTCCTGATCGGCGCCTGCGTGGGGTTCCTGCCCCTGAACTGGCACCCCGCCAAGATGTTCATGGGAGACGCCGGAGCCCTGCTCGTGGGCCTGCTGATGGCCACCTCGGCGATCGCGATCACCGGCCAGGTCGACCCCACCTCGATGAACCGCGCGCAGCTGTTCCCGGCGTTCATTCCGCTGATCCTGCCGGTGGCGATCCTCATCATCCCGCTTCTCGACTTCGGCCTAGCCGTGTTCCGGCGGGTGCGGGCCGGTAAATCCCCGTTCAGCGCCGACCGCAAACACCTGCACCACCGACTGCTCGACATGGGCCACTCACACCTGCACGCCGTGCTGATCTTCTACGGCTGGACCGCCGCGGCATCCGTGGGGTGCCTGCTCTACTACGTGCTGCCGGTGTTCTTCGGATTGCCCACCTGGTGGGCCACCGTCTTCCTGGTGAGCGCCCTGGTGATCTGTACCGTGGTGACCCTCGCGCCGCTCAGCCGTCGCAAGGCCATCGAAGCGGCCAGCCAGCTCGCGCCGGTGACCGATGCGATCGGCATCCCGACCATTGCCCGGCTTGACCCCCTCGACGAGGCGTCTGACAACGCCAAGGAGCACGTATGAGCACCACACCCAGCACCCAGCCCACCTCGATCCCGGTCTTCCGCCAGGTGCTCGTCTACGGCGGTGTGCTGGCCCTCGCGATCGCCGTGATCGGCATGGTCGTCGGCGGGCTCACCGTGGGCGGTGTGGGCGTGCTGAGCGCCCTGATCGGCACCCTGATGGCCGTCGTGTTCATGGGGATCACCGCGGCCAGCATTCTGTTGGCGAATCGTTACGCGGGCCGGGAGTCCGCCATCGGTGCCTTCTTCGGCATCGTGATGGGCGGCTGGCTACTCAAGTTCGTGGTCTTCCTGGTGCTGTTGATCCTGCTCAAAGACCAGCCGTGGATCAACCCGCTGGTGCTGTTCCTGAGCATCATCGCCGGTGTCCTCGGTTCCCTCGTCGTCGACGCGATCGTGCTCTTCAAGAGTCGGATGCCCTACGCCAGCGACGTCGTGCTGCCGCCCGCGCCGCACGATGACTGAGGCTGACCTAACTCGCGACTCGCCGCACGGGCCAATCAGGCACTGATCCGGGCTCACCCGATTCGTAAGCTGGGCTCGTTTATTGCTAGGGTTATGAGCGATTCACCCCGGTCCGACGTTGCCCATGCTGGCGCGAGGGCCGGCATCTATATTCGTCGTTGCGAGAGCAGAGCTCCACGCCCCGAACCAGGAGAAAGCGCTGCTAGAAACCGCCGTAAACCTGCTCGTTCCGTTCGCGTCCGACGACGGTGAATTCCACGGTCCGACGATCAACGAGTTCTTCCCGCCCGCGATCTTCTTCCCGGACACCCCGTTCGAGATGAACCGCATCATCCTCATCCGTTTCATCGCGGTTGCCGTGATGATGCTGCTCTTCTGGGCCGGCACCCGTCGTATGAAGATCGTCCCGACCCGCCTTCAGAGCCTGGTCGAAATGGGCCTGGACCTCGTACGCGTCAACATCGCGGAGGACCTGCTCGGCAAGAAGGACGGCAAGCGCTTCCTTCCGCTGATCACCACCATCTTCTTCATGGTTCTGTTCATGAACCTCACCGGTGTGATCCCGTTCCTGAACATCGCGGGAACCTCCGTCATCGGTGTCCCGCTGGTGCTCGCCCTGGTCGCCTACGCTGCGTTCCTCTACGCCGGCATCAAGAAGCACCCCGGCAAGTTCTTCCGCAACTCGCTCTTCCCGCCCGGCGTTCCCCCGGTGCTGTACATCATCGTCACGCCGATCGAGTTCGTCTCCACGTTCCTGATCCGCCCCGTCACGCTGACCCTGCGGCTCCTGATGAACATGGTCGTCGGCCACCTCCTGCTGGTGCTGTTCTTCGCGGCGACCCAGTTCTTCTTCTTCACCGCTGACGGCGGCTTCAAGCTGTTCGGTGTCGGTACCCTCGCGTTCGGCTTCGTGTTCACGCTGTTCGAACTCTTGGTGGCGACGCTCCAGGCGTACGTCTTCGCATTGCTCACCGCTGTCTACATCCAGCTCGCGCTGGCTGACGAGCACTAACCTCGCATTCGGCGCTCGCCGGATACGTCACTACGGAAGGAAACACACGTGGACGCAGTTACCGTTCTCGCGGAAATCAACGGCAACATTGCCACCGTCGGCTACGGCCTCGCGGCTATCGGCCCGGCAATCGGCGTTGGTATCGTCGTTGGCAAGACCATTGAGGGTGTCGCACGTCAGCCTGAGCTGGCCGGCCGTCTCCAGGTGCTGATGTACATCGGTATCGCATTCACCGAGGCGCTCGCGTTCATCGGTATCGCCACGTACTTCATCTTCGTTTAGTCCTCTTTTCTACAACTAGTTAGGAGGCACGATGCTTCACTCAGTGATTGCAGCCGCCGCAGAAGCGGAAGAGGCGGTCAACCCGCTCATTCCCGCGATCTACGACATCATTTGGTCGTCCTTCGTCTTCGTCGTCATTCTCTTCTTCTTCTGGAAGCTCGTTCTTCCGCGCATGCAGAAGCTCCTCGACGACCGCGCAGAGGCCATTGAAGGAAACATCGCGAAGGCCGACGAAGCCCAGCGCAAAGCGGAAGCTGCCCTCGAGCAGTACACCGCCCAGCTCGCTGCGGCCCGCGTCGAAGCCGGCCAGATCCGCGAGCAGGCTCGCACCGACGGTCAGCAGATCGTCGCCGAGCTTCGTGAGCAGGCGTCCAACGACGCCGCCCGGATCATGGCCACCGCCAAGACCCAGATCGAAGCAGAGCACCAGGCCGCCATCACCTCGCTTCGCAGCGAGGTCGGCACCCTGGCTCTCGACCTGGCCTCCGGTGTCATCGGTGAAAGCCTGACCGACGACGCGCGCGCCAGCGCCATCGTCGACAGGTTCCTCGCCGACATCGAGTCCTCCGAGAACACGGCCCCGTCGGCCGGAAAGCACTAGACACATGGGAAGCGCCACCAGAGAAGCCTTGGCCTCGTCGCGGACGGCCTTGGCCGCCCACGCCGACTCGGCCGATCTGGCGACGGGCGAAAGCCTGTTCGACGCCGGCCGCGTCATCGGTGACTCATCTCAGCTGCTAGCCGCCATCGGCGACGCCTCAGCCGATGAGACCGCCAAGGCCGCCCTGGTCAGGGCGGTCTTCGCTCCGACGCTGACGCCGGCAGCCCTCGAGCTGCTGCAGTTTGCTGCGGCGGCCCGCTGGTCGAGCCACCAGGACCTGCTTGCAGGGATCGAAGAACTCGGCCTGCGTGTGACCGCCGCGTCCGCTCCTGCGGACGTGTCGATCGATTCCGAGCTGTTCACCTTCGGCGCGGCGGTCTCCTCCGACGCCGAGCTCGAACTGGCGCTGACCAGCAAGCTCACGCCGGCTGCGGCCAAACTGAGCCTCGTCGACGCGCTGCTCTCCGGCAAGGCGAGCGCGCAGACCCTCGTCATCGTGCGTCACCTCGTGCAGCAGCCCCGCGGCCGCCGCATCGGTGAACTGCTCGGCGACGCCGCCGCGATCGTGGCTGACCAGGCCGACACCATCATCGCCACCGTCATCTCCGCGACGCCGTTGCACAGCACTCAGCTGGACCGACTCGCGAAGAGCCTGTCGGTTCGATACGGCCGCAACCTCACCATCAACCAGGTCATCGACGCATCCGTCGTCGGCGGCCTGAAAGTACAGATCGGCGATGACGTCATCGACGGCAGCATCGCCACCCGTCTCAAGGACTTGAGACTGCAGCTTGCTGGGTAACCTTAGGGTTTCCCAGAACACACAAACCTCGAGACGGTAACGTGTCGAAAAGACAAAGCCTGTACTGCTGTACAGAAAAGGGAAGATGATGGCAGAACTAACGATCAGCCCCGATGAGATCCGTGACGCTCTCCAGGACTTCGTCAAGTCCTACGAGCCGAACAAGACCGCAACGACCGAGGTCGGCTACGTCACCACCGCGGGCGATGGAATCGCCCACGTTGAGGGTCTCCCCGGCGTCATGGCCAACGAACTCATCGAGTTCGCCGACGGCACCCTGGGCCTCGCGCTGAACCTCGACGAAGACGAGATCGGTGTTGTCGTCCTCGGCGAGTTCGCCGGCATCGTCGAAGGCATGGAGGTGTACCGCACCGGCGAGGTCCTCTCCGTACCCGTCGGCGATGGCTACCTCGGCCGCGTCGTCGACCCGCTCGGCGCCCCGATCGACGGTCTCGGCGAGATCAAGACCGAAGGCCGCCGCGCCCTCGAGCTGCAGGCGCCCGGCGTCATGCACCGCAAGAGCGTGCACGAGCCGATGCAGACCGGCATCAAGGCCATCGACGCCATGATCCCGATCGGCCGTGGCCAGCGCCAGCTGATCATCGGTGACCGCCAGACCGGCAAGACCGCCATCGCGGTAGACACCATCATCAACCAGAAGGCCAACTGGGAGTCCGGCGACACCAACAAGCAGGTTCGCTGCATCTACGTCGCCATCGGCCAGAAGGGCTCCACCATCGCTTCGGTGAAGGGTGCGCTCGAGGATGCCGGAGCGATGGAGTACACGACCATCGTCGCCGCTCCCGCGTCCGACCCGGCCGGCTTCAAGTACCTCGCCCCGTATACCGGATCGGCCATCGGCCAGCACTGGATGTACGCCGGCAAGCACGTCCTCATCATCTTCGACGACCTGTCCAAGCAGGCCGAGGCCTACCGTGCCGTGTCGCTGCTGCTGCGCCGCCCGCCGGGACGCGAAGCGTACCCCGGCGACGTGTTCTACCTGCACTCCCGTCTGCTGGAGCGTTGCGCCAAGCTCTCCGACGAGCTCGGTGCCGGATCGATGACCGGCCTGCCGATCATCGAGACCAAGGCCAACGACGTTGCTGCGTACATCCCGACCAACGTGATCTCGATCACCGACGGCCAGATCTTCCTGCAGTCCGACCTCTTCAACGCCAACCAGCGCCCCGCTGTCGACGTGGGAATCTCGGTCTCCCGAGTCGGTGGTGACGCGCAGGTCAAGTCGATCAAGAAGGTCTCCGGTACCCTCAAGCTCGAACTTGCCCAGTACCGCTCGCTCGAGGCGTTCTCCATGTTCGCCTCCGACCTCGACCCGGCCAGCCGTCGCCAGCTTGCTCGCGGCGCGCGCCTGACCGAGCTGCTCAAGCAGCCGCAGTACTCGCCGTACCCCGTCGAAGACCAGGTCGTCTCGATCTGGGCCGGCACCAACGGCAAGCTCGACGAGGTTCCCCTCGAAGACATTCTGCGTTTCGAGCGCGAACTGCTCGACTACCTGGGCCGCAACACGGGCATCCTCACCACCCTGCGCGAGACCAACGTGCTCTCGGATGACACCGTCACCGAGCTCACCTTGGCCGTCGACACCTTCAAGCGCGAATTCCAGACCGGTGAGGGCAAGGCACTCGCCTCCGTCGGCCGCGAAGAGTTCGTCGCCACCAAGGCGGAAGACGTCAACCAGGAAAAGATCGTCAAGCACAAGCGCTAGCCGCTGTACGGTCCGCGCCTCCCCGGAGGCGCGGACCGCTGCTCGACACCCACCGACACGACAGACAAGTAAGCACAGGAGACACATGGGAGCGCAACTTCGGGTCTACCGGCAGAAGATCAAATCTGCCCAGACGACCAAGAAGATCACTCGGGCCATGGAGCTGATCTCCGCCTCGCGCATCCAGAAGGCGCAGGCGAGGGTTGCTGCGTCCACCCCGTATTCGCGTGCAATCACGCGCGCCGTTTCAGCCGTCGCCACCTACTCGAACATCGAGCACGTGCTGACGACCGAGCCGGAGACCATCAACCGCGCCGCGGTCGTCATCTTCGCCTCGGACCGCGGTCTGGCCGGAGCGTTCAGCTCCCAGGTACTCCGCGAGGCCGAGCAGCTCACCGAACTGCTGCGCAGCCAAGGCAAGGACGTCGTTTACTACCTCGTCGGCCGCAAGGCGCTCGCGTACTTCAGCTTCCGCCGTCGTGTCTCGGAGCGTTCCTGGACCGGCGCGACCGACCAGCCCGTGTTCGACACGGCACAGGAGATCGGCGAAGCCCTTCTCGAGGCGTTCCTGCGCGGAGCCGATGACGGTGGTGTGGATGAGATCCACATCGTCTACAACCGCTTCGTCAGCATGGTCACGCAGGTGCCCGAGGTTGTTCGCCTGCTGCCGCTCGAGGTCGTCGAAGGCGAAGAGGCCCCCGAGGCCGCGAACGTGCTGCCGCTCTACGAATTCGAGCCTGAGGCCGAGACCGTTCTCGACGCCCTGCTGCCGGTGTACATCGAAAGCCGCATCTTCAACGCCATGTTGCAGTCCGCCGCTTCCGAACACGCCAGCCGCCAGAAGGCGATGAAGTCGGCCAGCGACAACGCCGACAAGCTCATCAAGGACTTCACGCGGCTGTCGAACAACGCGCGTCAGACCGAGATCACGCAGCAGATTTCCGAGATCGTGGGTGGAGCCGACGCGCTCTCATCCGCCAAGAACTAACCCAGAGAAGAGAGAGCAATGACTGACACCGCAATCGCGCCAGTCCTCGCGGAGGACACAGCCGGCGCTGTGGGCCGGATCGCACGCGTTACGGGACCCGTCGTGGACATCGAGTTCCCGCACGACTCGATCCCTGGTATGTACAACGCGCTCAAGACGACCATCGTCATCGGCGACGAGTCGACCGAGATCACCCTCGAGGTCGCCCTGCACCTCGGCGACGACCTGGTGCGCGCCATCGCCCTGAACCCGACCGACGGACTCGTCCGCGGCCAGGAGGTCCGGGACACCGGCTCGCCCATCATGGTTCCGGTCGGAAACGTCACCAAGGGTCGCGTCTTCAACGTCATCGGCGAGGTGCTCAACGCCAAGCCGGGCGAGAAGATCGAGATCACCGAGCGCTGGCCCATCCACCGCAAGCCGCCGCCCTTTGACCAGCTGGAGTCCAAGACCCAGCTGTTCGAGACCGGCATCAAGGTCATCGACCTTCTCACGCCGTACGTCCTCGGTGGAAAGATCGGCCTCTTCGGTGGTGCCGGTGTCGGTAAGACCGTCCTGATCCAGGAAATGATTCAGCGCGTCGCGCAGGACCACGGTGGTGTGTCGGTGTTCGCCGGTGTCGGCGAGCGTACCCGTGAGGGCAACGACCTCATCGGCGAGATGGAAGAAGCCGGCGTCTTCGACAAGACCGCCCTCGTATTCGGCCAGATGGACGAGCCGCCGGGAACGCGACTGCGTGTCGCGCTCTCCGCGCTGACCATGGCGGAGTACTTCCGTGACGTTGCCAAGCAGGACGTGTTGCTCTTCATCGACAACATCTTCCGCTTCACCCAGGCCGGTTCTGAGGTGTCGACCCTGCTGGGCCGCATGCCGTCCGCCGTGGGCTACCAGCCGAACCTGGCCGACGAGATGGGCATCCTGCAGGAGCGCATCACCTCGACCCGTGGCCACTCGATCACCTCGCTGCAGGCCATCTACGTGCCTGCTGACGACTACACCGACCCGGCTCCGGCGACCACGTTCGCGCACCTCGACGCCACCACCGAGCTCTCCCGTGAGATCGCATCGAAGGGCCTCTACCCGGCCGTCGACCCGCTGACCTCGTCCAGCCGTATCCTCGATCCCCGCTACTTGGGCGCCGACCACTACAACACGGCCGTTCGCGTCAAGGCGATCCTGCAGAAGAACAAGGAGCTCCAGGAGATCATCGCGATCCTCGGTGTCGACGAGCTCTCTGAAGAAGACAAGGTGACCGTGGCCCGCGCCCGGCGCATCCAGCAGTTCCTGTCGCAGAACACCTACATGGCGAAGAAGTTCACGGGCGTCGAGGGTTCGACGGTGTCGCTCAAGGACACCATCGAGTCGTTCACGGCCATCGCCAACGGTGACTTCGACCACGTGTCGGAGCAGGCCTTCTTCAACGTCGGTGGCATCGGCGACGTCGAAGAGAAGTGGGCTCAGATCCAGAAGGAGAACGGCTAAGCATGGCTTCGGCTCCGCTTTCCGTGAGTGTCGTCTCGGCGGACCAGCAGGTCTGGTCCGGCGAGGCCACCATGGTCGTGGCACGCACCGTGGAAGGCGAGATCGGTATTCTCGCCGGCCACGAGCCGTTGCTGGCCATCCTGTCCAGCGGTGAGGTGCGCCTGACCCTGCTGGACGGCACCAAGGTCGTCGCCGAGGCGGCCGACGGGTTCCTCTCGGTTGAGAACGACACCATCACCATCGTGGCCCGCAAGGCCGCACTCGTTTAGGAACTGCCCGCTAGGACACTGTGTTTGTATTGCTACCGCCGTCGGAGACGAAACGCTCCGGCGGCGGTTTTGCGTCCCTGGACCTCGAGTCGCTGGCTTTTCCCGAACTGGCCGGGCGCCGTCGCACACTGGTCACCGCATTGACGAAACTGGCCGGCGACCCGGATGCCACGGTGCGCGCCCTCAAGCTCGGCCGCACCCAACTGGCCGAGGTGGAGCGCAACGCCACCGTCGTCTCCTCCCCGACGACCCCGGTCATCGACCGGTACACCGGAGTGCTGTACGACGCCCTTGCCGCCGACACCCTGTCTGCCGAGGCTCGCGCCTTCGCCGGCCGGCACCTGCTCGTGCACTCAGCCCTGCTCGGACCCGTTGCCGGCCTCGACCTGGTTCCCGCCTACCGCCTCTCGCACGACTCCAGGCTGCCCGCGCTGCCGCTGAAGAAGCACTGGGCCGCCGACGTGTCCGCCGTGCTCGAGGCGACGGAGGGGCTGCTGCTCGACCTGCGCTCAGAGGGCTACGTCGGCCTGGGGTCCGCGGCCGCCCATCCGCAGCGACACTTCCTGCGCGTGGTCACCGCGTCCGCCGATGGGCGTACCCGGGCGCTCAACCACTTCAACAAGAAGGCGAAGGGCGAGTTCACCCGCGCCCTGCTCGAGAACGGCCGGGACTTCCAGACTGTCGACGAGCTCCTCGACTGGGCCCCGACCGCCGGCCTCACCCTCCGGCCCGGCGCCGCCGCAGAACTCGAACTGGTCGTGAAGTCGCACGCCTAGGATGAAGACGTGCAGAGACAACGAGTAAACGTCACCGTCACCGGCGCCGGAGGCAACATCGGCTACGCTTTGATGTTCCGCATCGCCTCCGGTCAGCTGCTCGGGCCCGATGTTCCCGTGGCCCTGCGGCTGCTGGAAATACCCACGGGCATCCGGGCCGCAGAGGGCAGCGCCTTCGAACTCCAGGACAGCGCGTTCCCGCTGCTTGGCGATGTGCTTGTGACGGATGACCCGGTGCAGGCGTTCGACGGAACCAACGTCGCGATCCTGGTCGGGTCCAGGCCCCGCGGTCCCGGCCAGCAGCGCGCCGACCTGCTCGAGGGCAACGCCCGTATCTTCGGCCCGCAGGGCGCCGCCATCAACGCCGGCGCCGCCGACGACATCCGGGTGGTCGTGGTCGGCAACCCCGCCAACACCAACGCCCTCGTCGCGTCCAGCCACGCACCGGACGTGCCCGCCGACCGCTTCACCGCTCTCACCCGTCTGGACCACAACCGGGCCGTGGCCCAGCTGGCCGCCAAGCTCTCTGTGCAGGTGACCGACGTACACGGCGTGATCGTCTGGGGCAACCACTCCGCCCTGCAATACCCCGACGTGTCCCACGCCACCGTCAAGGGTCGGCCCGTGCGGGACCTCGTCGGCGAGGACTGGCTCGCGAACGAGTTCATCCCGAGGGTGGCCAACCGCGGCGCTGAGATCATCGCTGTGCGCGGCGCGTCCTCGATGGGCTCGGCCGCCAGTGCGACTGTCGACCACGTGCACGACTGGGTGAACGGGACCGGCGGCGACTGGACCAGCGCGGGGGTGTTCTCGGACGGCTCGTACGGGGTTCCCACGGGGCTGGTGTCGTCGTACCCGGTGCGCTCGCTCGGTGGCCGTTGGGCCATCGAGCCGGGGCTGTCGATCGACGCGTTCTCCCGGGCGCGCATCGACGCGTCCATCGCCGACCTGGTGGCCGAGCGCGACGCCGTCAGCGCGCTGGGGTTGTTGGGCCCAGGGCGAGCCTAGGCGGGAAGCGACTCGCCCGGCGACGGCGCGAGGTGGCAGCCGACGACATGGTCGTTCACCAGCCCGCTGGACTGCATGAGGGCATACACGGTGGTGGGCCCGACGAACCGGTAGCCGCGGGAGCGCAGTTCCTTGCTGAGCGCCTCGGACTCCGGGGTGATCGCCGGGACGTCGGCCAGGCCGGTGAGCGGCTCCGCGCGGGTAGCGGGGGCGAAACCCCAGATCAGATCCGTGAGGCTGCCGTCGAGGGCTAGCGTGGCCCTGGCGTTGCCGATGGTGGCGGTGATCTTGCCCCGGTGCCGGATGATCGCCGCGTCGGCCAGCAGACGCTCCACGTCGTCGTCGGTGAAGGCGGCCACCGTCGGGGCGTCGAAGCCGGCGAACGCCGCACGGAAGGCCGGCCGCCGCCTGAGGATGGTGATCCAGGACAAACCCGCCTGGAACCCCTCCAGGCAGAGCTTCTCGAACAGGGCTCGGTCGTCCCGCAGCGGGCGTCCCCACTCCTGGTCGTGATAGCGCCGGTATTCGGCATCGTTCCCGACCCATCCGCATCGGCCCACGCCGTCATCGCCGATCAGGACGGAAGGGCGTTCGGTCATCCGACGTACTCGATGCTCTCGTGCCGCAGCAGCCACTGCTTGGTAGGGATTCCCTCGCCGGCGCTGAAGCCGGTGATGCGTCCGTTGGAGGCGAGCACGCGGTGGCAGCCGACCAGGATCGGCGCCGGATTGGCACCGACGGCGCCGCCGATGGCGCGGCCGGCTCCGCTCTTGCCGATCGACCGGCCCAGCTCGCCATAGGACAGGTGCGCGCCGAACGGGATCGCGGCCAACCCTGCCCAGACGCTCCGCTGGAACTCGGTGCCGCGGGAGAGCCGCACGGGCACGTCGAAGTCGGTCCGCTCGCCCGCGAAGTACTCGGTGAGCTGTGTGGCCGCCTGCCGCAGCAATGGGTTGGGGGACTCGGGGAGGCCCTCGAAGGGCAGGTGGCCGTTCCTGATGATGGCCAACGACCAGACCTCGCGGTCGTCGCCGGTGAGCTCGAGGTCGCCGAGCGGACTCGAGAGGCGAATCAGGTTCGGGGGAAGGAGGCTTGGGCTGCTCATACTGCGACTGTAGTCGGCGGGCCCGGGCGGAACCGGCGGATTTCGGACACTGGAATATCCGGCCGCACGGCGGCCTGTGGAGGAGGGGCGGAAGGCCCCTCATTCTGGCGCTGGAGAGGAATAGTCTGGTGCAATGGCTCAGATCGACTATCGCACCCTCGGCAACTCCGGACTCGTCGTTTCGACGATCGGACTCGGCTGCAACAACTTCGGGAGGACCGGCACCACCACCGAGACCCAGGCGGGCACCTCCCTGGTCATCGACGCTGCCATCGACACCGGGGTCACCCTCTTCGACACCGCCGACATCTACGGCGCCGAGCGAGGCCTCAGCGAGACCCTGATGGGGCACGCGCTACGCGGCAAACGCGATCAGATCGTGCTGGCCACCAAGTTCGGCATGGACATGAGCGGTGCGAACGGGCCGGACTGGGACGCCCGCGGTTCCCGCCGCTACATCCGCCTGGCCGTCGAGGCGTCGCTGACCCGGCTGCAGACCGACTGGATCGACCTGTACCAGCTGCATCGGCCCGACCCCAACACTCCCATCGAGGAGACCCTGTCGGTGCTCGACGACCTCATCCGCGAGGGCAAGATCCGCTACATCGGCCACTCCAACCTGGCCGGCTGGCAGATCGCCGAGGCCGAGTTCACCGCGCGCATCGGCGGGCATCCGGCGTTCATCTCGGCGCAGAACGAGTACAGCCTGCTGGTGCGCGAAGCCGAGGAGGAGGTGCTGCCCGCCGTGAACGCCTACGGCCTGGGCTTCCTGCCGTTCTTCCCGCTCTACAACGGGCTGTTCACCGGCAAGTTCAACCGCGACGGCGGGCCGGCCGACAGCAGGATTATGATGGTGCGCCGGCACCTACTCGACGACGCCCCCTGGGACACCATCGAGCGGTACCAGCAGTTCTGCGACGACCGCGGCGTCACCATGCTCGGCGCGACGCTGGCCTGGCTACTCGCGCAGCCCGGCCTCACGAGCGTGATCGCCGGGGCCACCAAACCCGACCAGATCGTGCAGAATGCCGAGGCCGCAACCAGCTGGCGACCCACCGACGAGGACGTCGCCTACATCTCGGCCCTCTTCGCCTGACCCGTCCACACCGGCTTCACCGCACCGATCAACCCACACGTCGCTCCACTCACACCACGCTCCACCCACACCAAGGACACCGGATGCTCTGGAAATTGCTCGTACGCTACCTGCGGCCGCATTGGCGGCTGCTGGTCGCGGTCGTCGTGTTCCAACTCGCCCAGTCGATAGCGTCGCTCTACCTGCCCTCGCTGAACGCCGACATCATCGACGAGGGCGTCGCGACGGGCGACACCGGGTACATCATGCGCGTCGGCGGGGTGATGCTGCTGATCACCCTCGGCCAGATCATCTGCGCCATCATCGCCGTGTACTTCGGCGCCAAGGCGGCCATGGCCCTCGGCCGTGACCTGCGCGGCGCGGTGTTCACCCGGGTGGGTGAGTTCTCCGAGCAGGAGGTCAGCCGGTTCGGCGCCCCGTCGCTGATCACCCGCTCCACCAACGACGTGCAGCAGGTGCAGATGCTGGTGCTCACCACCTGCACGCTGCTGGTCTCCGCTCCCATCCTGTGCGTCGGCGGCATCATCATGGCCATGCGCCAGGACCTCGAACTGTCCTGGCTGATCGCCGTCAGCGTGCCCGTGCTGCTTGTCGCCGTCGGTCTCATCATCGTGCGCATGGTGCCGTTGTTCCGGGTGATGCAGGTGCGCATCGACACCGTCAACCGGGTGCTGCGCGAACAGCTCACCGGCATCCGTGTGGTGCGCGCATTCGTGCGCGAAGACGTGGAGACCCGCCGGTTCGGCCAGGCCAACACCGATGTCACCACCACGGCGCTGCAGGCAGGCCGGCTGATGGCGCTGATGTTCCCCGTCGTGATGCTGGTGCTGAACGTCTCCAGCGTGGCCGTGATCTGGTTCGGCGCGTTCCGCATCGACGACGGTTCGATGCAGGTGGGCACCCTGATCGCGTTCCTCAGCTACCTCATGCAGATCCTGATGGCCGTGATGATGGCCACCTTCATGGCCGTGATGATCCCGCGCGCCACGGTCTCGGCCGACCGCATCGGCGAGGTCCTCGAGACCCCGTCCAGCGTGCGCCCACCGGTAAGCCCGGTGAACGAGACGATCGGGCGCGGCGAACTCGAGCTGCGCGGGGTGGGCTTCGCCTACCCGGGCGCCCAACAGCCCGTGCTCAGCGACATCAGCTTCGTGGCCCGGCCCGGCTATACCACCGCGATCATCGGCAGCACCGGCTCGGGCAAGACCACCCTGGTGAACCTGATGCCGCGCCTGTTCGACGCCACCAGCGGCACCGTGCTGTTCGACGGCGTCGACGTGCGTGAGCTCAACCCCGACCTGCTCTGGGGCCACATCGGCCTGGTGCCGCAGAAGCCGTACCTGTTCTCCGGCACCGTGCGCAGCAACCTGCTCTACGGCAAGCCTGATGCGTCGGAAGCGGAGATCTGGCAGGCGCTGGAGACCGCGCAGGCGCGGGACTTCGTCGAGAGGCTCGACGGCGGCCTGGACGCCCCGATCTCCCAGGGCGGCACCAACGTCTCCGGCGGGCAGCGGCAACGCCTCGCCATCGCCCGGGCGCTCGTGAAACGGCCGGAGCTCTACATCTTCGATGACTCCTTCTCGGCCCTCGACCTCGCCACCGACTCCCGGCTGCGCGCAGCTCTGGCCGAGGACGTCTCCGACGCCACCATGATCATCGTCGCCCAGCGGGTGTCGACGATCCTCGACGCCGACCAGATCCTCGTCGTCGAAGACGGCCGGATCGTCGCCAGCGGCACCCACGAGGAGCTCCTGGAGACCTCGACCACCTATCAGGAAATTGCGGCATCCCAGCTGGCAGCGGAGGCCACCTCATGAGCGACAGCACCGACGACGACGTTAAGGTTCCCGCCAGGCCCCCGCGCGGCGGAGGACCCTTCGGCGGTATGAACATGCCCGCCGAGAAGGCCATGAACTTCGGTCCAAGCGCCAAACGCCTGATCGGCAAGCTCCACCCGGAACGGCTCTGGCTGGTTCTCGTGCTGGTGCTCGCCGTGGTCAGCGTCACCTTCTCGGTGATCGGTCCGCGCCTTCTCGGCGAGGGCACCAACCTGATCTTCTCCGGCATCGTGTCCAAGACCCTCCCGGCCGGCATGACGCAGGCCGAGATCATCGCCGGGCTGAACGCATCCGGTGACACGGCCAAGGCCGACATGCTCAGCGCCATGACGCTCACGCCGGGGCTCGGCATCGACTTCGCCGCGCTGTCCAGTGTGCTGTTCTGGGTTCTCGCGCTGTACATCCTCGCCTCCGTGTTCAGCTGGTTGCAGGCCCTGGTGCTCAACGCCGTCGTGCAGCGCACCGTCTACCGGCTGCGCGAGGAGATCGAGGCGAAGATCAACCGCCTGCCGCTGGGCTACTTCGACACTGTCAAGCGCGGCGAGCTGCTCAGCCGGGTGACCAACGACGTCGACAACATCTCGCAGAGCCTGCAGCAGTCGCTCAGCCAGGTCGTCACGTCGTTGCTCACCGTGGTGGGTGTGATCGTGATGATGCTGCTGCTCTCGCCGCTGCTCGCGGTGATCGCGCTCGTGACCGTGCCCCTCACCCTGGTGACCACGGTGCTCATCGCCAAGCGCTCGCAGAAGCTCTTCGTGGCGCAGTGGACCCACACCGGGGAGCTGAACGGCCAGATCGAGGAGACCTTCTCCGGTCACGCCCTGGTGAAGGTCTTCGGCCGCCAGAAGGAGGTGGAGCAGCGCTTCACCGCCAAGAACGCCGAACTCTACGAGGCCAGCTTCGGTGCCCAGTTCGTCAGCGGCATGATCATGCCCGCGATGACCTTCATCGGCAACCTGGTCTACGTCGGCATCGCCGTCGTCGGCGGTCTGCAGGTGGCCTCCGGTGCCATGCAGCTCGGTGACGTGCAGGCGTTCATCCAGTACTCCCGGCAGTTCACCCAGCCGCTCGCGCAGCTGGGCTCCATGGCCAACCTGCTGCAGTCCGGTGTGGCCAGCGCCGAGCGCGTGTTCGAGCTGCTGGATGCCGACGAGCAGACGCCCGACGAAGAGCCCGCAGAGACCCCGGTTCAGACGCACGGGCGCCTGGTGTTCGAGAACGTGTCGTTCAGCTACAGCCCGGACAAGCCGCTCATCGAAAATCTCAACCTGGTGGCCGAACCCGGCCAGACCGTGGCGATCGTGGGCCCAACAGGGGCTGGCAAGACCACCCTGGTGAACCTGATGATGCGCTTCTACGAGATCGGCGGCGGCCGGATCACCCTGGACGGCGTGGACATCTCGAAGATGACCCGCAACGACCTGCGCAGCCGGATGGGCATGGTGCTGCAGGACACCTGGCTGTTCGGCGGCAGCATCCGCGACAATATCGCCTACGGTCGGCCGGACGCCACCGAGGAGCAGATCCTCGAGGCGGCGAAGGCCACCTACGTGGACCGGTTCGTGCACTCGTTGCCCGAGGGCTACGACACCGTGCTCGACGACGAGGGCGGCAACGTCAGCGCGGGGGAGAAGCAGCTGCTCACCATCGCCCGGGCGTTCCTGGCCCGGCCGAGCGTGTTGATCCTCGACGAGGCCACCAGCTCGGTCGACACCCGCACCGAGGTTCTCGTGCAGCACGCGATGAGCGCCCTGCGGGCCGACCGCACGAGCTTCGTGATCGCGCACCGCCTGTCGACGATCCGGGACGCCGACCTGATCCTGGTGATGGAGGCCGGCCGCATCGTGGAGCAGGGCAACCACGAGCAGCTGCTGGCGGCCGACGGCGCTTACCGGGCCCTCTACGACTCCCAATTCGCGGCCGCGATCGAGTAGCCCCCTCCCGGGAGAACCTCCTCCGCGAACTGTGAGAAAAGCCCCAAAAACGTCAAGTTTTTGGGCTCTCCTGACTCTTCCGTGGGTCATTTCCGGCCCGGGAGGGCTGGTCGGTGGCCGCCGAGGCTGAGCATGGCGAGGCTGATGAGGGCGTCAGGTGAGGCGAAGCCGAACGCGATTCTGGTGAGGAGTCTGATTTTGGTGTTCATGGATTCGATGCGGCCGTTGGAGAGGTTGTGTTCTATCGAGGCGAGGATCGCGACGCGGTGCTTCACGATGCTTCGTTGCAGCTTCACGAACGCGGGGATGCGGCAGCGGCGAGCCCAGGCGACCCATTTGTCGAGGGCTTCCTTGGCCTGGTCGAGCGGGAGTTTGAAGATGACTCTGAGGCCTTCTTTGAGGTAGTAGGCGCGGGCCAGTCGGGGGTCGGTTTGGACGATCCAGGCCAGCTTGGTTTGTTGTTTCTCGGTGAGGTTCTCGGGGTTTTTCCAGAGCGCATAACGGCTGTTTCTGATGCCGGCCGCGCGAGCGCTGTCGGGGCGTTCGGGGGCTCCGTTCCGGGGTCGGCCGCGGCCCCGCGCGGCGTCATTGATGCGGGCGGCTTTGCGGGCGTCGTTCCAGGCTGCGCGGCGGACTTCGTCGAGGGCTTCGGTGGCCCATTTGACGACGTGGAACGGGTCCGCGCAGCGCACCGCGTTCGGGCAGCGGGCCGCGACAACGTTGGCGATCCAAGCCGCACCGTCCGCGGAAACATGCGTGATCTGTGCGGAACGCTCGGGGCCGAGGGCGTCGAAGAACGTGCCGAGGGTGGCTTTGTCTTGGCCCGGTGCAGCCCAGACGAGACGGCCGGTGTCGTGGTCCACGACGATGGTGAGGAACTTGTGGCCACGCTTGTAGGAGATCTCATCGATCCCGATGCGGGTGAGGCCATCGAACGGGTCGTGCAGGGTCGCGGCGTCGTCCCAGACCCGGGTGACGATCGCGCCGACGGTGCGCCAAGCGATGCGCATCAACGCGGTAACCGCGGTCTTGGAAGACTGCGTAGCCAGCCACGCGACGTGGTCGTCGAAGAGGTAGGTATGTCCGGCCTGGTGCCGAGCCCACGGCACCGACGCGACCGTGACGCCATGCTCACGGCACGCCACCCGGCGGGCGTCTGCCTCGAGAACGACCTGGATGATGCCAGCATCCAGGCTCCGCCAGCGTCGTCGACCCTCACCACGGTCGTAGCCTGGGCTGCGCCGGTGGCACAGCCCACACCGGTTCCGGGCCGCTTTCATCGGCCGGACCGCGACGACCAAAACGCCCGCATCGTCGTCGTAATCGACGTCGTCAACGATGGTCTTTTCGACACCGAGCAGAGTCCGCCATATCCTTGCAGTACGCACGCCGTTTTCCGTTCTTCAGTTTCCAACCTTTGACAGTCAGAAACCTAGACAGAAAGCGGCGTGCGCTCGTTAAGCCACGCGGAAACCACCCACGGATATGTCAGAAGAGCCAGTTTTTGGGGCTTTTCTCACAGTTCGCGAGTTACTTGGCGGGCCAGACGGGAAGGACGGCGCGGCCGGCGGTGGAGTTGTAGACCACGGCGAAGGAGCCGTACCAGGCCAGCAGAGCGGTGAGGATGCCGAACCAGCCGCCGAGCTGGTGGATGGCGGTGATGCCCGTGAAGGCGCCGATCGCCAGCAGCAGGAACGTGATGGACAGGGCCACGAAGACCGCGAAGATCGAGCCGTTGGTCTTCTTGGCCGCCACGGTCATGTAGACCGTGAAGATCGCCCAGGCGAGCAGGAAGGTGCCCATGCCGGACGCTCCGGCGGCGATGTTGCCCCCGGTGCTCTCGAGGTACCAGAACGCCAGCCAGAACGCGCCGAACGAGGTGAATGCCGTGGCGCCGAACGTGTTGTGGTTGCGGAACTCCCAGATCCCTGCGATGACCTGGGCGATTCCGCCGTAGAACAGGGCGAGACCGAGCACTGCGGCGCTGGAGGGAACGATGCCGGTGTTGGACATGCTGAGCACGAAGGTGGTGAGCGCGAATGCGGCCAAGCCCAGCGCGCCGGGGTCGGCAAGGGCGGAGTGGGTCGGCGCTGCGAGCGCGGGTGCGGAGGGTGCTGTCGCGGACGCCGGGGAGGCTTCCGGAATAGTCATATTATTCTGAGTCATTTGTTTAGAGATTATCAGCCGACGGGCCAGGTGCCCGGGCCGTTGGCCCTGTCGTGCACAGGCCTGCACAGTCGTGCACGCCGCTGTGGCGGCGGATGCACGCTCGTGTGCGCGGCCGATGCACAGCCGTTATCCACAGGCGGGACCACTCGGCGGAATTCTGCACAGGTTCGGCGGCGCCCGGCTGGCGTGGCCCGTGCGGGCGCACCGTGGTGCGCATGCAGAAGACAATCGTGAAGACCCCGACTCCCCAGGACTTTCTCGCCCTCGTGCCCCAGCTTGTGGGGTTCCTTCCGGAACGCAGTCTCGTTTTGGTCGCCTTTCGCGGAAACCGCACCTGCGGCGCGCTGCGGTTCAACCTGCCCCAGGAGCAAGCCGGCGTGCCCGAGCTGCGCCGTATCGCCGGCACGCTGCTGGGCACCCTGTGCAAGATTCCCGGTGTGGACGCCCTGGTGCCGGTGCTCTACACCGATGAGGAGATCGGTGATGCGCCGCCCGAGACGTCTGTCGGGTTACCGCAGGGCGTGTTCCTCCGCGCCATCCTGGCCCGGGCTGCGCAGTCCGGCTTCCTGGTGCGGGACGCCCTCTGCGTGGCAGCGGATGGGTGGGCCTCCTATCTGGACCTCGAACAGGTTCCGGGGCAGACGGGCCCGGCGATCGGGGATCGGGCCGGCCGTTCGCTGCGGCATCCGCTCAGCGACATCGCGGAGTCGAGTGTGACCGAGGGCGTGCCGCCGGGTGACCGCCGGGAACTCGCCCGGCTGCAGACCGGCGCCGAACTGCCCAAGGTGGACCTGGCCACGCGGGAGCGGTGCGCCCGCAGGCTGGCCCGCTACCAACGGCTCGGCCCGGACATGGGGCCCATCCCCGAACTCGTCGAGATGGTGGGCGACATGCTCGACCCGGTGGGCACGGCAGAGACCGTGCTCGGGCTCACCCCCGCCGAGCTCAGCATCGACGAGGCCGCCGTGCTGCTCTTCCTCGTGCAGAGCCCGGCCACCCGCGACCAGATGATGCTGCAGTTCGCCTTCGGTGAGGAGGAAGGACGCCGCAGCCACGCGCTCAACCGGCACTACGCCCAGCGGCAACGCGAAACCGGTCTGAGCATGGACGACCTGGTCGCGGCGGACATGGCCGCTGGGCGATCCTTCCATGAGACATCGCCGACCACGGGCGACCTGATGCTCGGGCTGAGCCGGCAGCGACCGGATCCGGAACGGGTGGCCCGTGGGATCCAGCTGCTCAAACTCCTCGTGGCGATGGCCCCCCGCCCGGCCCGGCCGGCTCCGCTGTGCATGCTGGCGTGGCTCTGCTGGGCGCTCGGCCAGGGCTCGGTCGCGGGGATCTACATCGACACGGCCCTCGACATCGACGACGACTACGGCATGGCGCTGCTGCTCCGGCAGGTGCTCGGGAGCGGGCACCTGCCGGAGTGGGCCTTCGAAGTGCCCAGGGAGGAGGACGCCTGATGCGTCCCGCCCAGGCCCGGTCGGGCCGGATGGGGTCAGAGGTGTTTCGGCGCCTCCGACAGCACGCCGTGCAGGATGTCGCCGATCTCCCGGATCTCGGCGGGTCCGATGGTCAACGGCGGGGCGAGCTGCACCACGGGGTCGCCCCGGTCGTCGGCCCGGCAGTACAGGCCGGCCTCGAACAGCGCCCCGGAGAGGTAACCACGGAGGAGGCGTTCGGACTCGTCATCGGAGAACGTCTCCTTGGTGGCCTTGTCTTTGACCAGCTCGATGCCGAAGAAGTAGCCCTCGCCGCGCACATCACCCACGATCGGCAGCTCGAGCAGCTTCTCCAGCTCGGCGCGGAACACCGGGGAATTCTCCCGCACGTTCTCGTTGAGCTTCTCCTCCTCGAAGATGTCGAGGTTGGCCAGCGCCACCGCGGCCGAAACCGGGTGCCCGCCGAAGGTGTAGCCGTGATAAAATGCCGTGTCACCGTACTTGAAGGGCTCGTAGATGCGGTCGCTCACGATGGTGGCGCCGATCGGGGAGTACCCGCTCGTCATGCCCTTGGCGCAGGTGATCATGTCGGGTTCGATACCGAAGGTCGTGGAGGCGAACATGTTGCCGATCCGGCCGAACGCCGTGATGACCTCGTCGGCCACCAGCAGCACGTCGTACTGGTCGCAGATCTCCCGCACCCGCTTGAAATAGCCCGGCGGCGGCGGGAAGCAGCCGCCGGAATTCTGCACCGGCTCGAGGAACACCGCGGCGACGGTCTCCGGACCCTCGAACTGGATCATCTCCTCGATACGATTCGCTGCCCACAGGCCGAAGGCCTCGACGTCATCGCCGTGCCCGGAGCCCATCTCATCGGCGCGGTAGAAGTTGGTGTTCGGCACCCGGAAACCGCCCGGGGTGACCGGTTCGAACATCTCCTTGAGGGCGGGGATGCCCGTGATCGCCAGGGCGCCCTGCGTCGTGCCGTGGTAGGCGACGGAACGGGAGATCACCTTGTGCTTGGTAGGCCGGCCCTGCAGCTTCCAGTAATACTTGGCGAGCTTGAACGCGGTCTCCACGGCTTCGCCGCCGCCGGTGGAGAAGAACACCCGGTTGAGATCGCCCGGCGCCTGGTCGGCGAGCCGGTCGGCGAGCTCGATCGCGCTGGGGTGCGCGTACGACCAGAGCGGGAAGAATGCGAGCTCCTCGGCCTGCGCGGCGGCGGCCTGGGCGAGGCGGGTGCGACCGTGCCCGGCGTTGACCACGAACAATCCGCTCAAGCCGTCGATGTAGCGCTTTCCGTGGGAGTCCCAGATGTGGTGGCCCTGCCCCTTGGTGATGATGGGCACGCCGGCGCCGGATTCCATCACCGATTGCCGGGCGAAGTGCATCCACAGATGGTCCTTGGCCTTCTGCTGCAGGTCGGCGTTCTCGGCATCGGAGTAGACGCGCGGTGCGGAGGCCGGCGCGGTCGGCTGGCCGGTCGTGGTCTGTTCTGTCGTGGTCATATCGGTCACCGTGTTCCCCAGTTGTACAGCTGCTTGTGTAGCTTCAGATAGACGAAGGTCTCGGTGGAGGAGACCCCCTCGAGGGCGCGAATCTGCGAGTTGAGCAGGGCGATGAGCTCGTCGTCGTTCTCGCAGACGACCTCGGCGAGAATGTCGAAGGAGCCCGCTGTGAGCACGACGTAGTCCACCGCGGGTATCGCCGCGAGCTGGTCTGCGAGCACCCGGGTGTCGCCGGTGGCGCGGATGCCGATCATCGCCTGCCGGTAGAAGCCCAATTGCATGGGGTCGGTCACCGCGACCACCTGCATGACGCCGGAATCGGTGAGCTTCTGTACCCGCTGGCGCACCGCGGCCTCGCTGAGCCCCACGGCCTTGCCGATCTCGGCGTAGGAGCGACGGCCGTCGACCTGCAGCTGTTCGATGATCTTCTTGGACACATCGTCCAGCTGCGCCGGTTTGCCGGCACTTCCGCGCGTATTGCTGCTCATCGTCCGATTGTGACAGCCGAATTGCCCTGCGGCAAGCGAATCAGTTGTTTTTGGGCTGCTTCACAACTGATTACCACGCCCCACTCGCGGGCGTGCGAGGTCGGTGCCGGCAGGTCTAGCATCGAAGGCAGAGGGAGCATCATGCAACTGGGACGGGTCGGGGGACAGACAGTGCCGGGGGAGAGCCCCGAGTGGACCTTCGTGGTCGGCCGCGGTTTCCTGGTGGTGGTGCCCGTCAGCACCCCCACCCCTGTCGTGGCCGCCCTGCACGGTCTGGCCGCGGAGTCCGTCGTGCCGATCGAGGACCTGGTGGCCGTGATCCCGCTCGGCGGCCTGGACGACGTGGACTCGTTCGCGGTGATCGTGCCCGGTCTGCGACCCGAGACCGCGCCGGCAACCGGCGGGCCGCCGCATGACGGGATCCCGGTGCATGCCCTGGTGCGAGGCGCCCTCGCCGTGGACGTGTTCTCCATCGGTGGGTCGCGCCGCTTCACCGACCGCAACATCCGACCGTGGCTGTTGGCGGAGTTCCAGGCCGTGACCGGTCTCGTGATCGGTTCACCGCTGGCCTCCGTCGCCCGGTCGCACCAGCTCGGCGCCGGCCGGGTGCTCGGCGAGGGTATCGACGTCGGCGACACCCTGTTCTGGTCGGTCGCCGGCCGCGGCGCTGGGGCGGCCGACACGGTCCTGCGCCCCCGACGGATCGTGGATGACACCGTTCTTCTCACCCGCACCGGGAACTCCGACGAACGACGGGCCGCCGCCCCGCTCGGCGGCGGCGAAGGCGACCCGACGGCGACGCACGACCGCACCGTCGACAGCAGTACTGATCCGGATGCCGCGTCGCCAGGGCCCTGCGGCTTCCGGTTGGCCAGCGGCCGGGAGGTCAGGCTCGACCGGGTGTACCGGATCGGGCGGAACCCCCGCACCCGCCGCATCCAGGTCGGAGAGATTCTGGAGCTGGTGACGGTGGACTCGCCGAACGCTCTCGTGTCGGGCAACCACCTCGAAATCCGGCAGACCGGCACCGCTGTGGTGCTCACCGATCTTGGCTCCACCAACGGCACACTCGTGCGTTTTGCCCTCGGCCGCACCCAGAGACTGCGCTCCGGAGCCTCCCTCACAGTGCTGCCCGGTACGACGGTGGACATCGGGGACGGTAACCTGATCGAGATACTGCCAGCGGGCTGAGCGTCGCTCGTTGACTAGCCGCACGTTCGCATTCGGAAGGCACCACCCGTGACCCAGATAGGTCAAGGCTCTCCCAGCCACACGATCGCGCTGCCCGCGGTGAAGAAATCAGTCACCCTGGCGTGGTCCGCGCTCACCGATGTCGGTCACCGCCGCGAGGTCAATGAAGACAGCCTGGTGACGGCGTGGCCCGTGTTCGCGGTCGCCGACGGCATGGGCGGCCACTCGGCCGGCGACGTCGCCAGCAAGGCCGTGGTCACACGCCTCGCCGAACTCGGCGGCACCCCGACCACCACGGCGGAGTCGCTCAACCAGGCCCTCGCCCTGGCCGTGGACGATATGAAGGCCGGTGAGGGTGTCACCGACCTCGGCACCGGAACCACCGTCACCGGTGTGGCCCTGGCCATCGTCTCGGATGCCGCGCAACTCATCGCCTTCAACATCGGCGACTCCCGGGTCTACCAGCTCACCTCCGGGGTGCTGGAGCAGGTGACCATCGACCACTCCGTGGTGCAGGAACTCGTGGACGCCGGCCGGATCACCCGCGAAGAAGCGGATGTGCACCCGCACGGCAACGTGATCACCCGCGCCGTCGGTTTCCACGAACCCCCGGTGCCGGACTACCGGATCCTCTCGTTGCACGAGGGTCTGCGCATCCTGGTCTGCTCCGACGGCCTCACCAAGGAACTCACGGCGTACGGCATCCGGCATTTCCTGATGTCGAACCCGAACGCCGACGACGCCGTGGCCGCTCTCGTGACCGCCGCGCTCGAGAACGGCGGCCGCGACAACGTGACCGCGATCGTGCTCGACGTGCTGGCGGTGGACGATCTCGAGGGCGAGCCCGACGCGGCCGACGAGCGAGAGGCCGGCGACGCGGCCGACGACGCCTCCCGGCCCTGAATGCCCACGGCCCTAGAATTGAACCGGGTGGTCGTTTACCCGTGACGACGCCCGACACACCGTAACCGGCAAGCAATCCGGCGCGAGAGCGACCGGCCGACACGACTCACGGGAGGCGCCATGGCAGGACGACTGCCGTCGACGCCCCCGGCGCTGCCGGGGTTCTCCTACCTGCGTCTGCTGGGCTCCGGCGGATTCGCGGATGTGTTCCTCTACGAACAGAACCTGCCGCGCCGCCAGGTGGCCGTGAAGGTCCTCCTCGCCGAGGTCGTCAGCGACCCCGTGCAGCGGCTGTTCCAGGCCGAGGCCAACCTGATGGCGCAGCTGTCCGCGCACCCGTCCGTGCTCACGGTCTTCCAGGCCGGCGTGTCGGCCGACGGCCGGCCCTACCTGGTGATGGAGTACTGCTCCAGCGCCCTCGAAGAGCGGTACCGCTCCGGCAGGTTGCCCATCTCCGAACTGCTCCGCATCGGCGTGACGATATCCAGCGCCGTGGAGACCGCCCACCGCGCCGGCGTGCTGCACCGCGACATCAAACCGTCGAACATCCTGATCACCGCGTACGGGCATCCGGTGCTGGCCGACTTCGGCATCGCGGCGACGCTGGGCGAGGTGGAGGCGGCCGACCAGGTCGGCCTGTCGATCCCCTGGTCGGCGCCCGAGGTACTGCTCGAGGACTGTGCCGGCTCGGTGGCCGCGGAGGTCTGGTCGTTGGGCGCGACCCTGTACACGCTGCTGTCGGGCCGGTCGCCGTTCGAGGTGCCCGGCGACCAGAACAGCCCTGCCCAGCTGATCTCCCGCATCGGTAAGGCGGCGTTGCCGGCCATCGGACGGGCCGATGTGCCCCCGCGCCTCGAGCTGCTGCTGGCCAGGGCGCTGTCCAAGCGGAGCGAGCGCCGGCCGGCGAGCGCTCTGGAATTCGCTCGGGAACTGCAGGCCGTTGAGGCCGAACTCGGACTTCCGCAGACCCCGCTCGAGCTGGCCAGCGCCGAGTGGGAGGCGCAGGCGGCCGGCGATTCGGCCGACCAGACCCGCATTACCGCCCTGGTGAGCGTGGCTGCCCGGCCCGAGCGGCGCCGCCGCCGCGAGCCCGGCTCCCGCCCGGCCGCGGCGGCCCCCGCGACGGCCGTGACCCGGCGGCCACGGCGTCTGATCGTCGCGGCAGTCGTGGGCGGTGTGCTCGTCACCGGCGTGATCGCCGGGGCCCTGCTCATCGGCCCGTTGCTCGCCCCGCCGGCTGTGAGCACCGGAACGACCGGGATACCCCGGGTGAGCGACGTGGCCGGCAGCGGCGCGGACGGCACCGTCGTGTTCAGCTGGGCCGACCCAGGCACCCTGCCGGGCGACAGCTACCTGGTGCGCCTGGGCACCGGCGAGACCAGTCTGCAGCGCGGTACCGAGTTCACCGTGCAAACCGACGCCGTGCAGACCAACAGCGCCCAGCCCGGTGCACGTCAGGCCGACCCGGTGTGCGTCACCGTGAGCGTCAACCGCGACGGCCGCACCGGCGCCGCCAGCACCGAGAAATGCGTCGACCCCGGCGAGTTCGATCGATGATGCGCGCTTGGCTAGCCGGCCACCGCTCGCTCGCTGCGACCGTCACGGGCGGCACCGTCGTGACGGCCCTCGTCGTGACCCTCGCCGTCGTCTCCGGCGGGTACTCCGCCCAGAAGGTCGACCTCGGCGACGCAGCGGTCTGGGTGTCCAGCGAGACCAGGCAGCTCGTGGGCCGGGTCAACACGGAGATCGCCGAGCTGAACACCGTGGTGCCGGTCGAGTCCGACTCCACCACGGTGGTGCAGAGCGGCGGTACCGTCCTCGTCGTGGACAGCGACACCGGCACCCTCGGCATCCTCGACCCTGCCACGGCCACCCTGGCCGACAGTGTGGCTCTGCCGCCGGGCTCCCCCGAGGTGCAGCTGGCCGGCGACCTCGCCGCGATCTGGTCCGACGGCGACCTGTGGACCAGCACAGCCGGCGCGCTGGCCGATTTCGACAGCACGACGGAACCCGCCCTCACGCTCGGCGCGGGCACCCTGTTCAGCCTCGCCCCCTCCGGTGAACTGTTCGCGTTCACCCCGGCCACGCAGGCCCTGGTGCGCATCGACCCCGACCGCGCGGACGCCGTGACCGAGTCGACCACGGTCGCCGCCGGCGACCCCGACGACGCCTACCAGCTCAGCCAGGTCAACGGCAGCTGGGCCCTGCTCAACTCGACGACGGGCATCCTGCTGCTGGCCAGCGGCGCCGTCGACCTGTCCGAATCCCTGGGCGCGGATGCCGAGCCCCGGCTGCAGGATGCGGCCGCCGGCGGCGACCGGGTCCTCATCGCCCACAGCGCGGGCCTGATCGCCGTGCCGGTGGGCGGCGGGGCGGCCACGGAGCTCCTCACCGACGGCGCCGCGGCCGGCGCCCCGTCCCGGCCCGCGATCTCCGGACTGTGCGCCTATGCGTCCTGGACCGACGGCACCGCCTGGCAGGCCTGCGGCATCGGCGCCCCGGCCGGGACCACCGCCACCCTCGTCGAGCTCAGCGGCGACGCCCGCCTGGACTACCGGCAGAACGGCAGCCGGCTGCTGCTCAACGACTCCCGCAACGGCACCACCTGGAATGTGCAGGACGGCAACACCGTCATCGACAACTGGGATGACCTCATCGACCCGGTTTCCGACCGGCAGGTGGTCACCGAAGCCACCGACGACAGCCCGCCGGAGTATGAGGACACCCAGGCGCCGCCCGTGGCCGTCGACGACGAGTTCGGCGCCCGCCCCGGCCGCACCGTCACGCTTCCCGTGTTGCTGAACGACTACGACCCCAACAACGACGTGCTCGTGATCGACACCGTCAGCCAACCACCGGCGAGCCAGGGCCGGGTGGAGCTCGTCGCGGCCAACCAGCAACTCCAACTCACCCTCGCAGCCGAGGCCACGGGCATCCTCACCTTCGACTACACGATCAGCGACGGGCGCGGCGGCAGCGACTCGGCCCGGGTGACCGTGACCGTGCGCGGCCCCGACGAGAACTCGCCGCCGCAGCAGGTGCGGCAGACCCGCGCGACGGTCGAGGCCGGCGGCCGGGTCGACAGCCAGGTGCTCGGCGACTGGGTCGACCCGGACGGCGACCCCTTCTACCTCACCGCCGCGACCGCCACCGCCCCGGACACCGCCACCGCCACCCCGCAGGGCCTGGTGGTGTTCACTGACGCGGGAGGTGGCGGCAGCGAGGCGCAGGTCGGCCTCGTCGTCTCCGACGGCACCCTCACCGGCACAGGCACCCTCGACGTGACCGTGCGCCCCGCCGGCACGGTCCCGCTCGTCGCCGACGGCTTCGCCGTGCGCGTCACCGCGGGCACCGAGGTGACGGTCTCCCCGCTCGAGCACGCCCGCGGCGGGGCAGGTCCCCTGCGGCTCGGCGCCGTGCCGACCCGGCCCGACGTCACCATCACCGCCGACTTCGCCAGCGGCACCTTCCGCTTCGCCAGCGACGCGGTGGGGGTGCACTACCTCGACTACGCCGTGACCGATGGGGTGGCCACGGTCACCGGCATCATCCGGGTGGATGTCGCCCCCGCGCCGGAGAGCCCCGGCCGGCCCATCACGGTGCCGCACACTGCCTTCCTGCGCGCTCAGCAGCCCACCGTGATCGACGTGCTGGCGACCGACATCGACCCAGCCGGGGGAGTGCTCCTGGTCACCGGAAGCAGCAACCAGCCCGCCGTCAGCGGCCTGACCGTCGAGATCCTCGACCAGCACCTGCTGCGGGTCACGTTGACCCGGCCGCTGCCCGCCGGGACGACCGTCTTCGACTACACGGTGAGTAACGGACTGGCCGAGGCCACCGGCACCGTCACCGTGATCGAGATCCCGGCGGCGAGCACCCGGCAGCCGCCCGTAGCGAGCCCGGACACCGTCTCGGTGCGGGTGGGCGACACCGTCGATATCCCCGTGCTCGCCAACGACGAGCACCCGGATGGTGACGAGCTCACCCTCGACCCCGCCCTGACCACCCCGCTGTCGGCCGGCGCCGGGCTGCTCTTTGCGTCTGGCCGGGTGCTGCGCTACTTGGCGCCGCTGACCGCGGGCAACTTCACCGCCGTCTACCGGGTGAACGCGCCGGACGGCCAGTTCGCCGACGCGGAGGTGCGCATCTCCGTGCGGGAAGCCGACCTCGCCACCAACAACCCGCCCCGGCCCACCACGGTGACCGCGCGGGTGCTCGCCGGCGACACCGTTCGCATCCCCATCCCGCGCACGGGTATCGACCCCGACGGCGACTCGGTGCAGCTGCTCGGCCAGGAGACCAACCCGGAGAAGGGCGCCGTCATCTCGTCGGACGCCGACTCGCTCAGCTACCGCGCCGGGGAGTACTCGGCCGGAACCGACACCTTCACCTACGCCGTCATCGACGCCCTCGGTGCCCGTGCCGTCGGCACCGTGCGGGTGGGCATCAGCCCGCGCCCGGACGGCGCCCGCAACCCCGTCGCCGTGCCCGACGAAGTCACGGTGCGGCCCGGCTCGCGGGTCTCCGTGCGGGTGCTCGGGAACGACTCGGACCCCGACGGCGGCGCGCTGACGGTCACGGGCGTCGACGCGACCGGCAGCGGCGACACCGAGGCCGGGACCGCGACCGTGGACGGAGACCTCATCGTGGTGAAGGCGCCGACGACCGAGGGCCGGTTCGGCTTCGTCTACGAGATCCAGAATGACCGCGGCGGTTCGAGCTCGGCGTTCCTCACCGTTGTCGTGGCCGCGAACGCCTCGCGCGCCTACCCCGAGGCCGCCGACACCCGGCTCACCCTGTCGGATGTGCTCGGCCGTGCCACCGTGGACGTCGACGTGCTGGCCCGGGTGTTCTTCGCCGAGGGTCCGGCCCGCTCGCTGACCCTGGCGGTTCTGCCCGGCAACACGGCGGCCGGAGCGGCGAGCGTCACCGACGGCCAGCGCATCCGGGTCACCGTGGGCAAGACCAGTCAGATCATCCCGTTCAGCGTCACCCACCCGCAGGACCCGGGGATCGTGTCCTACGCGTTCGTGTGGGTGCCGGGGACCGACGACGCCCTCCCGCAGCTGCGGGCAGGCGCGGCCAAGCTCGTCGTGGCCAGCGAGGCGACCCTCAACATCGACATCAACGACTACGTCGTGGCGGTGGGGGACGCACCCGTGCAGCTCACCGACCGCAATACCGTGCGCGCCACCCACTCGAACGGCGCCGACCTCAGCACGGGCCCCCGCACCCTCAGGTTCACCAGCGCCGACCAGTACTTCGGCCCGGCCTCGATCTCCTTCGAAGTCACCGACGGCGCCAGCCCCACCGACCCGGCCGGACGCACCGCCACAATTGTGCTTCCCATCACGGTGACGCCGCGGGAGAACCAACCGCCCGCCTTCGACGGCGCCCTGATCGACTTCGAACCCGGCCAGGAGAAGGTCATCGACCTGGCCCGGCTCACCTCCTATCCCTACCCGGACGACCGGGACGAGCTCGCCTTCACCGTGCTCGACCCGCAGCCCACCGGATTCGACTACTCGCTGGCCGGCAGCCTGCTCACGGTGCGCGCTCTCGAGGGCACGATCAAGGGCAGCACCAGCTCGGTGACCATCGGGGTGCGCGATGCCCTCTCGACGGGCAAGGCCGGCCGGATCGTGCTCGGCGTCGTGGCGTCGACCCGGCCCCTGGCCGTACCCGTGACGGATGCGGCGATCGCGCCGCGCGGGCGCAGCACCGTCATCGACGTGCTCGCCAACGACGGCGCTGCGAACCCGTTCCCCGCCGTGCCACTGCGGGTCGTCGCGGTGCAGGGCCTGGACTCCGCCGCGCTGCCAGCCGGGGTGTCGATCAGTCCGAGCGCCGACAACAGCCGGCTCACCGTGCGGGTAGCCGGTGACGCCCTGCCCACCGACACCACCCTGCAGTACCAGGTGGCCGACGCCACCGGCGATCCCGACCGCTACACCTGGGGCCTGGTACGGATCTCGGTGCAGGACGTGCCCGAGCCCGTCACGGGGCTCCGCGCCACGGGCTTCGGCGACGGCAGGATCACCGTGGCCTTCAACCCCGGCCCGGCGAACAACGCGCCCATCACCGGCTACCAGCTGAGCACCGTCGACGCCGCCACCCGCCGTACCCTCGGCACCACCTCTTGCGCCTCCACCTCCTGCACGCTGAGCACCCCGGGTAACGGCCAGGCCAACGCCGTGCGGGTCGGCGTCACCGCCCGTAACAGCATCGGCGACTCCTCCGACACGACCCTCGCCCAGACTGTGTGGTCCGACGTGATCCCGGCGGCGCCGACCGGGCTCACCGCGGCGCCCCTGGATGCCGGGCTGCTGCTCACCTGGAACGTCGTCGCGCCGAGCGGCGGGGGCACCGGTATCCGCGGCTACCAGGTGAGCGTTGCCGGCTCGATTCAGCCCGAGGTGAGCGCCACCGGCGCGCACTGCGATGGCACCCGGTGCACCCTCACTGTGAGCGGCCTGCAGAACGGAACCAGCGTCGAGTACACCGTCAGCGCCCGGAACGACGCCTACCCGGCGCTGTCCAGCTGGAACAGCGCGGCCGCGACCGGGCAGCCCTACGGCCCCGCGCAGGCGGGCGGCATCACTGCGACCGCCGCCGACAGCACCGGCGCCGTGACCGTGGGCTGGGACGGCTTCGCCGACCGCGGCGACGCCATCGCCGGGTACTACGTGCAGCGCATCGGCGGGGACACCGTGCCCACCGGAGCGCAGGCTTGCATGGTCAGCACCCCGGCGCCCGGCACCGTGACCGCACCGCGTGCCGGCGGCACTGTGCTCGAGCAGAAGAGCGCATCGGCCGGGGCGCGCAGCGCCGTGTTCGACGGTCTGCTGGCCGACAACGGCAACTATTCGTTCGTCGTGTGGGGCTACAACCGGGCCGGCTGCGCCGCGACGGCGGTCGCCACGGTGCTCGTGCGGCCGGCGCCCACCGCGATCGGCGACGTGCGTGGCGGCATGGAGAAAAAGGGTGACGCCTGGGACTACCACCTCACCTCGGCGAGCCCGTCGGCCGGAGTCGACCACTACGACATCCGCGCCGGCGACGGCAGCGGCGCGGTGCAGAGCATCCCGACGGCGAACGCCTGGCCCCGGGAACTGCTCGGCCTCCCGTTCGGCGCCACGGTGTCGTTCCAATTGCGTGCGTGCACGGTGTGGGGCAGCTGCGGGCCGTGGTCCGCCGCGACGACCGCGCCGGAGGCATCAGTGAGCTTCACCGTCACCGGACTGGAATACGACGGCGTCGCCGGCCGGTTCTCCTGGACCGGAGCGCCCGCCAACGGCGGGCTGCCGGCCGGATTCGACTGCGCCGTCGCCGGTTCGACGGTGACGAGGACGCCCGCCGACAGCAGCACGACCTGCACCCTGCCCGCCCCGCTGCCCGCCAGCGGAACCGTGGTGCTCACCGTCACGGTGAACGGCCACTCCTTCGACTACACCCGCCCGATCCCGACGAAAGCGATCACACCATGACCCTCACCCCCGATCGTGTGAACCAGGGGCAGCCGGGTGCGCAGCCCGGCGTCGACCTGATGACCAGCGAGGAAGCCAGCCAGTTCGCCACCCTCTTCGACAGGCTGGTGCGCGGCGTCGAGGAGGTCGTGCTGGGCAAGCAGCACGTGATCCGGCTCGCGTTCACCACATTGTTCAGCGGCGGGCACCTGCTGCTGGAGGACGTGCCTGGCACCGGAAAGACCTCGCTGGCCCGCGCCGTGGCACAGAGCGTGCGCGGCACCAGCAGCCGGGTGCAGTTCACCCCTGACCTGCTACCCGGTGACATCACCGGGGTGAGCATCTTCGACCAGCGCACGGCCACCTTCGAATTCCACCGCGGGCCGGTGTTCGCCAACATCGTGCTCGCCGACGAGATCAACCGGGCGAGCCCGAAGACGCAGTCCGCGCTCCTCGAGGTGATGGAGGAGGGCCAGGTCACGGCAGACGGGATCACCCATCGGCTGAGCGGCCCGTTCATGGTCATCGCCACCCAGAACCCGATCGAGCAGGCCGGCACCTACCGGCTGCCCGAGGCGCAGCTGGACCGGTTCCTGATGAAGACCTCGATCGGCTACCCCGACCACGCCGCCACCGTGCGGATCCTCGAGGGCGCCAGCCGGGCCGTCGGCGATGCCCAGGTGGCGCCGGTGCTCTCGGCCGAGTCGGTCGTGGAGGTCGCCGCCCTGGCCCGCACCGTGTTCGTCGACGCGACCATCAACGACTACGTCTCCCGCCTCGTCGACGCCACCCGCTCCAGCCCGGAGGTGCGCCTGGGCGCCAGCGTGCGCGGCGCGCTCGCCCTCGTGCGCACGGCCAAGACCTACGCCGCCTCACAGGGCCGGCACTACGTGGTGCCCGACGATGTGAAGTCGCTCGCCGAACCCGTGCTGGCCCACCGGATGCTGTTGGACGCCGAGGCCGAATTCGACGGGGTCACCGCCTCGAGCGTGATCGGCCGGATCCTGGTGGAGACCCCTCCGCCGCGGAGCGCCGAGGAGCGGCGGGCGGATGCGCTCTAACCTCCGGATGCTCCGCGCGGTCACGCCGCTCGGCTGGGCCGTCGCCTGCTGTGCGCTCGCGGCGCTCGCGGCCGGATACACCCTGGGCTGGGCCGAGCTCGTGACGATCGGCTGGGCGGCCGCCGTTCTGGTGGCCGTCGCCCTGGCGTACCTGTTCGGCGGCACGAGCCACCGGATCTCGCTGAGCCTGCCCGTCGACAGGGTCGTCGCCGGGGAACGGGTGCCCGGCCAGGTGGACGTGCAGAACCCGACCGGCCGGCGGCTGGGCGCCGTGACCGTGCAGGTGCCCGTTGGCGCCGGGGGAGTGGCCGAGTTCCCGGTGCCGTCGCTGGCGGCGCACGCCGCCCTCGACGAGGTCTTCGTCGTGCCGGCCGAACACCGCGGCATCATCCCGATCGGCCCCGTGCACACCGTACGCGGCGACCCCGTTGGCCTGGTGCGGCGCGAGAGTGTGCTCGCCCAACGCATCGACCTGTACGTGCACCCGCGCACCATCGCCATCCCCAGCATGAGCCAGGGCTTCGTGCGCGACCTGGAGGGCACCCCGACCCGCGACCTCACCTCGAGCGACATCGCGTTCCACGCGCTGCGCGAATACCAGCCCGGCGACGACAGGCGCAGCATCCACTGGAAGAGCACCGCACGGACCGGGCGGTTCATGGTGCGCCAGTACGAACAGACCCGGCGCAGCCATCTGCTCGTGGTCTTCAGCCTGGCCCCGGCCGATTACGCCGGCGACGAGGAGTTCGAACTGGCCGTGAGCGTGGCCGGGTCGTTGGGCGTGCGGGCGATCCGTGACGCGCGCACCGTGTCGGTCCTGGTGAGCAGCGGACCGCTGGCCACGGTGACACCCACGCGGCTGCTCGACGGCCTGAGCGGCGTGGACCTGGCCCCCGCAGCCGCGAGCCTGCGTACCCTGGCCCGTCAGGCCGCCCGGTCGGTGGCCGGGCTGTCCGTGGTCTTCCTCGTCTGCGGCTCGTCGACCCCGCTGGCTGTGCTGCGCGCCGCGGCCGCCGGCTTCCCGCTGGGCGTCGAGGTCGTCGCCGTTGTCTGCGACCCGGGAGCCCGGCCGGGGCTCGTCCGATCCGGCAACCTGAGCCTGGTCACCATCGGCTTCCTCGATGACCTCAAACAGAGCCTGGCCAGGGGAGCCGCGGCATGACCGCGCACGGCACCCGCTGGATCCTGGGCAACACCGCGGCCATGCTCGCCGCCACAGCCGTGGCGGCCACCGCCCTGTGGCCGGTGTACCAGAGCACGGCGTTCGTGCAGCTGGTCGCCGTGGCCGCCGTGCTCGGCTGCGGCATCGCTATCGCCGGCAGGGTGTGGCGCTGGCCGGCCTGGCTCGTCGCCGCGGCGACCGTGACCGGCTACCTCCTCGTCGGGGTGCCCCTGGCCGTTCCCGGCCGCGCACTGTTCGGTGTGCTGCCGACCCCCGCCGGCCTCGCCGACCTGGTGCCGGCCACCGCGCTCAGCTGGAAACAGCTGGTCACCATCGTGCTGCCGGTCGGCTCCTATCAGGCCCTGCTGGTGCCCGCCCTGATCCTGGTGCTGGGCAGCACCGTCATCGGGCTCACCGTGGCGCTGCGCAGCCGGGCCGCCGAGACCGCCCTGCTGGCGCCCGCTCTGCTCTTCGTGGCCGGCATCATCCTGGGCCCTGGCACGACCGAGTCACCGGGACTCCGCGGGCTGGCCCTGTTCACCGTGCTGGTGCTCTGGTTGCTCTGGCTGGGCCACGAACGACGGCGGCACCGGCTGACGGTCAGCGGCGGCCGTGCCCGGCCGGTCGGTGCCCGTCGCCCGGCCGCCCTCAGGGTCGCCGCGCTCACGACGCTGTCGCTCCTGGTGGCCGTCGGCGCCGGTTCGCTCGCTTCAGCCGCCCTGCCGCCGACGGCGACCAGGGACGTGCTGCGCACCCGGGTGCAGGCCCCGTTCGACGTGCGCGCCTACCCGAGCCCACTCACCGGTTTCCGCGGCTACCTGGCGGCCGACCGGGCCGACGCCGTGTTGTTCGAGGTGTCCGGTCTGCCCGAAGGCGGACGCATCCGGCTGGCCACCCTCGACGACTACGACGGGGTGGTCTACGCCGTGGGCAGCGCGGATGCGGCGTCCGGTACCGCCGATTCGGGCACCTTCACCCGGCTGCCGTACCGCCTCGACCAGAGCGCCGTCGCCGGTGACGAGGTCACTCTCACGGTGACGGTCCAGGACTACTCGGGAGTGTGGGTCCCCGGAGCCGGCGCGCTGGAGCGCATCCGGTTCACCGGCCCGGCGGCGTCTGGGCTGCAGGACTCGTTCGTCTACAACGACCTTGGCGGCACCGCCGCCGTGATCGCAGGCCTCGGACGCGGCGATGGCTACACCAGTACGTCGATCGTGCCGCCTGCCGCCGGCGACCTCGCCGACGTCCTGCCCGGCACGGCGGTGCTGCCGCCCATCGGGGTGCTGCCCGACGGGCTCGACGAGACCCTCGCCGGGTACCAGCGCCCCGGTGACAGTGCGGGCGAGCGGCTGCAGGCCATGCTCGACGGGCTGGCCGCGGACGGGTACGTCAGCAGCGGGGCCGCCGGGGAACCGGCCAGCCGCTCCGGCCACGGCGCCGACCGGATCAGCGAGCTCCTCGACGACCAGCCCATGCTCGGCGACGCCGAGCAGTACGCGGTGACGGCCGCGCTGATGGCCAGGCAGATCGGCTTTCCCGCCCGGGTGGTGCTGGGCTTCGCCCCCGGCGGCGACGGCGGCCCCACGGCCGTGACCGGGGCCGACGTGTCGGCCTGGATCGAGGTGCAGACGCTCGCCGACGGCTGGGTGAGCCTTGACCCCACCCCGCCCGTGCGGGACATCCCGCAGAGCCAGCCGGAGGACCCCACCCAGGTGGCCCGCCCGCAGACCGTGCTGCCACCGGCGGTTCCGGACGCGGCCGACCAGATCGACCCGGCCCCGCCGGAGAGCAGCACGGCGGACGACCCGGCCGCCCCTGATCCGTTCTGGGGTGTCGTGCGCCTCGTGGTCGCCGTCGTCGGATGGTCGGCGCTCGGCCTGCTCGTGCTCGCCGCACCGTTCCTGGCCGTGATCCTGGCCAAGTGGCGTCGGCGCCGGCGCCGACGGCTGGCCCCAGGGGCGGTCGATCGGGCCGTGGGCGGTTGGCGGGAATTCGCCGACACCGCCACCGACTACCGCATCGACGTGCCGGGCCAGGCGACACGCGCCGAACTGGCCCGGTCCGTGGGCGGTGTGCGCGCCGCGTGGCTGGCGGCGGAGGTGGACCGGGCGGTCTTCGCGCCCGACGGGGCCGCGCAGGCCGACGGCGACGCGGTCTGGGTGTCGGTGCGGGAACTGCGTACCAGCCTGGGCGCGGGGCGCACCCGCCGTGAGCGGCTGCGGGCGGCTGTCTCGGTGCGCTCGTTCGGTCGCTACGCTAAGAGGACGACCGCGCGGGAGGGTCGACGCAGGCGCCGGCCGGGGGGAACCGGCGCGAGCACGAAGGGAACGGGCACGTGAACTGCCAGATTTGCAGTGCGCACCTGCCGGAGGGCGCCATGTTCTGCGGCGGCTGCGGGAGTTCGACCACGGCCACCCCGCTGACCCGCAAGCGCGCCGACCCCCGACCCAACGACACCACCATCATCCAACCGGTGGCGCCGCGGTCCACGGTGATCTCGGTTCCGCTCTGGCCGGCCGGCAGCCTGCAGGCCGGCACGGCTTCAGCCCCGGCCTCAACGGATGCTGCTCCGGACCGTGCAGGCACGCCGGCACCCGTCGTCGCTGAGCGGTACACCTTGCAGTTCAGCACGGGCGAGACCGTATCGGTGCGCGGCACGGGCCTGATCGGCCGCCGGCCGCTGCCGCAGCCCACCGAACGATTCGATCACCTCATCCAGATCACCGACCTCGGCATGTCGGTGTCCAAGAGTCACCTGGAATTCGGTCAGCACGCCGGCGAGTTCTGGATCAACGACAGGTTCTCCGGCAACGGCACGGTCGTGCGCCGGGCGCCGGCCCCCGCGCTGCGCTGCGAACCCGGCCGCCGGTACCTTGTCGGGCGTGGGTCCCGGGTGGAGATCGGCGACCAGTTCTTCATGGTGCTCTGACCGACGACGGGTCCTCCACAGCCCGCTGACGACGGAAGTTCTTCACCGGTCTCCGGCCCGGCCGCGCACGGGAGCGCCGTCCGGCTTCGCTGGAGCCATGGCCACCGACTCCCCGCAGCTCCCGCCGGCCGACCCGATCCGGTTGCCGAACCGGCCGACGGCGCCCGACCGGGCCGCATTCCCCCTCATCGCCTGCGTGGCGCCGCTGATCGCCGCGGGTCTGATCTGGTGGATCACCGGATCGGCGCTGGTGCTGGTCTTCGCCGTGCTCAGCCCGGTGATCGCCGTGGCCGGGCTGCTCGACGGGCGACGGTCCACTGCTCGTCGCCGACGCCGGGACGCCGCTGACTATGCGGCCGCGATGACCGACGCTGCGGATGCCGTGGACCGGGCCCTCGAGAGGTTGCGTGACGCCGCCTGGCGCCAGGCGCCCTCCGTGCAGACCATGCTCGAACGACCGGACGAGCCGGGCCGCTGGGCCGACCCGGCCGCAGCATCCGTCGTTCTCGGCGCCGGCACGGTGCCCAGCGGCCTGCGCCTGGAGGGTGCCGGTGACGCCGCCGAGCACCGGGAGCTGCGGGCCCGCGCCGCCGGGCTCGAAGGGGCACCGATCGTGGTCGATCCGGCCGGCGGCATCGGGCTGATCGGGCCTGGGCTGCTGCTGCGGGCGCTCGCGCGGAGCCTGGTGGTGCAGTTGACCGGGCAGCTCAGCCCCCGCAGCCTGGGCCTGCGGCTGCCGGACGAACCGGACTGGGCGTGGGCGGCCCGCCTTCCGCACCACCGTGCCGAGTCCCCGGCGCAGTGGCTCACGGTGCTCGACGCCGATCAGGCGTCCCGGCCGCCGCACCGGCCAGCGGACGGCCCCTGGATCGCGTTGGCCGGAACCGGAGCGGGCCTGCCGCCGGGGTGCGCCACCGTCGTGCGGGTGTACGGGCCCGTCGGAGCGGAGATCGTGCGCCTGGCGGGCCGCCCGGCTGCCGTGCCCGTGGCGCCCGTGCTGGTGGCCGAGAGTCAGGTGGCGGGGCTGGGGGAGTCGCTCGGCCGTGCGGCAGAGGCGGCCGGCCTGGGGAGACACACCGGCACCCTGCCCGACACGGTCTCCTTCGCCGCTCTCGCCGCGCTCGGTGCTGCGACGGGCGCAGGCGCTTCCAGCATCCGCGCGGCCGGGCCCGTGACGGAGCTGAGCTGCACGGTGGGCCTGGGCGAGCACGGACCCCTCGTCCTCGACCTGGTGTGCGACGGCCCGCACGCCCTCGTGGGCGGCACGACCGGCAGCGGTAAGAGCGAACTGCTGGTGACGTGGGTGGCGGCCCTGGCCGCCCGGTATGACCCCGGCCAGGTCACCTTCCTGCTCGTCGACTTCAAGGGCGGCGCGGCCTTCGACCTGCTCCGCGCCCTGCCGCACTGCGTGGGTCTGATCACCGATCTCGACGAGCGGGAGGCGCACCGTGCCCTGGCGAGCCTGGCGGCCGAACTGCGGCACCGGGAGCGCGTGCTGCGGGACGCCGGAGCCCGCGACATAACCGACCTGCCCAGCGCGGCCCTCGCGCGGCTCGTGATCGTCGTGGACGAGTTCGCGACCATGCTGGCCGCGTTCCCGGCCCTGCACGCCGTGTTCGTCGATATCGCCGCCCGCGGGCGCTCCCTCGGGGTGCACCTGGTGCTCTGCACGCAGCGGCCGGCCGGCGTGCTGAGGGACGCGCTCCTGGCCAATTGCAGCCTGCGGATCTCGCTGCGGGTGAACAACCGGGCCGACAGTCAGGCCGTGCTCGGTTCGGATGCCGCAGCCCTGATCGACGCCGCCCGCCCCGGCCGGTGCGCTCTTGTGCGCGGGTCCACGCCGGTCGAGACCGCGCAGGTGGCCTCGACGGGTGACGCCGACATTCGGCAGATCGCGAACGATCGGCCGGCCGGGCCGAACCTGCCGCGACGCCCCTGGCTGGACCCGCTCCCGCACCGGGTGACCCGGGCGCAGCTGGCCGCGATGGGAGCCGCGCCGCATGGACTGCTGCTCGGCCTTCTCGACGAGCCGGAGCGCCAGCGCTACCGGGTGGCCGGTTACGACCCCGGCGTCGACGGCAACCTGCTGGTGGTCGGCGGTGCTCGCACCGGCAAGTCCACGCTGCTGGCCGCGCTCACCGAGCAGGCGCCGTGCGCGGTGCGGCTGGTGCCCGCCGACGTCGAGGGCACCTGGGATGCGCTGGTGTGGGCCCGCGCCGAACTGGACGGCGTCGTTCAAACGGACCGCGCGACCGGCGCTCACCGGCAGGAGAGCGCGCCGGAGAGCCGGCTGCTGCTGATCGACGACCTGGACGCCGTGCTGGCGCGCTGGGGTGACGAACACCGGGCCGCCGCCGTCGACCTCGTCACCGGTCTTCTGCGGGACGGCGGGCCGAGCGGGTTGCGGCTGGTCATCACCGTTCAGCGGCTCACCGGCGCCCTGCAGGTGCTGCCCGCCCTGTGTCAGAGCCGGCTGGTGCTGCGGCTGCCTGGCGTGCACGAGCACCAGGCCGCGGGGGAGCCGGCGGCCAGCTACGACGCAACCCTGCCGGCCGGCGGCGGCCGCTGGCGGGGCGGGCGCATCCAGCTGCCGCAGCCGGAGCCGGCCGGTGACGGCGCGGCGAGCCCGGTGCGGCGGCACGACGGTGTGCCCTCCGCCTCGGCCGTGATGTCGACGTCGGATGCGGCGGGTCCGGCGGGGGTGTGGGCTGTGCTGCTCGTGGTCGCCGGTTCGGTCGCCCGGTCGGCGGCGGCGTTCCAGGCGGATGGCCAGGCCGGCTCCCGCCACGTGGTCGAGCTGGCGGCCGGGCCCGTCACCGGGACGCCAGGTGGCCGGATAGAGGTGTCCACGGTAGCCGCGGGCACCGTGCTGGTGGCCGACGCCGATACCTGGCAGGCGAACTGGTCCCTGCTCGCCGGGCTGCGCGGAGCAGCACCGCTGGTTTTCGACGGCACTACCCTCGCCGATTACCGCCTGCTGACACGTCGGCGCGACCTACCGCCGCCGTTGGCGCCGGGCCGCTCGCGGGGCTGGCTCGTCGAGCCGGACGGCACCGTCCGGCGGGTGACGCTGCCCTAGCCGGCCGGGGCGGCGAGCACCTCGGCCAGGGGTGTGAGCGGCAGGGCGTGTGCCGTGGCGACCGGGGCGCTGGTGAGCACCCCGCCGAAGGTGTTCAGCCCCAGCGCCAGCGCCGCGTCGGCGCGCAACGCATCCGCCCACCCCCGGTTAGCGATGGCACGCACATAGGGCAGAGTCGCGTTGGTCAGCGCATACGTCGACGTGCTCGGCACGGCGCCCGGCATGTTGGCCACGCAGTAGAACAGCGAACCGTGCACCGTGAAAGTGGGCTCGGTGTGCGTGGTGGGGTGGGTGTCGGCGAAGCAGCCGCCCTGGTCCACCGCGATGTCCACGAGCACGCTTCCGGGCTTCATACGCGACACCAGCTCGTTGCTCACGAGTTTGGGCGCCCGGGCACCGGGAATGAGGACCGACCCGATCACCAGATCGGACTGCAGCAGCGCGGTCTCGATCTCGAAGGCATTCGACGCGATGGTCTTCACCCGGCCGTAATGCAGGATGTCCAGCTCGCGCAACCGGAAGAGATTGGTGTCGAGGACCGTGACCTCCGCGCCCAGCCCGATCGCCACCTGCATCGCGGCGGTTCCGGCGACACCGCCGCCCAGGACCGTGACCCGGGCCGGATGCGTGCCGGGCACGCCGGGCACCAGCAGACCGGGGCCACCATTGGGCTTGAGCATGGCGTTGGCCCCGACGATGGGCGCCAGACGTCCGGCGACCTCGCTCATGGGCGCCAGCAGGGGCAGCGCCCGGGTCGGCAGCTGCACGGTTTCGTATGCGATGGCGGTGACTCCAGCGTCGAGCAGCGCCCGGGTGAGGCCCGCCTCGGCGGCCAGATGGAGATAGGTGAAGAGCACCAGGTCGGCCCGGAAGTACCCGTATTCGCTGGGCACCGGCTCCTTCACCTTGAGTAGCAGCTCGGCCGCCGACCAGGTGGAGACGGCATCGGGCAGGATCGTGGCGCCGGCCGCTGAGAACTGGTCGTCGGTGATCGACGACCCCAGGCCTGCGCCGGTTTCGATCAACACCTCATGGCCGTGCAGCACCAGGTCGTGCACCCCGGCGGGCGTGATCGCCACCCGGAACTCGTTGTCCTTGATCTCTTTCGGTACACAAATCCGCATGGGGCTCCTTTGCCTGTACGGGCGACCCGGGAGAGGCGCACGCCCGTGGCCACAGCATACTGGTGCGGCTCCGACGGGGTCGGATGCGTTTTCGAACGTGTTCCGGGCATCCGACCGACGGTATCCGCTGAAATCGCGTCGAATGTTAACGTTTTAGGCATTTTATGGCGCGTCTTGTTCCGACTGTGACAGTATCGGTCCACTCGTCACCCCGTGGACCACCCCTCGATGGAGCGGCCGCTGAAGAATGCAAGGAGACCGCCCCATGCCCCTGCCCGCAGACCCGATGATCCGTCAACTCGTGCAGCAGGCCCAGCGTGCCCAGATGGGGCGCCGTGCTCTCTTGGCCGGTGCGGGTGCCGGTGCGGCCGCCCTGGCGCTCGCCGCCTGTTCCACCGGCAGTGCGGCCAAGCCCACCGCGGCCACCGACAAGTCGGCGAGCGAGAAGACCCTGCGCTGGGACAACTGGGCGCTCTACATCGACGTGGACGACGCCGGCAACTACCCCACCCTGGAGGCGTTCATGGCGGAGACCGGCATCACGGTGAACTACACCGAGGCCGTCGACGACAACAACACCTACTACGGCAAGGTGAAGGACCAGCTGGCCCTGGGCAAGGACATCGGCGCCGACACTGTCTGCCTCACCGACTGGATGGTCGGCCGGCTCGCCCGGTTCGGCTACCTGCAGGAACTCGACCACGCCAACATCCCCAACCTGGCCAACCTGCTGCCCAACCTGAAGGACGTCGACTTCGACCCGGGCCGGGAACTGTCGGTGCCGTGGCAGGGCGGCTTCGCCGGTATCTGTTGGAACAAGGAGAAGTTCCCCGACGGCATCACGTCCGTCGAACAGCTGTGGAGCACCCCCGAACTCAAGGGTCGCGTCGGCGTGCTCTCCGAGATGCGCGACACCATGGGCCTGATCATGCTCGACGCGGGCGTCGACATCTCCGGCGACTGGGGCGACGACGACTTCACCGCCGCGATCGAGGTACTCAAGAAGCAGGTCAGCGACGGCCAGGTGCGCAACATCAAGGGCAACTCCTACAAGGAAGACCTCGTCAACGGCGACAGCCTCGCCGCCATCGTGTGGTCGGGCGACATCGTGCAGCTGAACGCCGAGAACGGCGACAAGTGGGGGTTCGTGGTGCCCGACAAGGGCGGCACCATCTGGAACGACAACTTCGTCGTGCCGATCGGGTCCGCGCACAAGGCCAACGCCGAAGCGCTGATCAACTACTACTACGACCCTGCCGTGGCCGCCGAGGTGGCCGCGTACGTCAACTTCATCACCCCGGTGGCCGGCGCCAAGGAGGCGGCCATGGAGATCGACCCCGAACTGGCCGACAACCCGTTGATCTTCCCCGACGACGCCACCCTCGCCAAGGCCAAGGTGTTCCGCACCCTCACCGGCGCCGAAGAACAGACCTACGGGGCAGAGTTCCAGAGCATCCTGCTGGGGGCCTGACGCGTGGCCACCGGAGCGTTCGCCGACCGCGGCGCCGACCTCGAACTCGTCGGCATCCAGAAACGGTTCCCCGGCTTCACCGCCATCGAACACCTCGACCTGGTCATCCCGGCCGGTTCGTTCTTCGCCCTGCTCGGCCCCTCCGGCTGCGGCAAGACCACCACCCTGCGGCTCGTGGCGGGGCTGGAAGACCCCACCGGCGGGCGCATCCTGATCGGCGGCCAGGACGTCACCGGGCAGAAGGCCTACCAGCGCCCGGTGAACACGGTGTTCCAAAGCTACGCGCTGTTCCCGCACATGACCGTGCTCGAGAACGTGGCGTTCGGCCTGCGCCGGCGCAAGATCGCGGATGCCGTGGCCAAGGCCCACGAGGCGCTGCGGCTCGTGGAACTCGACCACCTGGCCGCCCGCAAACCCGTGCAGCTCTCCGGCGGGCAGCAGCAGCGGGTGGCCCTGGCCCGCGCGATCGTGAACCGGCCGGCGCTCTTGTTGCTCGACGAACCGCTCGGGGCGCTCGACCTCAAGCTCCGCCGCCAGATGCAGCTGGAGCTCAAGACCATCCAGGAGGAGGTTGGCCTCACCTTCCTGCACGTCACCCACGACCAGGAGGAGGCCATGACCATGGCCGACACCATTGCGGTGATGAACAAGGGCCGCATTGAGCAGATGGGCACCCCCGAGCTGCTCTACGAACTGCCGCGCACGGCCTTCGTGGCCAACTTCCTCGGCCAGTCCAACCTCTTCACCGGGGCCGTGGTGGGGGAGACCAGCACCTCGATAGCAGTCGACGTGGCCGGGCGCAGCATCGTGGTGCCCAAGGCCCGCTCGCACCGCCACGCCGGTGATGTCACCGTGGGCGTACGGCCCGAAAAGATCACCCTGCACCGGCAGAAGCCGGAGCCGGACTCCGCCCACAACGTGATCGGCCCCGGCCGGGTGACGGATGTGTCGTTCACCGGAGTGAGCACCCAGTACCTCGTGACGGTGCCGGGTGTGGGCACCATCATCGTGTTCGAACAGAACCGCTCCTTCGGCCCCGTCGAGGGAGAGGGCGACGAGGTCTGGATGACCTGGAACGTTGAACACGGCTTCGGCCTGGACGACGACCCGGCAGGGCCGGACCCCAAGTTCGTCGCCGACACCACCACCAAGAGCATCGCGGCCCAGCGTCGGGCCGCCCTCGTCACGGAGCTCGAGGAGGCCTAGGAATGGCCTTCGCCGCGTTCTCCAGCACGGCGGCACCGCCCGCCGATGCGCCGCCGCGCCGCCGCAGCAAGGTGGCACTGCTCCTGCTGCTGCCCGGAATCCTCTACCTGGTGCTGTTCTTCCTGGCCCCCCTGGTGTCGCTGATCCTCACGTCCCTGCAGGCGCCAAGCGAGTTCGGTGACATCGGAATGTACAGCTACGCGTTCCGATGGGAGAACTACGTGGCGGTGATCGAGCAGTACTGGCCGCACATCCTGCGCTCGTTCGGCTACGCCATCGTCGCCACGGTACTGGCGCTGGCGTTCAGCTACCCGCTGGCATACTTCATCGGGGTCACGGCCCGCAAATGGCCTCTACTGCAGAGCCTGATGCTGGTGCTCGTGATCGCACCGTTCTTCATCAGCTTCCTGCTGCGCACCCTGGCCTGGAAGCAGATCCTCTCCGACGAGTCGTTCCTCGTGACATCACTCAAGGCGGTGTCGCTGCTGGCGCCGGATGCGCACCTCACCGGCACGGCGTTCTCGGTGATCTTCGGGCTGACCTACAACTTCATCCCGTTCATGACCCTGCCGCTCTACACCACCCTGGAACGGCTGGACCTGCGCTACCTTGAGGCAGGCAACGACCTGTACGCCAGCGGGTTCCACACCTTCCGCACCGTCACCATCCCGCTGTCGATGCCCGGCATCGTGGCCGGCACGCTGCTCACCTTCATTCCCGCTGCCGGCGACTACATCAACGCCAGCCGTGACTTCCTCGGCGGGGCGGATACCCAGATGATCGGCAATGTGATCGAGGCGAACTTCCTCGTGCTGTTGAATTACCCGGCGGCCGCCGCTCTCTCGATCATCCTGATGACCGTGATCCTCGTGATCGTGGGCGTCTACGTGAAGAGAAGCGGAACGGAGGAACTGCTGTGAGCCGACTCTCGCTGGGCAAGTGGCTGCTGCCGGTCTATTCGACGCTTGCGCTGATCTTCCTGATGATCCCGATCGTCTACACCTTCGTCTTCTCGTTCAATGACTCGCTCAAGTCCAACATCACCTGGCGCGGCTTCACCTTCGACAAGTGGCTCAACGTCTGCGCGGTGCAGAACGGTGCGGTCTGCGAGGCCTTCGGCAACAGCCTGATCATCGGGGTGGTGGCCACCGTGATCGCCACGACGCTGGGCACCATGATCGCGATCGCCCTGGTGCGCTACCGGTTCAGGTTCCGGGCCGGCACCAGCCTGCTCTTGTTCCTGCCGATGGCGACACCCGAGGTGGTGCTTGGCGCCGGTCTGGCCGCGCAGTTCCTGTCGCTGGGGGTGCCCAAGGACATGCTCACGATCATCCTGGCGCACACGATGTTCTGCATCAGCTTCGTCGTGGTGACCGTGAAGGCCCGCGTTGCCGGACTCGACCCGGCGCTGGAGGAGGCCGGGCGCGACCTGTACGGCTCGCCCGCCCAGGTGTTCGCCCGGATCACCTTCCCGCTGCTACTGCCCGGCATCCTGGCAGCCGCGCTGCTGTCGTTCGCGCTGAGCTTCGACGATTTCATCATCACGAACTTCAACTCGGGGGCGGTGACCACGTTCCCCAAGTACATCTACATCTCGGCGTCACGCGGTATCCCCGCCGAGGCGAATGTGATCGCGTCGGCCGTGTTCATCCTGGCCCTGGTGATCGTGGTGACCGCGCAGGTTTCCGCGGCCGCCCGGGCCAAACGCCAGGCCCGCCAGGGCTGACGCGTGAAAGTGAGCCGGTCGTTGGTCGAGCCTGTCGAGACTACGGCCATCTCGCCGGTCGAGCTTGTCGAGACCACGTGAGACGACCGTACTGCGCGGAGCGCGTCAGCGAGGCCGGGTCACCGAATCTCGACAAGCTCGATCAGCGGTGGGCTCGATCAGCGTTGGGGTCGGTCAGACGTAGCTGGCGCGGATCTGCCCGATGGGCTGGCCGCCGCCGAAGACCGCGAGCTTCAGCTCGGGGATGATGGCGTCTACCTCGGAACGCGGCACCGCGCCGGCATCCGCCAGCAGGCTCAGCGCCACGATGGTGGCCGCGCGCAGGTTGCCGTCCAGGATCTTCAGCGCCACGGTCATGCCGTTGTCGGCCGAGGCCACCATGATGCCCTCTGCGCCGCCCTTGACGAACAGGCCCAGACGCTCGATCGCGATCGAGTCCGGCAGCCCTGGGCCGGCGATGACCCAGCCGTTCTCACGCACGGCCTCGGCCAGGAAGCCGGCCTCACGGTAGATGGCGAAGGGCGAGGTCGACTTGGACGTGGCGATGCGGGCGATGCCGCGGGCCAGCGCCGTGAGGGACAGCGCGTGCACGGGGGCACCGCAACCGTCGACGCCCGAGGCGGTCGGACGTTCGCCGGTGAAGCGCTCAACGACGTCGAGAATGCGCTTCTGCAGCGGATGCTCCGGGTCGAGGTACCCCACGATCGGCCAGTGGTTCTGCACGCAGGCCACGAGCATCGCCGCGTGCTTGCCCGAGCAGTCGGAGTAAATCGGGGCGGGACCGGCGCCCTGGCGCACGAGGCCGTCCCTGGTGGCGGAGTCTCCCGGCCAGGTGGGCGTGCAGCCGAGGTCGGCCTCGGAGAGACCGGCGCGGGCGAGCAGCCCACGCACCAGGTCGGTGTGCTTCTGGGTGCCGGAGTGGCTGGACGTCGCGATCGCGGCATCCTCCCCGCGCAGCACGACACCGCTGGCCATGACCGCGATGGCCTGGAACGGCTTCATCGACGAGCGCGGGAACACCGGCGCGTTCACATCTCCGAGCGCGCGCAGCACGGCGCCGTCACTGCCGAGCAGTACGGCCGCGCCGGCGTGCCGGGATTCGATGAAACCGGACCGTTCGACGACGGCGAGCTCCACCGAGTCGATCACCTCGATGGTTCCCGCGCTGCCGGAAGGGCCGGCCGCACCGAATGCGGCGGAACTCGTGGTGCTCGTCACGGCTACAGTGTCGCCATCGCGTCGTCGATGACCGACAGTGCGTCGGCCAGCAGGGCATCCGTGACCGCCAGGCTGGGCAGGAACCGCAGCACGTTGCCGTAGGTGCCCGCGGTGAGCAGCAGCACACCGTGCTGAGCCGCGTAGGCGGCGATCGCCGTGACGGCGGCGGCGTTGGGCGCCTTGGTCGTCGTCTGGGTGCCGGGCTGCACGAGCTCGATGGCGATCATGGCACCGCGGCCGCGGATGTCGCCGATGATGTCGTGCTTGTCGGCCAGTGCGGTCAGACCGGCGCGGAGGGTCTTCTCGATGCGCTGGCCCTCGGCCAGGAGATTGTTGCGCTCGATCGCGTCGAACACGGCGATCGCGGCGGCGCACGCGACGGGGTTGCCGCCGAAGGTACCGCCGAGCCCACCGGGCTGGGATGCGTCGAGGATCTCGGCGCGGCCGGTCACGGCGGCCAGCGGCATACCGCCGGCGATGCCCTTGGCCACGAGCACCAGGTCGGGCTCCCACCCGAAGTGCTCACTGGCGAAGTAGGCGCCGGTGCGGGCCATGCCGCTCTGGATCTCGTCGGCGATCATCACGACGCCGTTGGCGGTGCACCATTCCTGCAGCAGCGGCAGGTAGCCCTCGGCCGGAACCATGAAGCCGCCCTCGCCCTGGATGGGTTCGACAACGAGGCAGGCCAGGTCGCTGGCGCCGATGACCTTCTCGAGGTACGCGATGGTGCGGGCCGCGGCCTGCTCACCGGTGAGGCCGTCGTGGTACGGGTAGGAATTGGGGGCGTGGTACACGTCGCTGGCGAGCGGGCCGTAGCCGGTGGCGTAGGGCGCCGCCTTGTAGTTCATCGCCATGGTGAGCACGGTGCGGCCGTGGTACGCGTGGTCGAGCACGGCTACCGCGCGGCGGCCGGTGTACTTGCGGGCGATCTTCACGCCGTTCTCCACGGCCTCAGCGCCGGAGTTGATCAGCACGCTCTTCTTGGCGAAGCTGCCGGGAGTGTGGGCGGCGAGCAGTTCGGCGACGCGCACGTATTCCTCGTACGGGGTGATGGTGAACAGGGTGTGCACGAAATCACCCAGCTGGTCGGTCGCGGCGGCGACGACGCTGGTCTCGGAGTGCCCGACGGTGGTCACACCGATGCCGGCGCCGAGGTCGATGAACTGGTTGTCGTCGAGGTCGACGACGATGGCGCCGCTGGCTTTCTTGATGTACACGGGCAGGGCGGAGCTGACGCCGGTGGACACCGCAGCCAGACGTCGCTGGTGCATCTCCGTGGAACGCGGACCCGGGATCGCGGTGACGATCTTGCGTTCCTGGCTCACCGAATACACGGGAGCCGAGGTGGAGGAGGAGGCAGCGGAGTCAGTCAACGTGTCAGTCATGATGAGGCCAGTTTACCGGCCGGTTCCCCCGCGGCCACGATGATTCCCTGCGAGAATTGACAGTGACGCGTTTATCCCGAAGGAGTCACCATGATCGGTGCACATCACTACGCCGTGCAGACCCAGTGGACCGGCAACCGGGGGACCGGCACCAGCAGCTACCGCGCCTATGGCCGGGAGCACACCCTCACCTCCGCCGGCAAGGAGCCGATCGCCGGTTCGGCCGATCGCACCTTCCACGGCAACGCCGACCGGTGGAACCCCGAGGAGCTGCTCCTGGCCGCCCTCAGCCAGTGCCACATGCTGTCCTACCTGCACGTGGCCGTGAACCACGGGGTGATCGTGGTCGACTACTCCGACGATGCGATCGGCACCATGGCGCAGACGGCGGATGGTGGCGGTCACTTCACCGCCGCAACCCTGCGTCCCCGGGTCACCATCGCAGACCCGGACCAGGCCGAACTCGCCCAGTCCCTGCACGCCGAGGCGGCCAAGGCCTGTTTCATCGCGGCGTCGGTCAATTTTCCGGTGGGACACGAAGCGGTTACCATCGTGGCCGCACCGGCCTCGGTGCTCTAGGCCGCGTAACCCGGTCTGCGGTCGGTTCCCCTCTAGTCGGTCGAGCTTGTCGACTTGGTGAGGTGTGTCGTGAACGTGTCGGCTCGCGGGATCTACTTCGACAAGCTCAGCACAAGTCGACACGATCAGCGTGTGGGTCGTGTCCGTCTCGTCGGTCGAGCGTGTCGAGACCTGGTGAGCTTGTCGAAGTAGAGCCGGTGACCCGTTTTCGACAAGCTCAACCAGCGAACTGACCCTACTTCTGGGCGGCCTGGAACAGTGTGAAGGCCTCTTCCAGAACCGAGGCGGCGTCGTCGATGAGGGCTTCGGAGATGACCACAGACGGCATGATCCGCAGCACGGAGTCCCAGCTGCCGGCATCCAGTGCGATGACGCCGTTGGTGGTGGCGTGCTTGAGCACGAACGACAGCGCCTCGGGGAACGGCTTCTTGGTGCCGGGGTGTACGAGCTCCACGCCGAACATGGCGCCCTTGCCGCGCACGTCGCCGACGATGTCGAATTTGTCGGCCCAGTCGCCGATGCGGGCCCAGAGGGCCTTCTCCACGCGCTGCGCTTCGCCCAGCAGGTTGTCGCGCTCGATGATGTCGAACACCGCCAGCGCCGCCGCGGTCGAGACCGGGTTGCCGCCGAAGGTGCCGCCGATGCCGCCGGGCTGCACAGCATCCATGATCTCGGCGCGGCCGGTGACGGCGGCCAGCGGGAAACCGCCGGCGATGCCCTTGGCCGTGGTGACCAGGTCGGGCACCACACCGTGGTGCTCGATGCCGTACCAGGCGCCGGTGCGGGCGATGCCGGCCTGGATCTCGTCGGAGACGAAGACGATGCCGTTCTCGGTGCAGAATTCGCTGAGCCGCTTGAAGTAGCCGGGGGCGGGGATGACGATGCCGCCGTCGCCCTGGATCGGCTCGACGAAGAAGGCCGCGATCTCCGACGCCCCGATGTGCGTCTGGATGTAGTCAATGGTCTTGTCGGCCGCTTCCTCGCCGGACAGGCCGTCCTGGTACGGGTAGCTGGTGGGCACGCTGTAGATCTCACCGGGGAACGGGCCCATGCCCACGCGCTCCGGCCACGGGCGGTAGGTCATCGCCATGGTGAGGTTGGTGCGGCCGTGGAAGGCGTGGTCCAGGCTCACGATGGCGCGGCGGCCGGTGTACTTGCGGGCGATCTTCACCGCGTTCTCCACGGCTTCGGCTCCCGTGTTGACCAGGATCGAGTGCTTCTCGAAGTCACCGGGGGTGATCTCGGCGAGCTTCTCGGCCACGCGCACGTAGTTCTCGTACGGGGTGACGGTGAAGAGCGTGTGGGTGAGCTTGCCTGCCTGCGCGGCGGCGGCGGCGGCCACCTCGGGGTGGGCGTGGCCGATGGTGGTCACGCCGATGCCGCAACCCAGGTCGATGATCTGGTTGCCGTCGACGTCCACGAGGATCGCTCCCGCGCCGTGGTCCATGTAGATGTTCGCGAGGGTGCCTGCGCCGGCAGACACGGCGCGAACGCGTCGTTCCTGCAGCGCGATTGACCGTGGGCCCGGGAGGGCGGTGACGAGCTTGCGCTCCTGGCTGACCGAGAAGGAAGAAGACATGGCTCCAGCTTACGGATGTCGGCTGGGGGCTCGCCCCGACCGGCTGCACGGATGACCGGCTGCCGCGAAGCGGTGGGGCATGATTGCCGATACTGTGTCCTTGATGCGCACGTCCTGAGGGGGCCCAGTGAGTAGACAGTCCATCATTCTTGCGTCGGTGGCGGTGGTCGGAGCTCTGACGCTGTCCGGTTGCACCGCGAGCGCCGAAGCGGCTCCGACCGAAACGACGGCATCCGCGGAGCCGACCGAATCGACGGCATCTGCTGGATCGACGACCGACGCGATGACCTGCACCGGTTTCAACGACGTCATGACGATCATCGTCAATGCCGACGCGGGTCTCTCCCAGGGTCGGATGGCCGAACAGGAGCAGCAGGGCTGGTACCGGCTCGCCACCCGCGTTCTGGATGGTGTGCCCACCCGCGGGGAGGGCGCGGTCAGTGACGTGACCACCGCGATGAAGGACCTCGCGCCACGGGTCGCCCTTGGAGCGATGGGAACCACCGGAATCGGCTCCGCCGAGTGGGATCTCGCCCGCGACGAACTGTCGGCCGCGTGCAGCGAGGCCGGCACTGAAATGGCCGTCGAAGGGTTCACCGGGGGGTGACCGTGAGCCGGCGCGTGTGCAGTGCCGGCGAGATCACTCGTTGTGCTGCGAGCAGCCTGTCCACGTTCCGTGTGGTGCTATGACTAGCTCATGACCATTGTGGAGGCCCAAGCCGACGTTCGACGGATCTATCGGGGCGGGTACAGCGGCCCTCTCGTCTCCGCGATCGTCTGGGCGGCGGCCAATGCCGTCTACTTCGTTATGTCGCCCGGCGCGGCCATGATGGCTCTCTTCTTCGGAGGCATGCTGATCTTTCCGCTCTCCGCGGTGATACTCCGGTTGACGACCGGCGCAGGGATGCTTCCCACAGGGCATCCGTCGACGGCGCTGGCGATGCAATCGGCGTTCACGGTACCCCTTGGACTCCTGGTGGCGATAGCCCTCGGGTCCTATGCGCCAGTGCTCTTCTTCCCGGCGTCCCTGATCATCGTTGGCGCTCACTACTTGGTGTTCATGACGCTGTACGGCATGAAGGTGTTCGCGGTGCTTGGCGGAGCTCTCGTCGTGTTGGGAACCCTTGGCATCTTCGTCATTCCCGAGATCGGCGCGATCAGCGGCTGGATCGGCGCGATCGTGTTCGCGGTCTTCATTCCTGTGCTGTATCGCACCGGCGTGGATCGACGGGTGTAGGGACTCCTGACGCCGACGCAGCACGGTCGCCGGAACTCCGGCGGGGATGAGACATGGCAGGGTGGGGCAATGGGGATTCGACGTGGTGGGGGACTGGCGGGAACTATCGTGGCGGCGGTGGTGATCTTGAGCGGATGTGCCGGGTCGGCGCCAGAGGCGAAGCCGAGCCCGACGCACACCACGCCGCCGCGTATCGAGGATCTGCTGACACCGAGCCCGACGCACACCACGCCGCCGCGTATCGAGGATCTGCTGACACCGAGCCCGACACCGACCGCCACAGCGCCGGCCACCGCGGAGCCGGTGGCACAGACCGTCGACGCCGGTGTTGTGTCCGAGGGTACCTCCGCGTCGGCCTCCGGGAACGGGCCCTCGAACGTCGCCTATCAGCGTCAGGGAGAATTCGCGGTTGTCATGAATGTCGACTGCTCGGCCTGTACCGGCACCACGACCGTGACGGAACCGGGACGCATGTCACCCTTCGGGGAAATGGCGGCGCCAATGAACGGCTCGTTCCTGAAAGACGTCTTCAAGAACGACCCCGTCAACCAGACGCTCATCGTGCTCGCCGACGGGCCGTGGACTGTGACGCTGCAGAGCTGGAATGACATCCCCTCGGTCTCCGGCGCACAGTCGGGTGTCGGGCCTGCAGTGCTGTTCCTCTCCGACGACATGCCCCGCCTCACGGTCGATTACGCACCCGCCGCTACCGAGGACTCGTTTTCCGGACGGGTGTTCACGACCTCCGACTCGCCCAAGTTGTTCGGTAACACCGAAGCGTTCTCCGAGGTGTACGACGTGGACCTGCCGGGAGTCATGGCGATCCAGACCAACGGCACCTGGACGGTGACGCCGACACCGTAGCCGGGTGCGCCAGACTGGGCTCATGCCCGATCTCACGTTGCGCGGTGGCATCGGCAGCCGGGTCTCGGCCGAGATCGACGTCAAACGATCCAGATTCCTCTGCCGTGTGGTGCGCGTCGACACCGAGGATGCCGCGCGCGCCGCGATCGACGCCGCGCGCGTCGAACACTGGGGCGCGCGCCACCACTGCTCGGCGTTCGTGGTCGGACCGAGCGGCACTCCCGATCAGGTGCTCCGGTCCAACGACGACGGTGAACCGTCGGGAACGGCGGGCCGGCCCATGCTGGAAGCCCTCTCGGGTCGCGGGCTCGTCGACTGCGTCACCGTCGTCACCCGCTATTTCGGCGGCACACTCCTCGGCGCCGGCGGTCTCGTGCGGGCCTATTCCGAGGCCGTTCTCACCACGATCGACCTAGCCGAGTCCCGGGGGCTGCTCGTAGCGCGCGAGCGTCGTGAACTGTTCACGCTCGCACTCTCCCATGCGGACGCCGGTCGTATCGAGGCCGAATTGCGCCAGCGTGGGGTGCTCGTCCTGGGCACGACCTACGGAGAGAATGCCCTGCTCAGTATTGCCGGCGACGACGCCGAGAGGCTGGGCACTATCGTGGCCCAGGTCACCGCCGGAGCGGGGGAGCTGGAGGCCATCGGAGACGAATGGGTCGACGTGGAGCGCGAGTCACACCCCTGAGGTCAGGTCACAAAATCAGGATGACGGAACTTTAGAGGGACGAAATCTCGGATTCCGTCCTTTCTTGCGCACTAAGTCCTTCTAAACGTGCGGCTAGCGCAGTTCGCGCCACCAGATGGCGCGCTTGACGCGCTGCACGACCGTGGTCGGCGGCGACTCGTTGTAGCTGTGCGCCAGTTCCTGCCCGGTCAAACCGTGGATCGCGGCCATGATGTCGTCGGTGGCCTTGCGGCGGGCCCGGCCGGAGTCGGCGGTGCCGTGCACGCTCACGTCGATCGGCTCGCCGAACTTCACGCTGATGCGGCGGATGCGCGGCATCTTCGAGCCCACCGGCATGATCTCCTGCGTGCCGATCAGTCCGACGGGCACGACCACGGCACCGGTGGTGAGGGCCAGCCACGCCACGCCGGTGCGGCCGCGGTAGAGCCGGCCGTCGAGGGAGCGGGTGCCCTCCGGGTAGATCGCGAAAGCGCCATCCACGTCGAGCACCTCCTTGCCGGCGTCGAGGGCCACCTGGGCTGCCTGGCCCGCGCCACGTTCCACGCCGATGGCGCCGATCGAGGTGAAGAACTGGCGTGACACCCAGCCCTTGAAGCCGGTGCCGGTGAAATAGGTGGACTTGGCCAGGAACTGCACCCGGCGCGGCGCGGTGAGCGGGATGACGATGCTGTCGATGAACGACAGGTGGTTGCTGGCCAGGATCACCCGGCCCTCGCGTGGAATGTTCTCCTTGCCGGTGATGCGGGGCCGGAAGACCAGGCGCGCGATGGGCGCCATGATGCCGTAGCCGAGGAAGTAGACGAACCCGGGCCGCTTGGGCTTGGCGTGCAGCGGGGCGATCTCGTCGGAGGCCGGCACCTGTTCGACGGGGGCATCCGGCGCGGTTTCGGGCTCGGATGCTGGGTCGTGCTTTGCTCCGGTCACTCAACGACCCTACAGCGCGGGTCAGTCGCGGCCCGGCATATGTGAGCGGTGCGCCTAGCATGGGCTCGTGCAGCGAATCATCATTCTCGGGTCCACGGGCTCGATCGGAACCCAGGCGCTCGACGTCATCAAGGCCAATCCCACCCGGTTCGAGGTGGTCGGTCTGTCGGCCGGCAGCAACCGGGAGCTTCTGGCCGAACAGGCCGCGGAGTTCAACGTGGACGACACCGCGGTGGGCGCCGCCGAGGCTGAACAGCTGGTGCGGGATGTCGACGCCGACGTCGTGCTCAACGGCATCACCGGATCGGTGGGGCTGGGCCCGACTCTTGCCGCGCTGACGGCCGGCCGCACGCTGGCGTTGGCGAACAAGGAATCACTCATCGTCGGCGGCGACCTGGTCAAGGCGCTCGCCGCGCCCGGCCAGATCGTGCCGGTCGACTCCGAACACTCCGCCATCGCGCAGGCCCTGCGTTCCGGCACCGCCGACGAGGTTCGCCGCCTGGTGCTCACGGCCTCCGGCGGACCGTTCCGAGGCCGCTCCCGGGCCGAAATGGCGAACGTGACCCCGCGGGAAGCCCTCGCCCACCCCACCTGGGACATGGGCCTGGTCATCACTACCAACTCGGCGACCCTGGTGAACAAAGGTCTCGAGATCATCGAGGCCCACCTGCTCTTCGACGTGCCCTACGACCGGATCGACGTCGTCGTGCACCCGCAGTCGCTCATCCACTCGATGGTCGAGTTCATCGACGGCTCTACCATCGCCCAGGCGTCGCCGCCGAACATGCGCCTGCCCATCTCGCTGGGCCTGGACTGGCCGAACCGGGTGGCCGCGGTGGGTGTGCCGATCGACTGGACCACGCCGCACACCTGGACCTTCGAGCCGCTCGACGACACCGCCTTCCCCGCGGTGGAGCTGGCCAAGCAGGTCGGCCGGGCCCGCGGCACCTACCCGGCGGTGTTCAACGCGTCGAACGAGCAGGCCGTGCTGGCCTTCCACGCTGGACGGATCGGCTACCTCGACATCGTCGACACCGTGCAGCGCGTCGTGGAGGCCCACGAGACCCAGGGCGAGCTGACCCTGGAATCGCTCGCGGAGGCCGAGCGGTGGGCCCGCGCCTCCGCCGACACCATCATCGACGCCATCAGCCGCTGAGCGAGCCCGGCTACCGAGTGCGGTAGCTCTCCGCCACGGTGACCAGCGCCTCGTCCCAGGGCGTGGCGTGGATGCCGAGATCCCGCTCGGTCTCGGCTGAATCGATCACGTACGGCACCAGGAACTGATAGCTGGAGTGATAGACCTCACGCATCAGCGGGCTCACAGCGCCGAGCGAGCGCAGCACCCACTGTGGGTACCCGGCGACCGTTCCGTGCGTGCCGTAGCGCGCGTTGAGTTGGGCGGCGATATCGGTACGGCTGTATGCCCCGCTCGGTACATGCCAGACGCGTCCCCACGAGCCCGTGTAATCGGCCGCGGCGATCATCGTGGCGGCGATATCCGGGATGAAGCTCCAGCTGTGCACGAGGTCTGGCCGGCCGACGCCCCTGGCGGTCTTCGAGGCCAGCACGGCGCTGAAGAACGCCTTGCCCAGATGGGCTGTACCACTCACCCTGCGCCGAAGTAGTCGCTCGCGCGCACCTCGACGGCCCGGATTTCGCCCCGGTCGTGCGCGTCGAGCACCCGGCGCCAGCCGTCCCGGCGGATCACGCCCTTGGTCTCGGTCGTGGTCTCCGGGGAGTGCTCGGTCATTGCTCCGGTGGGCGAGCCGTAGGGGTAGAGGTTGCCCATCACCACGAGGTTCGCGCCCGATACGGATGCCGCGGCGATGGCGGCTGCGAACACCGGCGGCCAGCGCCGGGCCCAGTCGGGGTATGGCGGGTTGGTGCAGAGGAAAATTGTCTGTGCGCGCTCGGCTGCCAGGCAGAGGGCCACCGGATCGGAGGCGTCGAGGGAGCGTGCCGTGGCCCCGGCGAGGGGGGTGGCGGAGCGGGTGGCGACAGTGACGCCATCGCCACGGGCCACCAATTGGCGAGCCAACTCGCTGCCGATCCAACCGGCTCCGACGACAAGGTGCTGGGGCATGAGAATCCTCCTGGCTGTGGGGTCGGACGTGCGGGGTACGGACCACGAACAGGTGCTGAGGACTGTTTAGCAGGTGCAGGCGCTTTCTAGTCGCACTTGCCCTTCTTCTCGCACGCACCGGTCTGGGTTTTGTCCTTGCCGGAGTCGCCCGATTTGTCCGGGCCCTTCGGCTTCTCCGGCGCGGCCGGCGGATCCTCGTCTGTGCTCACGGGCTCGGGTGCGGTGGTCTCGACCGGGGAGGTCTCGACGGGGGTACTCGCGGCGATAGACGATGCAAGGTCGGCCGCGACAAGGCCGATTGCGGTCTGGATCTCAGCGGCCCGCGCCGCCGTGACGGTGTCGTCGGCCGAGGCTTCGGCCAGGCTCTCGCGCAGAGTGTCGAGGGCGGTCTGCGCCGAGGTGTAGTCGCCAGCGGCGGCGGCCGTGCTGACGGCCAAAACGCCGCTCTGCAACTCGCTCGCGGCGTCGGCGTGCAGTGCCGTCGTCGCCCCGGCGCAACCGGCCAGCATGCCGCAGGCCAGGCCGACGCCGGCCAGCGCAACGACGAGTCTGGGGAGGAACTTTCGGGTGGCGCTCATGGGGTCACGCTCTCTTGGAGCTGCTGCAGGTGGGTGCCGAGGTCGCCGTCGACAGCGGGGTAAGCGGGCGGTTCGGGTGCCGGGTCGCCCGGCTGCACCAGGAAGACCAGGGCGAAAACCGCGGCTAACGCCACCACGGCGCCGATGATCACCAGGAGGGGGCGGCGCGCGGCGCTGGGGAGCAGAGCGCGCGGTTCGGGTCGGGTTCGGCGCGCCGGAGCTGCGCCCTTCGGCCGGTGGTCGGCTGCGGGCGGCGTCAGGCGGACCGTCACCGCACCGGTGTCGGCTGCGCCGGCTGCGAGGAGCACCCGGGTGGCCTCGTCGCCCGCGGGCAGGCGCCGGGTCTGCGCATCCGCCGCCTCGGTGGGCTGCAGCAGCTCCGTGGCCGCATCCGTCGCGGTATCGTTCGCCGCATCACTCGGTGCCGGAATCCACGAGGACTCGCCGGCCTCGAACGTGCCCTGCGGCACCAGGTCCCGCAGCCGCACCGCGGCATCCGCCGACGTGAGGCGGTCACCGGGCTCGCGGGAAGTCATGCCGGTCAGGACGTCGTGCCAGGCGGCGCCGAGCTCGGCGGGGATCTCGGGTTGACGCTGCAACCGGGCCATGGCCGACTCGATGGCCGTGCCCGGGTAGCTGCGCACACCGGTGACGGCCTCGAGCAGCACCAGGCCGAGCGAGTACACATCGCTGGGCGGCCCGATCGGGTGGCCCATCGCCTGCTCCGGGCTGAGGTAACCGGCGGTACCCAGCACGGCTCCGGTGCTGGTGAGGCGGGTGGCGTCGATGAGCCGGGCGATGCCGAAGTCGGCCAGCTTGGCGTGCGAGACGCGGCCGGGAAAGTCGGACGGGGCCAGGAGCACGTTGGCGGGCTTGATGTCGCGGTGGATGATGCCCCTGGCGTGCACATAGTGCAGCGCCTCGGCCAGGTCGGCGCCCATCCGGGCGACCTCTGCCGCGGGGAGCTTGCCATCGGCGATGCGGCTGCGCAGGTCGAAGCCGTCGACGTACTCCATGACGATGAACGACCGGGTGACACCGTCGAGCTGTTCGGTGCCCGCGTCGAACAGGGTGACCAACGCGAAATGGTTGAGACTGGCCAGCACCATCACCTCGCCGCTCTGCCGTTGCGGGCCCGAGCCATCAGCGGTGTCCATCCGGAACAGCTTGACCGCTACGGTACGGCCGAGGGAGACGTCGGTGGCCTGATAGACCGTGGCCATGCCGCCGGTGCCGATCAGCCTGTCGAGGGTGAACCTGTCCGCCAGGGTCAGCCCGATCAGGCTGTCGGATCGTGACTCATCACGAAGCGGCTCGGTCGGTGCAGACAGGGAAGGCCTCCAAGAGGGCGGGGAGCAGCGGATACTGAGCAATTCTTGACGCATGGGCCGGTGCCAGTCAACGACCAGCCGCCTTGCAGCTAGAAAAGGCTAATGTACGGATGTGGAAACCGTGCTGTTGTACATCTTGGGCGTAGCCGTGGTCGTCGTGGGCCTCGCGCTCTCCATCGGCCTGCACGAGATCGGGCACCTGGTGCCGGCCAAGCTGTTCGGGGTCAAGGTCACCCAGTACATGATCGGGTTCGGCCCCACCATGTGGTCGAAGAAGAAGGGCGAGACCGAGTACGGCGTCAAGGCCATCCCTCTCGGCGGCTATATCTCGATGATCGGCATGTTCCCGCCCGCCAAGGACGGTTCAGCGCGCAACAACAGCACCGGCTTCTTCAACCAGCTGGTGCAGGAGGGTGAACCGGCCCCCGCCGCCCGCAGCAGCATGGCCGCTGAGGCCCGGCAGGCCAGCGCCGACACCATCGGCGAGGGCGAGGATCACCGCGCCTTCTACCGCCTCCCGGTCTACAAGCGTGTCATCATCATGCTCGGTGGGCCCACGATGAACCTGCTCATCGCCGTGGTGCTCTTCGCGGTGCTGCTGATGGGCTTCGGCACCACCCAGGCCAGCACCACCGTGGGCAGCGTCAGCGCCTGCGTGCTGCCGGCCACCAGCGACCGGCAGACCTGCGCGGAGGGCGACGAAGCCGCTCCGGGCGCCGCGGCCGGCCTCAAGCCCGGCGACCGACTGGTGAGCATCGACGGCACCGCGATCACCAGCTGGGACCAGTCCACCGCGATCATCCGCGAGTCCTCCGGTACACCGCTGCAGGTGGTCGTCGAACGCGACAGCGCCCAGCAGACCCTCTCGATCACCCCCAAGCTCACCGAACGCTACGTGACGGATGCCGACGGCAACGTCGTCACCGACGCCAGCGGCGCCCAGGAAACCACCGAGGTCGGCTTCGTCGGCATCGGCCCGGCCGGCGAACTCGTGCCGCAGCCGGCAACCGCGGTGCTGCCCGCCGTCGGCGAGAACATCTCCGGCGTCTTCCACATGATCCTCAACCTGCCGCAGCGCCTGATCGACGTGGCCAACGCCGCGTTCGGCCCGGGGGAGCGCGACCCGAACGGCCCGATCAGCGTGGTGGGCGTCGGCCGGGTCGCCGGTGAGATCGCCAGCGTCGACACGATCCCGCTCGCCAGCAAGACCGCAAGCCTGATCGGGCTGCTCGCGTCGCTGAACATCGCCCTGTTCGTCTTCAACCTGGTGCCGCTCATGCCGCTGGACGGCGGCCACGTCGCCGGAGCGCTCTGGGAGGGCATCCGCCGGTGGTTCGCGAAGCTGTTCAAGCGCCGCGACCCCGGGCCCGTCGACACGGCCAAGCTGATGCCCCTGACCCTGGCGGTTGCCGTGGTGCTCGGCGGTATGACGCTGTTGCTGGTCTACGCCGACATCGTCAAGCCGATCAACCTGTTCGGCTGAGAGGTCGCGACACCAACCTGCGCCCATCGCGTTTGCGGGTGAGGTTCAGCTTCGACGCACAACCGGCGCGTAAGCTACATCCGTGGCCGCAATAAACCTGGGTATGCCCAAAGTCCCCGAAATCCTCGCACCCCGACGCAAGTCCCGCCAGATCAAGGTCGGCAAGGTCCTCGTCGGCGGTGACGCTCGCGTCAGCGTGCAGTCGATGACAACGACACCGACGACGAATATCAACGCGACGCTGCAGCAGATCGCCGAGCTCACCGCCTCCGGCTGTGACATCGTGCGGGTCGCGGTGCCCAGCCGCGATGATGCCGAGGCGCTGCCGATCATCGCCAAGAAGAGTCAGATCCCCGTGATCGCCGACATCCACTTCCAGCCAAGCTACGTGTACCAGGCCATCGACGCCGGGTGTGCGGCCGTGCGGGTGAACCCGGGCAACATCCGCAAGTTCGACGACCAGGTGGGCAAGATCGCTGCCGCGGCCAAGGCCGCCGGCGTCTCCATCCGCATCGGCGTCAACGCCGGTTCCCTCGAGCCCAGCCTGCTGCAGAAGTACGGCAAGGCCACCCCGGAGGCGCTCGTCGAGAGCGCCGTCTGGGAAGCCAGCCTGTTCGAGGAGCACGACTTCCACGACTTCAAGATCTCGGTCAAGCACAACGACCCCGTGATCATGGTCAAGGCCTACCGGCTGCTCGCCGAACGCGGCGACTGGCCGCTGCACCTTGGCGTGACCGAGGCCGGCCCGTCCTTCCAGGGCACCATCAAGAGCGCCACGGCGTTCGGTATCCTGCTCGGCGAGGGCATCGGCGACACCATCCGGGTGTCCCTCTCCGCCCCGCCCGCCGAGGAGATCAAGGTGGGCCTGCAGATCCTGCAGTCGCTCAACCTGCGTGAGCGCAAGCTCGAGATCGTCTCCTGCCCCAGCTGCGGCCGGGCCCAGGTGGATGTCTACAAGCTCGCCAACGACGTCACCGACGGCCTCGAGGGCATGACCGTGCCGCTCCGCGTCGCGGTGATGGGCTGTGTCGTCAACGGACCTGGCGAGGCCCGCGACGCCGACCTCGGTGTGGCCTCCGGCAACGGCAAGGGCCAGATCTTCGTGCGCGGCGAGGTCATCAAGACCGTGCCGGAGTCCGAGATCGTGGCGACCCTGATCGAGGAGGCCAACCGTATGGCCGCCGAGATGCCGCCCAGCGAAGACTCCCTCGGCGCCCCCGTCGTGACGGTCGGCTCCCGCTAAGCCAACTCTTCCCGCAACGGACAAATGGTCCCGGCACGCCGGGTGCATTTGTCCGCATGGGCACCAGTTGTCGCGGCGGTGAGCTGACAGCGCCGACGGGCGACGTGCTCGCGCCGTAAAGTAGGTGCGTGCCTATTCGTATGTCGAACTACTTTCTCCGTACCCTCCGCGAAGACCCCTCTGATGCCGAGGTCACCAGCCACCGCCTGCTTGTGCGGGCCGGCTACATCCGTCGTCAGGCGCCGGGTATCTTCGCCTGGCTGCCGCTGGGCCTGAAGGTCAAGGCGAAGATCGAGACCATCATCCGCGAGGAGATGGCCGCGGCAGGCGCGTTCGAGGTGCACTTCCCGGCCCTGCTGCCGCGCGAGCCCTACGAGGTCACCGGTCGCTGGGACGAGTACGGCGACGGCCTGTTCCGCCTTCAGGACCGCAAGGGCAGCGACCTGCTGCTGGCTCCCACCCACGAAGAGGTCTTCACCCTCATGGTGAAGGACCTCTACAACAGCTACAAGGACCTGCCCCTGTCGATCTTCCAGATCCAGGACAAGTACCGCGACGAGGCCCGCTCCCGCGGTGGCCTGCTGCGCGGCCGCGAGTTCACCATGAAGGACGCCTACTCCTTCGACCACACGGATGCCGGCCTCGACGTGAGCTACCAGGCCCAGCGCGACGCTTACGAGCGCATCTTCACCCGCCTGGGCCTCGAGTACGTCGTCGTGCAGGCGGATGCCGGCGCCATGGGCGGCTCCAAGAGCGAAGAGTTCCTGCACCCCACTCCGGTCGGCGAAGACACCTTCGTGCGCTCGGCCGGCGGCTACGCGGCCAACGTCGAGGCGTTCCGCACCCTGGCTCCCGCTGCGATCGACTTCACCGGGTTCCCGGCCGCCGAGGTGCACGACACCCCGGACACCCCCACCATCCAGACCCTGGTGGACAGCGCCAACGCCAACCACCCGCGCCCCGACGGGCGTGACTGGACCGCGGCGGACACGCTCAAGAACGTCGTCCTCGCGCTCGTGCAGCTCGACGGCAGCCGCGAGATCGTCGTGATCGGCGTGCCCGGCGACCGTGAGGTCGACCTCAAGCGCGTCGAGGTCGCCTTCGCCCCCGCCGAGGTGGAGGCCGCCAACGACGGTGACTTCGCCAAGCTCGACAAGATTCCCGGCCGCCCGGGCCTGGTGAAGGGCTACATCGGCCCGTGGGCCGCGACCGGCGCGATGCTGGGCGCCGAATCGGCGACCGGCATCCGTTACCTGGTCGACCCGCGAGTGGTCGACGGCACCGAGTGGATCACCGGCGCCAACGAGGCCGGCCGCCACGTCTTCGGCCTCGTCGCCGGCCGTGACTTCACGGCCGACGGCACCGTCGAAGCCGCAGAGGTGCGCGCCGGTGACCCCGCCCCCGACGGCTCCGGCCCGGTAGAGCTGGCTCGCGGCATGGAGATCGGGCACGTGTTCCAGCTCGGCCGCAAGTACGCCGAGGCGCTGGGCCTCAAGGTTCTCGACGAGAACGGCAAGCTCGTCACCGTCACGATGGGCTCCTACGGCATCGGCGTCACCCGAGCCCTCGCCGTGATCGCCGAGCTCAATAACGACGCCAAGGGCTTGATCTGGCCCGAGGCCGTGGCCCCGTTCGACGTGCACGTGATCGCCACGGGCCGCGACGAGGTGGTCTTCACGACCAGCGAGGCCGTGACCGCGATGCTCGAGGCCTCCGGCCGCGACGTGCTCTACGACGACCGCCGCAAGGTGTCACCTGGCGTCAAGTTCGGTGACGCAGAGCTCATCGGCATCCCCACCATCGTGATCGTGGGCCGTGGCGCGGCCGACGGCATCGTGGAGCTGTGGGACCGCCGCTCTGGAGAGCGCACGCAGGTGGCCGTCACCGAGCTGGCCGGCCACTTCGCCTGACCGTCGGCCCGCTGGTCGAGCTAGTCGAGACCTCTCACGGGGTCTCGACAAGCTCGACCAGCGTTCTTGTCGCGTCCGGTAGGGACGTCACGGGGCCTCGGGGATGCTCACCCTGGTTGGTCGAGCTTGTCGAGTCCTGGTGGCGTGCGTGTGTGTCGCGCCCCGGTCGTTGGTCGAGCTTGTCGAGACTTCTCACGGGGTCTCAGCAAGCTCGACCGGCGTGTTGGTCGCGCTTCGAAGCCGATCTAGAGGCGGGCGAACCGGGCCCGGAACAGGCAGTACACGCCGTAGGCGATGAGGCCGAGGCCCACCAACACCAGGATGACGGTGCCGAAAGGCAACTCGGCGAGCGAATGCAGCGCGCCGTCCAACCCGGTGGACTGGCTCGGGTCGACCGTGAAGCCCGCCACGATCACCAGGATGCCCACCACACCCACGGCGATACCCTTGGCCACGTATCCGGCAACGCCCAGACCCACCGTGACCCGGCCGACGGTGCCTGAGGGCACCGCGAGGTCCTCGGTGAACTTCTTGACCACACCCTTATAGACGAAGTAGCCGCCGATCGCGAGCACCGCGAGGCCAGCGATCACCAGCAGGACGGGCCCGCCGGGCAGAGCGAGCACGGATGCGCTGGCCGACGAGGTGCTCTCCGACGAGTTGGCCGAGCCGTTGAGCGCCACTGTGAGGGCCGTGCCGGCCACGAACAGGTAGGCGACACCCTTGCCGATCTCCTTGAGGCGGTGCGCCCAGACCTTCTTGGGGTCGTTGCCGGGCACCAGGAACGCCTGCAGCACCTGCCACAGGCCCAGCGCCGCCAGCCCCACCACGATGGTCCACAGCACGAACACGCCGCCGGGGGACTGCGCGACCTGGCCGAGCGCGCCCGACTGGTCGGCGCTGCCACCGCCCGCGCCCACGGCGAGACTGATTGCGATGGCCCCGATCAGGCCGTGCAGGAGGCCGTTGACGGCGTAACCGACCCTGGCCAGGGTTTTGAGATGTGGGTTGTTGCCGGCCTGTTGGGCGGCCCGGCCGGCTGACTCTGCGCCGGACTTCGCGGAAGAACGAGTATTCATCGGGTTATCTTAACGACGGATCGGCGTCGTGGACAGAAGCAAGCTGGCGAGTCCCGCCGGAAGCCCCGGGTGCGGGTGACGGGTGTGCCCGGAGTCCGGTACCGTAGGGAGAAGCCCGCTGCGCGGTTTCGCGGCGGCAAGATCTGAATAGAGGAGGCCGGCCATGGACATCGACCTCAGCGTGTTGCGGCTGATGGAGCGCGAGAAAGAGATTCCCTTCGAGGAACTCGTGCAGATCATCGAGCAAGCAATTTTGACGGCCTACCTCAAGCACACCCACCAGGGTGAGCCACTGAAGCAGGCTGCGGAAGAAGAACCCGGAGCTCGCGTCGTCCTCGACCGCAAGTCCGGTCACGTCGACATTTACATTCCTGAGCACGACGAAGAGGGCAACATCATCGGCGAAGCCGTTGACAACCCTGACGACTTCGGTCGCATTGCCGCATTCGCGGCCAAGCAGGTCATCAACCAGCGTCTGCGCGACATCGCGGATGACGCGGTGCTGGGCGAATTCAAGGGCCGCGAAGGCGAGATCGTCGCGGGCATCATCCAGCAGGGCCCCAACCCCCGCATGATCCACGTCGACCTCGGCACGATCGAAGCGATCCTGCCGCCCGAGGAGCAGGTGCCCGGCGAAAGCTACGTGCACGGTTCGCGCATCCGGGTGTATGTCACGGCCGTCGGCCGCGGCATGAAGGGCCCGCAGATCACCGTGTCGCGAACGCACCCGTCGCTCGTGCGTCGGCTGTTCGCCCTCGAGGTTCCCGAGATCGCCAGTGGCGTCGTGGAGATCGTGTCGCTGGCCCGCGAAGCCGGCCACCGCACCAAGATCGCCGTGCGCGCCACCGAACCCGGCGTGAACGCCAAGGGTGCCTGCATCGGCGAGCTCGGCCAGCGCGTGCGTGCGGTGACCGCTGAGCTCAACAATGAGAAGATCGACATCGTCGACTACTCGCCCGACCTGGCCACCTTCGTGGCCAGCGCACTGTCGCCGGCCAAGGTCACCAGCGCCTATGTCATCGACGAGTCGATCAAGGCCGTTCGGGCCCTCGTGCCCGATTACCAGCTGTCGCTCGCGATCGGCAAGGAGGGCCAGAACGCCCGCCTCGCCGCCAAGCTGACCGGCGCAAAAATCGACATCCAGCCGGACAGCATTCTGGAGGATGACGAATAGGGGGTACGATGGAACCCGTTAGAACGTGCATTGGATGCCGTTCGCGCGCCTCACGCTCCTCACTTCTGAGGGTCGTCGCCCAGAATTCGCTCCTGGTGGTCGATAAGACCGCCACCCTGCCTGGGCGCGGTGCGTGGATTCATCCCACCATCGCGTGCTTTCAGGAGGCCGTCAAGCGGCGCGCTTTCGGGCGTGCCCTGCGTGTGAGCAGTCCCCTGGACGCAAAACAACTAGAGAACAGGCTGACTTGGCTAATGGATAACTAATGAGCGGCTCGAAATGAGAACCGTCCGTTACTAACGGTCTGCCCCTTTCCGGGTGCAGGCCCGGAACAGGAGAATTGTGGCTGCGAAACCACGCGTACACGAGATCGCAACTGAGCTCGGTGTCGACAGCAAGGTAGCCCTTGCGAAATTGAAGGAAATGGGCGAGTTCGTCAAGGGACCGTCCTCCAGTGTTGAACCTCCCGTTGCACGCCGTCTGCGTGCAGCACTCGAGGCCGACGGAGTCGCCACCGGCGGCGCCGCTGCCACCCCGGCGGCACCTGCCGCCGCGAAGCCGGCCACGACCACCACTGTCAAGCCCGGCGTCCGTCCGGGCCCTGCACGCCCCGCCGCACCGGCGCCCGCACCTGTCGTCGAGGCTCCCGCCGTGGATGCCCCGCCGATGCCGGCCGCACCGCTGACCGTGGCCGAGCGCCAGGTTCAGGCTGCCGAGAAGGCCGCCGCCGCCGAAAAGGCCGCAGCGACCGAGAAGGCTGCCGCCGAGGCGCCCGCTACCGCGGGCACCGAGACGACCCCCTCCGCTGCCACACCGGCCCCCAAGGCCGGCGGCGAGACCGCCCCGGCCGCCAAGCCCGGTGGAACCGTGCCGCGTCCGGGCGCCCGCCCGGGCAACAACCCCTTCGCCAGCAACCAGGGCATGGGCAAGACCCCCACCCGCGTCCGGGTAACAACCCGTTCGCGAGCGCGCAGGGCATGGGACAGCGTCCGCCGTCCTCCGCCTCGCCCAGCAACATCCCCCGCCCTGCCGCACCCCGCCCCGGCGCCCCGCGCCCCGGTGGACCCGGCCAGGCACCCCGCCCGACCGGCTTCGGCCAGCGTCCGGGTGGCTTCCAGCGCCCCGGTGGCGCTCCGGGCGGCGCCGGTGGCGCTCGCCCGGCTTCACCCGTCCGGGCGCCCCTGCCGGCGCACCCGGCTTCGGCCCGCCCCGCCCCGCCGGTGGCGGCGGCGCCGGCGGTCGTGGCCGTGGCCCCGGCGGTGGAACCGCTGGTGCATTCGGTCGCGGTGGCGGCAAGAACAAGGCTCGCAAGTCCAAGCGGACGAAGAGGGCCGAGTTCGAGCTGCGCGAGGCCCCGTCGCTGGGTGGCGTCAGCGTCCCCCGTGGCGACGGCGGAACCGTGGTGCGTCTGCGCCGCGGTGCCTCCATCACGGACTTCGCCGACAAGATCGACGCGAGCCCGGGCAACCTGGTCACCGTGCTGTTCCACCTCGGTGAGATGGCCACGGCGACCGAGTCGCTCGACGAGGCCACCTTCGACGTGCTGGGCAGCGAACTGGGTTACAAGATCCAGATGGTCTCGCCCGACGACGAAGACCGCGAACTGCTGCTCGCCTTCGACATCGACATCGACCAGGAACTGGCCGACGAGACCGACGAAGAGCTCGAAGTTCGTCCTCCCGTCGTGACCGTCATGGGTCACGTCGACCACGGTAAGACTGCGCTGCTCGACGCCATCCGTAACGCCAAGGTCGCTGCCGGTGAAGCCGGTGGCATCACCCAGCACATCGGTGCCTACCAGGTCGTCACCGAGCACGAGGGCATCGAACGTGCCATCACCTTCATCGACACCCCCGGTCACGAGGCGTTCACCGCCATGCGTGCTCGTGGTGCGCAGGTCACCGACATCGCGATCCTCGTGGTCGCCGCCGATGACGGCATCATGCCGCAGACGATTGAGGCGCTCAACCACGCGCAGGCCGCCAACGTGCCGATCGTGGTCGCAGTGAACAAGATCGACAAGCCCGGTGCGAACCCGCAGAAGGTGCGCCAGCAGCTCACCGAATTCGGCCTCGTCGCCGAAGAGTACGGCGGAGACGTCATGTTCGTCGACGTGTCGGCGAAGAACAAGGTCGGCATCCAGGAGATCCTGGACGCCGTCCTGCTCACCGCAGACGCCGGGCTCGACATGCGCGCCAACCCGAACAAGGATGCCCGCGGTGTGGCCATCGAGGCCAAGCTCGACAAGGGTCGCGGTGCAGTTGCCACCGTGCTCATCCAGTCGGGAACGCTGCGTGTCGGTGACTCAATCGTCGCCGGTACCGCCTACGGCCGCGTTCGTGCCATGGCCGACGAGAACGGCAACGCCGTTCTCGCCGCCGTGCCGTCCCGTGCCGTCCAGGTGCAGGGCCTCTCGAGCGTTCCCCGCGCCGGCGACACCTTCCTCGTCATCGAGGAAGACCGCACCGCGCGTCAGATCGCTGAGAAGCGTGAAGCCGCCGAGCGCAACGCCCTGCTGGCCAAGGCCCGCAAGCGCATCAGCCTCGAGGACTTCACCCGTGCACTCGAAGAGGGCAAGGTCGAATCGCTCAACCTCATCATCAAGGGTGACGTCTCCGGTGCCGTTGAGGCCCTGGAAGAGTCGCTGCTCAAGATCGAGGTCGACGACTCCGTTCAGCTGCGCATCATCCACCGTGGTGTCGGTGCTGTCACGGAGAGCGACGTCAACCTCGCCACCGTCGACAACGCCATCATCATCGGCTTCAACGTGCGCCCCGACACGAAGGCGCGCGAACGTGCGGCTCGTGAAGGTGTGGACGTGCGTTTCTACTCCGTCATCTACAACGCGCTCGAGGACATCGAGTCTTCCCTCACCGGAATGCTCAAGCCCGAGTTCGAAGAAGTGCAGAGTGGTATCGCCGAGATCCGCGAGGTCTTCAGCTCGTCGAAGTTCGGAAACGTCGCCGGTGTCATCGTGCGGTCGGGAACGATCACGCGAAACGCCAAGGCACGGGTCATCCGCGACGGCATCGTCGTGGGCGACAACCTGGCCATCGAGTCGCTGCGTCGCTTCAAGGATGACGTCACCGAGGTCCGTACGGACTTCGAGGCTGGTATTGGGCTTGGTAAGTTCAATGACATCCAGATCGGCGATGAGATCGAGACGATCGAATTGAAGGAAAAGCCCAGGGGTTAATACCTCGGTGGCACGGGGTCTCCGCTTGATCCCCCCTAAAGGGAAGAGCGGGGACCCCTACCCGATTCCCTTTAGGGGGGATCAAGCTCCGACCCCACCTCCCGAGAAACGCCAGCAACAATTCGATGGTGGGGGAGGGCTTGAGAGCGTTAAGAAGTACCCCGAAATTTATAGGTTTTCTAGGAGTAGATCATGGTAGATCCGGCACGCGCTATGAAGATGGCGGACCGCATCAAGGTCATCGTGGCCAAGCGGCTCGAACGCGGCATCCGCGACCCGCGACTGGGCTTCGTGACCATCACCGACGTCAAGGTCACCGGCGACCTGCAGCACGCCTCGGTGTTCTACACGGTCTACGGCTCCGAAGAAGAGCGCAAGGACAGCGCCGCCGCCCTCAAGGCCGCGACGGGCATGTTCCGCAGCGAGGTGGGCAAGAACATCACCGCCCGCCTGACGCCGTCGATCGAGTTCATCGCCGACGCCATCCCCGAGAACGCCGCACTGATCGACGACCTGCTGCGTGAGGCACGCGAGCGCGACACCCAGGTGGGTGAGATGGCCCGCACGGCCGTCTACGCCGGCGACGAAGACCCGTACGTGAAGCCGCGCGAGTACGCCGCGGACGAGGACGACGAGGATGACGACGACACCGACGAGGACGAGGTCGCCCCTGCACCCACCGGCCGTCACGTCGCTCCCACGGAGCCCGACGCACTGTAACTGCCAGAGCTGACTCTCGGCGCTGCCGCTCAGCGCTCATGGCGCTGCCGGCACCGGCCGCACTGCGTGAAGCACAGGCCTCCTGACCAAGCGTCAGGAGGCCTTTTGCGACCTCTCGGCGAGGTGTGTCTCCGCGAGTTGCAACGAAGTGCCGATGGAGGGCGCTCTTTGCCGCCTCTCGGCGGTTGTCTGGGACGCTGGGCTGCGTGTCCCTCTCGAGTTGCCGCTGAACGCCATCTCAGGGCCCTTGAGGGGGCGCTTTGCTTCCTCTCGGCGAGGTCGGCCGGCGGTGAGATGGCAGTTGGGGCCCACTCGGGAGCGCTGAGAGGGCGTCAAGTGGCAAGTCAGGCGGGGTCAGGCATCAGCTCGGGTCAGGCCTCGGTGGCGGCGATGGTCCAGGCGGCGGAGTGGGTCGCGCCAGCCGCGAGGCGCACCAGGTCCTCGCCGGTGGAGAAGGCGTCGGGCGGGCAGGTCATCGGCTCGACGGCCAGGCCGATGCGGCTCTGCTCGGGTGCGGGGCGGTCTGCCGTGTGCACCTGCAGCCAGGGCAGCTCCGGGCCGAAGGTCAGGCGCACACCGGTGCCGGCCGGACTGGTCAGCGTCACAGTGGCGGTCGCATCCGTGTCGCGGGCGATGGCGGTGAAGGCGTGGTCGATGAAGGTGTCGCCGATGACCCGCGGGGTGCGGAAGTCGAACTCCGGGGTGCTTTCGACCGGCGCGACGGCCACGGGGCTGAGGCGGTCGGGCGTGACGGTGAGGTAGCTTGCGGCGGGGAACTCCAGGCTCCAGTCGTCGACGGTGCCGGGGCCCGCCACGAGGTAGGGGTGCGGGCCGGTGCCGTACGGGGCAGTGCTCGCACCGACGTTCTCGGCGGTCACCGTGGTGGTGAGGCCGTCGTCGGCGAGGCTGTAGGTGGCCAGGAGAACGATGCGGTGCGGGTAGCCGTCGCTCGGCACGATGGTGGTGCCGAGAGTCACGGAGTCGGACGAGCGTGCCTGTAGCGACCAGTCCGCCCAGCAGACCAGGCCGTGCAGGGCGTGCGCCCGGCTGGGCTCGGTGAGCGGCAGCTGGTAGTCCACGCCGTCGAAGGTGTAGCTGCCGTCGACGACCCGGTTCGGCCAGGGCGCCAGCACGGCGCCGCGGTAACGGGGCGCACCTCGTCGGCGTCGAACGGAACCACGAGGTCGCGGCCCGTCCAGGTGAGCAGCCGCAGGCTCGCGCCCACGCTCGCGATGGTGGCAGAGTAGCCGCCGTGCTCGATCGTGAACTGCAGCCCGGAGAGCGGCAGCACCGACGCATCCGTGTCTGCAGCGGTCTGGGTCATGGTGGCGTCAGTCATGGGGAAGGACTCGTTTCAGGTAGGCGTTCTCGAAGCGGCCGGCGGGGTCGACCCGTCGCACGTGGGCGGCGAAGTCGCCGAGCCGGGGATAGGCCCGGCGCAGCCCGGCCGGGGACATCGTGGAGACCTTGCCCCAGTGCGGCCGAGGCGCGAAAGGCTCCAGCGTGTGCTCGACGAGGGGGAGCACCGCCAGGATCTCGGCCGGGAGCGGCTTCCAGGTGAAGTGGATGGCCAGGGAGTCCCTGGCGTAGCTGGGGCTGAGCCAGGCGGTGTCTGCGGCGACGCTGCGCAGCTCGGAGATGTGCAGCAGGGGCGCGATCCGGTCACCGATCGCCCGCAGCGCGGTGATGGCCGCGACGGCGTGCTCGGCTGGGATCAGGTATTCGGACTGGATCTCCTCGCCGTGGCTCGGCTGGAACTCACTGCGGAAGTGCGCGAGGCGCTCGTTCCACGGTCCGGGTTCGCGCAACTGCTCGGTGACGCTGTCTGCGGCGACCCCGGGCAGCGGATGCAGCGCCACGGTGGCCTCGGTGGCGCCCAGGGCGCCGAGGTCGAATTCCGGCCCGTCCACGTCCAGCCGGCGCTTCGACCAGACCTGGTGGGTGTTCTCGCCCTGGAACGTGGTGAACACACTCACGCTGTAGCCGCTGGACATGATGGCCGGCCAGTGGGCCAGCGCCGCCGCCCAGGACAGCTCCTCGTGCACGTACTGGGAGATCTGGAAGTGCGGCTGTACCCGAAGGGTGACCGCTGTGACGATGCCGACGGCACCCAGGCCCACCACGGATGCGGCGAAGTCTGCGTCGTGCTCGCTCACGGTGACCACCTGACCGTCGGCGCGCACGACCTCGAGGGCCAGCACCGAGGAGGCCAGCGAGCCGTTGCGCACCCCGGAGCCGTGGGTGCCGGTCTGGATGGCACCGGCCACGGAGATGTGCGGCAGGGACGCGAGGTTGGGCAGTGCGAGGCCCTGCCCGGCGAGGTACCGGCCCACCTGGGCGTAGGTGCTGCCGGCGCCGACCCGCACGCTCACGGGGACGCCGTCGTCGCCGGACTGCAGCGCGGGCTCACCGGCCAGTAGGTCCAGAGCGATCAGGGTGCCTCGGTATCGGCGATGGTCGAGAACGAATGCCGCGAGCCCAGTGCCTTCACCGGGCCGGATGCGGCGGCCACGATCTCGGATACCTCGGCCGTGCTGGTGGGGTGTCTGATGTCGTCGGTCGAATACTCGACGTTGCCAGCCCAGTTCTTCATCGAAACCATTTCTGTGAGGTGCGCGCAGGTGTGAGGTGAGCACAGGGGGAGTCACCCCTGGGAAAGAGCGTACATCCCGGTGTCCACGCACACGGCGAGGCCGTCGGCGAGCAGTCCGGCCAGGGCGCGGTCCCGCTGCACGGCGTCCGGCCAGAGGCTCTCGATCTCGGCGGCCGTGACGGGGTGGTGGGTTGCCCGCAGCTCGGCCATGATGAGGCCGCGCACCTGCCGGTCGCTTCCCTCGAACTTCTTCTGCACGGCCTTCTTCGGTCCCGCGTACTCCGGGTAGCCGGCGGCGCGCCAGGTGCAGGCATCCCGGATCGGGCAGGCGTCGCAGCGGGGGCTGCGGCTGGTACACACCACGGCGCCCAGCTCCATGATCGCGGCGTTGAAGACCGCGGCGGCCACGGTCTCCTCCGGCAACAGCTGCGACATTGCCTCCAGGTCGCGTCGCCGGCTCGGCGGCGCCGGTTCGGCCTGGCCGGCAACGGCGCGCGCGATCACCCGCCGGGTGTTCGTGTCGACGACCGGATGGCGATGGCCGTAGGCGAACGCGGCGACGGCTCTGGCGGTGTAGTCGCCGATGCCCGTGAGAGCGAGGAGGTCCTCCACGTCGTGCGGCACCACGCCACCGTGGCGTTCGGTGATCTGCACGGCCGCGGCGTGCAGCCAGAGTGCTCGGCGCGGGTAGCCCAGGCTGGCCCACGCGCGAACGGCTTCACCCGGGGGCACGGCGGCGAGGTCGCCGGGGGTCGGCCAGCGTTCGAGCCACTCCGCCAGACGCGGGATCACCCGGTTCACCGGGGTCTGCTGCAACATGAACTCGCTCACCAGGGTGCCCCAGGCGCTGAAGCCCGCACGCCGCCAGGGCAGGTCGCGCGCGTTGTCGCCGAACCAGGTGCTGATCTCGGCGGCAAGCCCGGCGGCCGCCGTTCCGGCGACATCTGCGGTGACGGTGGCGGTGCTTTGGGCTGTGGCGTTCATCCGTTCTAACCTAGGCTCGATTCATGAAGCTTGTTTCCACACCGCGCGTCGAGTACCTCCGTACCCTCGCGGCCGAGATAGTGAACCTGAACGGTCGGGGACGGGTGGTCGTGGCCGTCGACGGTGCCGATGCTGCGGCCCGAACGGCCTTCGCCGACGACCTGGCCGCGGTGTGCGACGAGGCCGAGACGCCCGCCTTCCGTGCCTCGCTGCCGTATTTCAGGCGATCACGCCAGGAGCAGGCCCGGTTCGGCGCCGATACCCCCGAACGGCTCTACCGGCACGGCTATGACTATTCGGCGTTGCGCCGGGTGCTGCTCGAGCCGTTCCGGCTGGGCGGCAGCACGGCGTTCGTCACCCGGGTGATCGACCCGGAGCGGGATACCTGGATCGAACCGGACTGGACGACGGCCCCGGCCGACGCGATCCTGGTGCTCGACGGTGAGTTCCTCAACCGCGCCGAGCTGCGGGACGGCTGGAACTACCGGATTCTGCTCGAGAGCGAGACCACCAACGAGGCCGACTACCTCTACCAGAAGGAGGAACGCCCCAGGCAGTGGGTGTCGGCCGTGATCGACCTGAGCGATCCCGCCCGGCCCACCCGGGTGTTCAGCGACTCCTGCTGAACCGCTCCACCACCTCGGTGGCGGTAAGGAACGTGCCACTCTGTTCCACCTGGTGCACGAGCGCCGTGAGCCGGATGTTCACCGGTGCCGCAGTCCCAGTCAGGCGGGCCTCCCGCACGACGACGCCGTTGAGGTAGTCCACCTCGGTGCGTTGGCCGCGCCGCACCGACTGCAGGGTGGAGCCCAGGTTGGGCACCGTTCCCATGCGGGCGCGCATCATGAGCGGCAGCGCCTGCCCGGCCCAGGCCGGCAACAGGGCGAAGAGCCGCAGCCGCCGGTGCCCGAGGGCCTGCATCGAGCCGAACCGGATGCCGCGGCCAAGGCCCACCCGCACGGCCTCGCGCATGCTCAGGGTCATGATCCGGCGCAGGCCAGGGTGTGTTACCACGGTCTGCACGCTCAGCCCGGTGATCGCCGGCAGGGCATTGAGCATATTCACCACGAGCTTGGTCCACTGGGCACCGACGAAATTGTCGATCGCCTGGGTGGGCACGGCTTCGGCCAGCACCGCCTGCCAGCGCCGGGTGGCCTGGTCGGCCGGCCCGCTGCCCCGACCGAGGTAGGTGGGGGCCGCCGTGGTCACGGTGACCAGGCCCGGCTCGGTGTAGTTCGCGGCGATGATCGACAGGGCGCCGAAGCAATCGGAGCCGGGCAGCAGCCGCCGGGCCGTGTCCACCCCGTCGAGGCCGTTCTGGATCACGATGACCGCGGCCCCGTCGAGCACGGCGGCGTTGTCGCTGATCGCAGCCTCGGCATCCTGCGCCTTGGTGCAGACCAGGGCCAGGTCGGGCGTCTCGGTCAGTCGCTCGAGCGCCGTCGGATGGGACTGCCCCATGCCGAAGCCGCCCTCCAGCCGGATGCCGCGCTCCCTGATCGCGGCAAGTCCGGCGCCGCGGGCGGTGACGGTGACGTCGTGGCCGGCCTGGGCGAGGAGGGTGGCGAAGGTTCCGCCCAGGGCGCCGGCACCGATCACAGCAATTCGCATGAGCTCAGCCTAGAAGTTCGCCGGGTGGGGCGCTCACGTGAGACGGCGTGCGGGGCGTTCCCACCTCGGTGGTCGAGCTTGTTGGACGCTGGTCGAGCTTGTCGGACGCTGGCCGAGCTTGTTGGACGCTGGTCGAGCTTGTCGACCCGGTGAGCGGATTTCGAGGCACGTCACGAGGTCTGCTTCTGAAGGCTCCGCACAAGTCGACAGGCTCGATCGACGGGATGGGGACGATTGCGGATCGGGTCAGCGAAGGGCGGGCGCGCGGCGGCCGGAGGGCAGCGCCAGTGCGATGACCGCCGCGACCGCGAGCACGCCGGCTCCCACCATGACCGCGGGAATTGCCGCATCCACATAACCGTTCGGTGTCAGCTCGCCGCCGTTGCCGGTGAACACGGCCGTGAGCACCGCCACGCCCAGGGCCACGCCGATCTCCCGGAAGGTGGAGTTGGTGCCGGAGGCCTTGGCCTGATCGTGCGGTGCCATGTTGGCCAGCACGGCGGTGGAACTGGGCGCGAAGACCAGTCCCATGCCCAGCCCGGCCAGGATGAACGGGCCCACCAGTTCGCCGTAGGCGACGTCGGTCGACATCGTTGACGCGAGCCAGAACATCGCCGCGGCCAGGAAGGCCAGGCCCAGCACGATCGGCAGCCGGGTGCCGGTGCGCGGGCTGAGCAGCCCGGTCAGCGGAGCCACGACCATGGGCGCGAGTGTCCACGGCATCGTCATCACCCCGGCCTCGAGCGGGCTGTGGCCCTGCACGATCTGCAGGAACTGGATCAGCACGAAGATCGACCCGAAGATCCCGAAGCTGAAGGTGATACCCACCAGATTCGCGACGGCGAAGCTCCGGTCGCCAAACAGCCGAAGCGGCAGCAGCGGCGCGGATGCCCGCTCCTCCCACCAGACGAAGGCCAGCAGGAGCGCCGAGCCGCCGATGAGCGCCGTGAGCACCTCGGTGCTGGACCAGCCGGCCTCGTTGCCGCGCACGATTCCGTAGACGATCCCGAACACGCCCGTTCCTGCGAGCACGAGGCCGACAATGTCGGCGCGCAGCCGGGCGCCGAAGGTGTTGGGCAGGGCGGCCAGTACCAGGGGGACAGAGAGCAGACCGAGCGGCACATTCAGCCAGAAGATCGACTGCCAGTTCCAGCCCTCCACCACGGCCCCGCCGATGAGCGGGCCGAGGGCGACACCGAGTCCGGCGATGCCACCCCAGATGCCGATGGCCGCGGGCCGGAACCTATCGGCGACCGATCCGACGAGCAGGGTGAGCGAGAGCGGCATCAGCGCCGCTGCGCCCACCCCCTGCAACGCCCTGGCGGTGATGAGCAGCCACGGCTCGACGCTCACCGCGCAGAGCGCGGATGCCGCGGTGAACACGGCGATCCCGGCCAGGAACACCGTGCGGCGCCCGAAGCGGTCGCCAATGGCGACGGCCATGAGCATGAACGTGGCGAAGCTGAGTGAGTACGCATTCACCACCCACTGCAGCTCCTCGATGGTCGCCGAGAGGTCCGCGTTGATCACGGGCAGGGCACTGGTGACCACGAGGTTATCGAGGGTGGCCATGAACATGGGCAGCGACGCGGCCAGGACGGCGAGCCACACCGGCACCCTCCGCCGCCGGGTCGTCCGGCTCGAGTCCGGTCCGGGCTCGGCGGGGCGGCGGGCTGCTTCGGCGGGCACAACCAGGTCGGCCGGCGGTGGAACGGTCATGGTCAGACCCCTTCGAGAAGTGTTGTAATCGAATGATTACAAGATGTGAGATTAGTTATCGGCTGATAACCTGTCAAGTGTGACGACGACATCCGAACCTGAGACATCCGCGACCGGCGCATCCGACATCGCAGCGGTGCAGCCCACTGAGCGCATCCCCGCTGCTGTTCGGCGGGAGCAGATCCTGGCCGCCGCCAGTGTGGTGTTCGGTGAGCGGGGGTACTCCGGTGCCACGACCGACCAGGTGGCCAAGGCTGCGGGCATCAGCCAGCCCTATGTGGTGCGGATGTTCGGCACCAAGGAGAATCTCTTCCTGGAGGTCCTGGCCCGGGCGCTGGACCGCCTGATCACCGGTTTCCGCCTGATTATTGCCGAACCTCGCGAACACGGACCCGACGAAGCCGAGAATTTGGCGGCCCGGCTCGGCGCCGCCTATGTCGACCTCATCGAGGATCGCGGCATCCTGCTCTCGCTCATGCAGGCCTTCATTAGCGGCAACCACCCTGTCGTCGGCGCCAAGGCCAGGGCCGGCTTTCTCCAGATCTACCGGATGTTGCGCGACGAGGCGGGCTTCCCGCCCGACACGATCCGGGCGTTCCTGGCCGATGGCATGCTGTTCAACACCCTCCTGGCCATCCGGCTGCCGGACATCTTCGACGATGACCCCGCAGCCGAGGAGCTCATGCGATGCACATTCCGTGGCAAGCTCGACGTTGTGCTCGGCGCCACCGCCGCCGAGAACGAACTTGATTCCAGCCCGAAGGACCGCACGTGAACGCCCCGAGACGCAAGCCCGCGAGCACGACCAGCGGACTCGTACTGATCGACAAACCCCAGGGTTGGACCAGCCACGACGCCGTCGCCCGCACCCGCCGCCTGGCCGGCACCCGCAAGGTCGGCCACGCCGGCACCCTCGACCCCATGGCCACCGGCCTACTGATCCTCGGCATCAACAGCTCCACCCGGCTGCTCACCTACGTGGTCGGGCTCGACAAGGAGTATCTGGCCACCATCCGCCTGGGTGCTGCCACGACCACCGACGACGCCGAGGGGGAGGAGCTGACCCGAGCCCCCGCCGAGGTCGTCGCCGCCGTGAGTGAGGGATCAATCGTCGACGGCATCGCCGCCCTCACCGGAGCGATCAGCCAGCGGCCGAGCGCCGTGAGCGCCATCAAGGTGGACGGCAAGCGCGCCTACGCCCGGGTGCGCGCCGGCGAGGACGTGGAGCTGCCCGCCCGGCCGGTCACCGTGAGCGAGTTCGAGCTCGTGTCCAGCACCGCCGCCGACGGCTTCCTCGACCTCGAGGTGCGCGTGGTGTGCTCCTCGGGCACCTACATCCGCGCACTGGCCCGCGACCTCGGCGACGCCCTGGGCGTGGGCGGTCACCTCACGAGCCTCCGCCGCACCCGCATCGGCCCGTTCGGCATCATGGACGCCGACCCACTCGACGTTCTCGATGTGGGCCGGGCCCTGATCGGGCCGGCGGATGCGGCGACCCGCCTCTTCGACCGGCTCGACCTCGACGCGCAGCAGGCCATCGACCTCGGCCACGGCAAGCGCATCGAGGCGCCGGCCGGAGCGGGCGACGCCGGCCCGGTCGCGGCTGTGGACCCGGCGGGCCGGCTCATCGGGCTCGTCGAATACCGCGACGGGCGCGCCAAGTCGATCGTAAACTTCCCGCCGGACGACGAGCCCGCGCCTGCCGCCGAGCCCGCCGCGAGCGCGGCGCCCGAGCCCGCCCCCGCAGCACCCACAGAATCCGAGGACGCCAAGTGATCGAGTGGTTCGCCTACCTGCAGCTGGCCGTCGCCGTGCTCGCCGGCCTCCTCTGCCTGGGGCTCGGCCTGGCCGGCCGCAAGCCCACCGACCTGAGTATGGGTGCCACCCTGCTCGTCGAGGTGCTCCTGATCGTGCAGCTCGTGGTGGCCATCGTGGCGCCCTTCACCGGCAACGAGGCCACCGGAAGCGTCCTGGAGTTCTACACCTACCTGATCAGCGCCATCCTGCTGCCGCTCGGCGGGGGAGTCTGGGCGCTCATCGAGCGCAGCCGCTGGAGCACCGTGATCCTGGGTGTGGTGTGCCTGTCCGTGGCGGTCATGCTCTACCGCATGCTGCAGATCTGGACCGTGCAGACCGTCTGAATCACACCGGTAGCGCCCGGCACCGGGTCACCCGAAGATGCTGCGATAATTACTGAGCGATGAATGAGCTCAAGACCGACTCCGGAGACAACGCCACCGGCACCACGCCCCGCCGGGTGACCGGCATCGGCCGTGTGCTGATCATGGTCTACGGGGTGCTCGCGCTCGCCGCCACCGGGCGCTCCTTCGTACAGATCGTCGGCAAGTTCGACCAGGCACCCGTGGCGTACACGCTGTCCGCCCTCGCGGCCGTGGTCTACATCGTCGCAACCGTCGCCCTGATCAAGCGCGGTGCGCTCTGGTACCGCGTGGCCTGGATCACCATCGGCTTCGAGTTGCTCGGCGTACTGGTGATCGGCACCCTGAGCCTGGTGGACCCGCAACTCTTCCCACACGACACCGTCTGGTCGGTCTACGGGCGCGGCTACCTGTTCATCCCGCTCGTGCTGCCGATCCTGGGCATGTGGTGGCTCGCCCGGCACGCCCCGGAGCGGGCCGGCCGGAACGGTTCCGCAGCGTGACCGGCGCTCAGGTCACTCCCATGAAGGTGCTCGACGGCGTCGAGTCGGTGCCGGCCGACTGGCCGGATTCGGCCGTGAGCATCGGCAAGTTCGATGGCGTGCACGCCGGCCACCGGGCCGTGATCGCCGAGCTCAACAGCCTCGCCCGCCGCGAGGGCCTGGCGTCGGTCGTCGTGACCTTCGACCGCCATCCGCTGGCCCTGCTGAACCCCGCGAAGTGCCCCACCGAGCTCGTGAGCGTGTCGCAGAAGCTCGACCTGCTCGCCGAGACCGGCATCGACGCCACTGTGGTGCTCACCTTCGACCACGCGCTGTCTTCGCTGCCGCCCCAGGACTTCGTGCGCGACATCCTGGTGGACACCCTGCACGCCAAGCACGTGTCGGTGGGCCGGGACTTCAGGTTCGGCGCCAAGGGCGCCGGCGACGCCGACCTGCTCACCGAGCTCGGTCGGCAGTACGGTTTCGACGTGCGACTGATCGACGACGTGATGCCGCAGGGCGAACGCCGGGTCTCCTCCACGTGGATCCGCGACCTGCTCTCCGCCGGTGATGTGCGCTCGGCCACCCGCCTGCTCGGGCACCTGCCCACGGTCCGCGGCGTGGTCGTGCACGGCGCGGCGCGGGGCCGGGAGCTGGGTTTTCCCACCGCGAACCTGTCTCCGGAATCCGAAGGCTTGATCCCCGCCGACGGTGTCTACGCCGGTTGGCTGACCGACCATGGCGCCCGGTACCCGGCCGCCATCTCCATCGGCAACAACCCCACCTTCGATGGCGTGCCGCAGAAGCAGGTGGAGGCCTACGTTCTCGACCAGGAGATCGACCTGTACGACCATGTCGTCGAGGTGGCCTTCGTCGAGCACATTCGCGGCATGGTGGCCTTCACCGGCATCGAACCGTTGATCCGCCAGATGCAAGACGACGTCGTGAAGACCCGAGCGATCCTGCATCGCCCGTTCGACTAGCCCGTTCGACTAGCCGGTTCGACTCAGCCTTCTGCGGCACCCTCTGCGCTGTCGGAGGTCCGGTCCGCCTCGCGGGGCAGTGGTCCGCGGCCGAACAGGAACACCAGCAGCTCGCGTGCCGTGCCGGGCAGCGGGGTGCCATGACCGACGCTCCAGTCGGCATCCGTCGCCTCGAGTCGGCGGATGCGCAGAACGGCCTTGATCTCGGTGGGGGCGATCAGGCTGCGGCGAAGCGCCACAGCTCCACCTGCCGTCGCGTGGATCGGCAGGGGGAGACCGAGGGGCTCGGCCACGTCGAGACCGTGCACCACGGCCTCGGTGAGCTCGGTGATCCCGCCGTGGCCCACCCCGGCGGCGCGCTCAGCGGCGATCTCGCGGAGCCGGGCCACAAGCGCCGCGGGTTCGGCCTCGGCGGCGGCGCGGCTCACGGCGTCGATTGCCCGGGCGGGGCGCAGGAAGTGGCCCAGGTACGCGCGTGCCGCACTGCCCAGAAGCTGCCTGCGGCTGCTGCCCAACCGCCAGACCAGGTGCCCGGCGACATCCCGCACCCGCCATCCGCTGCACAGGCTCGGCGATTCCCACTGCTCGGGGGTGAGGGTGTCGAGCACGTCGGCGACGGCCGTGAGGGTGGCCGCGAGGTGCCCGGACCAGCGGGCGTTCACGCCGGACTCGTTGCCGACGCTGCGGAGGCTCAGAGGGAGGTCGCGCGCGAAGTTGGCCATGTGGTCCAGCCTAGACTTGCACGGTGTCAGTGAGCCCGCCGCGTCCCCTCTGGTCCGGCCGTGCCTTGGCACTCGTGGGGATCGTGCTGGTGGCCGCGAACCTGCGCACCGCCGTCGCAGCGCTCTCGCCCATCGTGGGGCAGATCAACGCCGACATTCCGCTGAGTTCCGCAGCCATCGGCGTGCTCGGCATGCTGCCGCCAGTGTGCTTCGCGGTCTTCGGCATCTTCACCCCGGTGTATACCCGCCGCCTTGGCCTGGAGAACGTGCTGGTGCTGGCCCTGGTGGCCATGCTCGCCGGCCATGTCACGCGCGGCCTGGCCGGGTCGTTCGGGATGCTCGTGGTGGGCAGCGTCATCACCTTCGCAGGTCTGGGTGTCGGCAATGTGCTGCTGCCGCCGCTGGTCAAGAAGTACTTCCCCGACCGGGTCGGCCTGGTCACCTCCCTGTATGTGACGGTGGTGTCGTTGAGCACCCTGATCCCGCCCCTGATCGCGGTTCCGGTGGCGGATGCGGCCGGTTGGCGGGTGTCGCTCGGCCTCTGGCTGGTGCCGGCCCTGATCGCCCTCGTGCCGTGGGTGAGCATGTTCGTGCGGCACCGGGTGGAGTCCACCCCCGCCGCGCTGATCGACGAGGCTCAGCCGGCCGTGCTCGGCCAGATCTGGCGGTCCTCGATCGCCTGGGCGCTCGCGGTGGTCTTCGCCACTTCTTCGCTCAATGCTTATGCCATGTTCGCCTGGCTGCCACAGCTACTCGTCGACAACGCCGGGGTGACCCCGGCCCAGGCCGGCACCCTCCTGTCGATATATGCGGGCATGGGTATCCCCTGCGCACTGCTGATTCCGTGGCTGACGGCGCGGATGAAGAACGTCGCCGTGCTGGTCTACGTGGGCGTCCTGGCCTTCCTGCTCGGCGACCTCGGTCTGCTGCTCGCCCCGGCAACCCTCACCTGGCTCTGGGTGGTGCTGGCAGGGCTCGGTCCGCTGTTCTTCCCGCTGGCGCTCGTGCTGATCAACCTGCGCACCCGCACCCACGAGGGGTCGGTGGCGCTCAGCGGCTTCGTGCAGAGTGTGGGCTACACCCTCGGCGCCCTCGGGCCCCTGAGCGTGGGACTGCTGCACGAGCTCACCGGTGGCTGGACCGCCCCGCTGATCTTCCTCATCTGCACCGCGCTGGCGGTCACCGTGGCCGGCGCCGTGATCGCCCGCCCGCATCTGCTCGAGGACGACCTGGAGCGCCACCGGGGCCGCTGAGCGGCTTCTGCTCATATGAGCAACCTCGGCAACATGAGTTGTTCCGGCCGATCAGGTCGACTTACGCTGGGGGGACGTGGGAAGGCACCAAGCTGATGACTGACATCGATGAGCTCCTGTCCATCCGGGCCGCGGAGCTGTACTACGAGGAAGACAAGACCCAGGACGAGATCGGCACCATCCTCCGGCTCACCCGGTGGAAGGTCGGCCGGTTGCTGGCACAGGCCAAGGCCAAGGGGTTCATCCGCATCGAGATCGTGCATCCGCGCGCCCGCCGCCTGGGCCTTGAACGCCAGCTACGTCAGGCCACGGGCCTGACCGACGTCGTCGTCGTGTCGACAGCCGGCGTCGTCGACGAACTCGACCTGCACAAGCGGACCGCGCAAGCGGCCGCCGATTACCTCACGGCACTGCGCCCGGTGCCGCGCACTCTCGGCATCAGCTGGGGCCGCACGCTGCACGACATCTCCCTGCAGCTCAAGCCCGGCTGGGCCAGCGGCGTGAACGTCGTGCAGATCAACGGCGGGGTGAGCCTGAACGCCCGCCCCGGCACCGCCGCGGCCACGGCCGTGAGCATCGCGCAGAAGGGGGCAGGGCAGTTCACCCTGCTGCCCAGCCCCGCCATCCTCGAACGGGTGGAGACCAAACAAGCCATCGCCTCCGACCGTTCGGTGGCGGGGGTGCTCGAGATGGGGTCGGCAGCCTCCGCGTACCTGTTCAGCGCGGGGCAGGCCGACCAGGATTCCGCCCACGTGGACAGCGGCTACCTCACGCCGGAACAGATCAGCGAACTCGTGCGCAAGGGCGCCGTGGGGGATGTCGTCGGCCGGTTCATCGACAGCGACGGCCAGATCGTCGACCCCGCGTTGGACGAACGCACCTTCGGGATCTCGCTCGATCAGTTGCGCAGGTCCCGCACGGCGATCGCCGTGATCGGCGGACCGCGCAAGCATGCGATCGCCAGGTCGGTCGTCCTGTCCGGCCTCTGCACCGTCCTGATCACCGACGAAGACACGGCCCAAGCCCTCTTAGGCCCGCGAACCGTGAGCTAAGCCCCGAAAAACGAGCGTTTTCGGGGCTTAAGTCACAGTTCGCGGGAGGGGTTAGGCCTCGTGCGGGCGGTCGGGGTTGTCGTCGCGCAGCAGGTCTTCGAGGGCCTGGTCCACTTCGTCGAGCACCGGAGCCTCGCCCTTGGCGGTGCTCGTGAGGCGCGCCACGAGGGCCTGCGGGTCGTCGAGGTCGGCCGAGGTGGGCAGGATGTCCGGGTGCGCCCACAGTCCGTCCCTGGCTTCGTTGCCCACGGCATCCGTGACGGCCTGCCACATCGCGGCGGCCTCGCGTAGGCGCCGCGGGCGCAGCTCCAGACCCACCAGGGTGGCGAAGGCGGACTCGGCTGGTCCGCCAGAGGCGCGGCGGCGCTTGACCGTCTCGTTGATGGCATCGGCGCGCGGTAGTCGGCTGGTGGCCTCCACCGTGACCACGTCGACCCAGCCTTCGACGAGCGCGAGCATGGTCTCCAGCCGGCCGAGGGCGGCCAGTTGGGCCTCGGTCTTGGGCGGAATCAACGAACCGTTCACCATGGCGTCGCGCAATTCCTCCGGGTTCGACGGGTCGAAGCCCTCTGCCAGGGATTCGAGACGGGAGGTGTCGATGCTGATGCCGTGGGCGAACTCGGTGATCGAGGTGATCATGTGCAGGCGCAGCCAGCGGGAGTGCCGGAACAGCCGCGCGTGGGCGAGTTCGCGCACCGCGAGGTAGATCTGCACCTGGTCCATGGGCACGTCGAGGCCCTCACCGAACTCGGCGACGTTCTGGGGGAGGAGGGCGGCCTGCTGGTCGCCGAACAGCGGGATGCCGATGTCGCCGCCGGAGACGACCTCGCTGGAGAGCTGGCCGACGACCTGGCCCAGCTGCATGGCGAACAGGGTGCCGCCGAGGCTCCGCATCATCTGGCTGGCGCCGGCGAGCATGCCCTTGAGCTCCTCCGGTGCCTGTTCGCTGAGCACGGAGGTGAGCGAGTCGGAGATGCTCGTGGCGACGGGCTCGGCCAGCTGGCTCCAGAGCGGCATCGTGGCGGTGACCCATTCCTTGCGGGTCATCAGGCGCGGTTCAACCGTGAGCTCGGCGACGGAGATCACGTCGTCGAGCCAGAGGGCCGCGATGTGGAAGGCCTGCTCGAGCTCGGCGCGCTGGGCCGGCGTGGTGCTGTGTGCGCCCGTTGCGGCGCGCTCCTGGCCCTGCTGCAGGGCGATGTCCCAGTTGATGCCGCCGTCGCCGTCACCGGCGCGGAGGGCTCCCTGCAGCTGGTTCATCAGAGCGGCAACACTCGCCGGGTCGTTGGGAAGACCGGCCGCGCCGGCCAACTGGCCGGGGTCGATCGACGATTTACCCGAGAGGATGTCTCGGAGCATGTCCCGGAATTCATCTTCGGGGTTCTGACCCTCGTCGGGTCGGGAGTCATCGGCCACTTCAGGCACCTCTCAGTTGCTTGCCTCTACGCTAGCCCGAGAACCCCGGCCAGAACTGGGAAATGACCTACGCTGGGTCCTTGCGGTGTCCGCCTGTCGCGAACACCGCTCACGACCCCGTTCACCCCTTTAAGGAGCCTGGTGGCCCTCTTCACCGATGATTCGTCCCTAGGCTCCGCCCACCGCCGCCGTGGTTCCCGCACCGGCTGGGTGGTGCTGGGCATCGCGCTGGTCACGGGCCTCACGCTCGCTGTGGTCCCGTCGCCGTATGTGGTCGAGAAGCCGGGCCCGGTCTACAACACGCTCGGCTCCGCAGACTACGAGGGTGAGAAGAAGGACCTCATCACCATCCCCGACGAGACCGTCTACCCCACCGAAGGCAGCCTCGACCTGCTCACGGTGTCGGTGCTGGGCAACCCCGACAACCGCCTGAACTGGCTCACGGTGGCCGCCGCCTGGCTCGACCCGAGCCAGGCCGTGGTGCCGCTCGAGTCGGTCTTCCCGGCCGACGTCACCACCGAGGAACGCGACGAGCAGAACCAGGTGGCCATGGTGAACTCCCAGCAGGATGCCATCGCGGCGGCGCTGACCAACCTCGGCTACGACTATCCGACCGAGTTGAGCGTGGTCTCCCTGGCCGACGACGCCCCGGCGGCCGGCGTGATCAAGGCGGGCGACCTCATCGAATCGGTCAACGGCCAGGCCGTCGCCGACATCACCGCGCTGCGCGCCGCGCTCACGGCAAGCGGCGCCGACACCCCTGCCACCATCGGGCTCAGCCGCGACGGCGCCGAGCAGAGCGTCGAGGTCACCCCGGTCGACATCAGCGGCAACGTGGTGCTGGGCATCAACGTCAAGTCCGAATACCAGTTCCCGTTCGACGTTGACATCCAGCTCGACAAGGTCGGCGGCCCGAGTGCCGGCATGATGTTCGCCCTGGGCATTATCGACAAACTCACGCCAGGCGCGCTCCAGGGTGGGGCGGATGTTGCGGGGACGGGAACCATCGACCAGTCCGGCACCGTGGGGCCCATCGGCGGGATCCGCCAGAAGCTCTTCGGCGCCAGCAACGCGGGCGCCGACTGGTTCCTCGCCCCGGCCGCCAACTGCGACGAGGTCACCGGCCACATTCCGGACGGTCTCACCGTCTTCGCGGTGAGCACGCTCGACGACTCGCTCGCGGCGCTTGACGCCATCCGCACCGGCGCCGACACGAGCGCCCTGCCTACCTGCCCGGCAGGCTGATAGCAGCGCCTCTTCTGGGTGAGCCCTCAGCGAACTGGGGGTTTGCCCCGAGACTCGCTGCGTAGAATGAGGGTCTGACCCCGATCTATCAGAGCAAGAGGCCAATTCGTGAGTTCATCATCCGCCGGAAGCGCTCCACGTCGGAGCCGTGCCCCGCTAGCCATCACGGCAGCGATCATCGCAGGGCTGGTGATATTGTTCTTCATCTTCGCCGGGCTGTACGCGGATGTGTTGTGGTTCGACCAACTCGGCTTCCTCAGCGTGCTGACCACCCAGTGGGTGGCCGGTGCCGTGTTGTTCCTGGTCGGCTTCCTGGGCATGGCGATCCCGGTCTGGGTGAGCATTCAGCTGGCCTACCGCCTGCGTCCCGTCTACGCGAAGCTCAATTCGCAGATCGACCGCTATCAGCAGGTGATCGAGCCGCTGCGTCGCCTGGCGATGTACGGCATCCCCGCTCTGCTCGGTCTGTTCGCCGGCGTGGCCGCTGCCACGCACTGGCAGACCATCCTGATGTGGCTCAACCGCACGGATGCCGGCACCACGGATCCGCAATTCGGCTTCGACGTGTCGTTCTTCCTCTTCGACCTGCCGTTCTACCAGTCGCTGCTCGCATTCAGCTCGGCCGTCGTGCTGATCTCCGCCCTCGTCGCGCTGGCAACCTCGTACCTCTACGGAGCCATCCGCATCACCGGCCGCGAGGTTTACGTGGCCAAGGCCGCGCGCGTTCAGATCGCCGTGACCGCCGCCGTCTACCTGCTCCTGCAGGGCGTGAGCATCTGGCTCGACCAGTACTCCACCCTCACCCAGGCCAATGACCTGATCACCGGCGCCGGCTACACCGACGTCAGCGCAACCATCCCGGGCCGCGCCATCCTGGCCGGCATTGCCGTCTTCGTCGCGATCCTCTTCGTGGTCACCGCGTTCATCGGCCGCTGGCGCCTGCCCGTCATCGGCACCGCGCTGCTCATCGTGTCGAGCCTGCTGATCGGCTCGCTCTACCCCTGGGTCGTGCAGCGCTTCCAGGTCGACCCGAGCGCCAAGACCCTCGAGGCCCCGTACATCCAGCGCAACATCGACCTGACCCGCGACGCCTACGGTGTGGCGGATGTGGAAGAGATCCCGTACACCGCCACGACCGAGGCCGAGCCCGGCGCCCTGCGTGCCGACGCCGAGACCACGGCCAACATCCGCATTCTCGACCCGGCCCTGGTCAGCGACGCGTTCGCCCAGCTCGAGCAGTTCAAGCAGTACTACCAGTTCCCGTCCAACCTCTCGGTGGACCGGTACACGATCGACGGCAAGTCCCAGGACACCGTGGTGTCGGTTCGAGACCTCAACCTCGACGGCCTGAGCAGCGAGACCTGGGTCAACTCCTCGGTCGTCTACACCCACGGTTATGGTGTGGTCGCCGCGTACGGCAACCAGCGTTCGGCCGACGGCCAGCCGGTCTTCCTCGAATCGGGTATCCCCACCTCGGGTGCGCTCGGCGAGTACGAGCCGCGCGTGTACTTCGGTGAAACCTCGCCCACGTACTCCATCGTCGGCGCCCCCGAGGGCAGCGACCCCGTCGAGTTGGACTACCCGTCCGGCGAAGACGGCGCCCAGCAGACCTACACGACCTTTTCGGGCGACGGTGGGCCGAGCCTGAACGGCCCGTTCAACAAGCTGATCTACGCGCTCAAGTTCCAGTCCGAGCAGATCTTCCTGGCCAACGCCGTCAACGACAAGTCGCAGATCCTCTACGACCGCGACCCGGTCACCCGCGTGCAGAAGGTCGCCCCGTACCTCACCCTCGACTCCGCCCCGTACCCCTCCGTGGTGAACGGCCGGATCAAGTGGATCGTAGACGGCTACACGACCAGTGCCAGCTACCCGTACTCCACGGCCGTGAGCCTGAGCAACGCGATCGCTGACACCGAGACGCCCGAGCAGCCGTTCGCGCTGGACAACATCAACTACATGCGTAACTCGGTCAAGGCCACCGTCGATGCGTACGACGGCTCGGTGACGCTCTATGCCTGGGATGAGAACGACCCGCTGCTGCAGACCTGGCAGAAGATCTTCCCGACCACGGTCGAGCCGATGAGCGAGATGTCCGGCGACCTGATGAGCCACGTGCGCTACCCGGCCGACATGTTCAAGGTGCAGCGCGCCATCCTCGGCAAGTATCACGTGACCGACCCCGGATCCTTCTATTCCGAGGACGACGCCTGGACCACGCCGAACGACCCCGTGTCTCCGAGCACCAACACGACCCTGCAGCCGCCGTACTACCTGACCATGCAAATGCCCGGCCAGAAAGCACCGTCGTTCTCGCTGTACTCGACCTTCATCCCCAACGCGTCCGGGGAGACCAGCCGGAACGTTCTGACCGGTTATCTCGCGGCCGACGCGGATGCGGGGGCCACCGATGGTGAACGGGCGGATGGCTACGGCAAACTGCGCCTGCTGACGCTGCCGAACGACATCACGGTACCCGGCCCCGGCCAGGTGCAGGCGAAGTTCAACGGTGATCCCACGATCTCCGCCGAGCTCAACCTGCTGAAGCAGGGTCAGTCCACGGTGCTCAACGGCAACCTGCTGACACTGCCTGTCGGTGGCGGTCTGCTCTACGTGCAGCCCGTATACGTGCAGTCCACCGGTGAGACCAGCTACCCGCTGCTGCAGAAGGTCCTCGTGGCCTTCGGTGACCAGATCGCGTTCGAGGACACACTCGATACGGCGCTCAACGTGCTCTTCGGTGGCGAGTCCGGCGCTAATGCCGGCGACACCGATGTGCCCGCCGTCACCACTCCGGAGGGCCAGACGCCCACCGACGGCACCACGGTTCCGTCCACCCAGACCGGCAACCCGGAGGTCGACGCCCAGCTGAAGACGCTGCTGGCTCAGGCAAAGCAGGCCATCGCCGACAAGCAGTCAGCTCTGGCCGCCAACGACCTCGCCGCCTTCGGGGTCGCCGACAAGAAGCTCTCCGACACCGTGGCGAGCATGCTCACGCTCATCGGTCAGTAACGGCCGCTTGAGCCCAGACGCGGGCGGTGCACCGGGGAAACCCGGTCGCACCGCCCGCGTTTTGTCTGTGTCCGGCGCCTGCAGAAGCGGATGCCGGACCGACTCGGGTGCGACTCGCCCGGGGGGAGCGCTCGATTCGAAGGCCTTGGGGAACTGTGGTAACTTAGTTCTTGTAGCGCGGGGTGGAGCAGTTCGGTAGCTCGCTGGGCTCATAACCCAGAGGTCGTAGGTTCAAATCCTGCCCCCGCAACAGAAACAAAAGTCCCGGTCTCGAAAGAGACCGGGACTTTTGCGTTAACCCGGAGTCCGCCATAGGGCCGCTCAGCGCAGGGCACCGAGCTTCTGCGGGTTCAGGACGAAGAAGATCCGGTTGATGCCGCGGTCGTTCACGCCGATGCTGCAGACGATGTAGGGCTCGCCGTCCTTGCGGAAGACGAACGCGTCGGAACCGTTCACCGGAGTCAGCTGCATGTCGACGTTGCCCTGGAGCTTCTGCAGCGTACCCAACAGGAACCGCCCGACATGATCGCGCCCCTCGATCGGCCGTCGAGCTGCGGACACGATCCCGCCGCCATCCGAGTAGAGCACGATGTCGTCGGTGAGGAGAGTCTGCAGACGCTGCACGTCTCCGCTCTGAGCGGCGGCGAGGAAAGAGCGCAGCAGCCTGTTCTTCTCGGCGACGGTCACCCGGGTGCCGCTGCTCTCGGTGAGGTGCTGGCGGGCACGCCGGGAGAGCTGGCGGGCATTGGCCTCGGTGGTGCCGATGACCTCCCCGATTTCGCGGTACGGATAGTCGAAGGCCTCATGCAGCAGGTACACGGCTCGCTCCATGGGGGTGAGTCGCTCCATCAGCAGCAGGATCCCGACCTCGAGTGCCTCGGTGTTCTCGGCCCCGAGCTCCGGATCGGCACCCGTGAGTACGGGCTCGGGGAGCCAGGGGCCAATGTAGGTCTCGCGGCGCAGGCGCGACGAGGTGGCCACATTGATGGAGAGGCGGGTCGTCATCGTCGTCAAGAAAGCGGCGGGGCTGTGGATGCCCGTACGGTCGGTGCCCTGCCACCGGATCCAGGCATCCTGGACGATGTCCTCGGCCTCAACCGTGCTGCCGAGCATCCGGTAGGCGATTCCGAAGAGCCGGGGACGCAGGGACTCGAACTCGTCCGCCACGTCGTCGATCTCCGATGCTGCGGCGTCGCTCCGGTTGCCTCGCATCGGCATCCCTTCGTCGCTTGGGCCGGGATTGTGAACAGTTTTTAATGTACTCCGCCCCTGAGCGCTGCCGTGTCACGTTTGCGCGGTGTCCGCGGTCAGTACTGATAACACGCGCGCAGTCTCGACAAGGAGAACGAATGAGCAGACCTTTCGACCAGACGGTCGTCGTCATCGGGGCCGGCTATGCCGGCATCCTGGCGGCCAACCGCATCCAGGCCTCGCTGACGCCCGCGGAGGGCCTCCGGGTGCGCGTGCGGCTGGTCAACCCGGCACCGCACTTCATCGAACGGGTGCGCCTCCATGAGGCGGCTGCCGGGGTGCGTGTGACCGCGGCGATACCCCTGGACGAGATGCTCCATGGCCGGGTCGAGGTTGTGCTGGGAACGGTCCTGCGTATCGACGCGCCGGCGCATGCCCTGACCGTGGACACCCGCAGCGGGGTGATCAGCGAGCCGTACGACATCCTCGTCTACGCGGTGGGGAGCGTCGCCGCGCTCGGTGCGCCTGGCGCCGAACTCTACGCGCACCTGCTGAGCAACGTCCAAGGTGCGGAGTCGGCGCGCCGGGCGATCGCCACGGGCAGGGCCGACCAGCGCATCGTCGTCGTCGGCGGAGGTGCGACGGGCGTCGAGGCCGCGGCGGAGTTCGCGGAACGGCACCCGAGAGCATCCGTCACCCTGGTGTCGCGGAGCGAGGTTCTCGGGAACCTCCCCGCGGCGTCCCGGCGGTCGGTGGCCCGGTCGCTGGCGAAGCTCGGCGTCGAAGTGCGGGAGTGGAGCGACGTGCGCCGGGTGCAGGCCGACGCCGTCGAGCTCTCCGACGGCACGCGGATTCCCAGCGACGTCACCGTCTGGACCGCCTCATTCGCGGTTCCCGATCTCGCCCGCCGCAGCGGCCTCGACATCGACTCGATCGGCCGGTTGCTGGTCGACGAGGAGCTTCGCACGGTCCGGTACCCGGAGATCCTCGGCGCAGGGGACGCGGTACGTCCGCCGTCCTCCGTCGGCTCCCACCTGCGCATGGGCTGTGCCATCGCCATGCCCCTCGGCGCCCAGGCGGCGGACAACGTTCTGGCAGTTTTGCGCGGTGAGACCCTGACGACACTCAATGTGGGGTTTGGTGCCCAGTGCATCAGTATCGGCCGAAGAATGGGGCTGATCCAGCTGCTCACCGCAGCGGATGAGCCGCGCCCGCTGCGGATCACCGGCCGGGCCGGTGCGCTGGTCAAGGAGTTCGTCTGCGCAGTCATCGCCACAGGGTCGCCGCGACGCGAGCGCACCCGTCCCGGTTCGCTCATGTTCCCCTCCGGGCCCAAGCGCATGCCCGTGGGCTCCAGGCGCTGAAGCCAGCGCTGTGACGAGTCCTGGCGGTCGGAGCTACTGCAGTGCGACCATCGAGGTCAGATAGCTCGGCTGGCTGACGTAGAAGGTGACGCCGTCCACGTTCGCCAGGGCCGGATTGTCGTCGCCCCAGCGCTCGCCCAGCAGCGTGGCGGTCACCGGCTCGTCGGACTCGGTGTACCCGGCCGCCGTCAGTTCCGCTCGGGTCGCGCTCCAGGTGCCCTCATCCATCGCCATCTGGCCGTACCAGAGCGGAACGTCGCCTCCGTCGCTGGTCCAGTAGCAACTCAGCCCGCCCTGGTCGACCATCGAGGCCATCAGACCGCTGTGGCCTCCAGGCAGGTCGGTCTCAAGGGTCCAGCCCGCCGCGGTGATGTCAGCCAGGGCCGGTGCTGACAACATGTTCTCGCAGGTTGGATCGACAGCGAGGTCGCCGGTCGGCGGTGCAGGTGTCGGTGTGACCGTCGGGGTTGCGGTCGCCGGTGGGGCGACCGGCGTGCCCGGGGTCGTGGACGGTGCAGTTGCCCCCGACTGGACGCCTGCGGCGCAACCGCTGAGCATGAATAGTGCGGCCAGAACCGCCGTTGATCTGCGAAGCATGTGTTGTTCCCCCACCTCGATGTGAACCCCCGTGCGTGGCCTGATACGCACTCTACCCGGGCTGTCACCGCGTCGCGCCTACGACGACGGCGTGCCCGACCGGACGCAAAAACGGCCCCGCACAGAAGTGCGGGGCCGTAATGGTGGTGCAGGTCGAACGGGTGCTGCTGTGACGCGTGGAGCCTACTTGCCGGCCTTGCGGGCCGGCTTCTTGGCGTCCGCGGTCGTGGCGGCAACCTCTGCACCGGTCTCGAGTGCCGCGTCGCCGACGGCGGTGCGTCCGGCGCGAACCTCGGCGAACGAGGTGCCGTAGTACGCGGCTTCCATGAGGGTCTTCATGTCCTCGAGCATCGGCATCCGCGGGTTGGCGGGTGCGCACTGGTCGCCGTAAGCGCCCATGGCGAGCGAGTCGAGGCGGCTGATGAAGTCTTCCTCCGGCACACCCTGCGCCTGGAAGGACGGCTTGATGCCGACCTTGTCGCGCAGCTGCTCGACGGCCTGGGCGTAGGACTCGACGCCCTCGGCGGGAGTCGAGGCCGGCAGGCCCAGGTGCTTGGCGATCTCCTGGAAGCGCTCCGGGGCGATGTAGTGCTCGTACTTGGGCCAGCTGGTCAGCTTGGTCGGGACGGTGCCGTTGTAGCGGATCACGTGCGGCAGGTAGGTCGCGTTGACCCGGCCGTGGATCAGGTGCAGCTGGGCGCCGGTGACGTGGGCCATGGCGTGGACTATGCCCAGGAACGCGTTACCGAACGCCATGCCCGAGATGGATGCGGCATTGTGCATCTTCTCGCGAGCCTTGATCACGGTGTCATCGGTGCTGCCGATGGTGCCCTTGACGCTGGTCTCGATGTTCTCGAAGATCAGCTTGATCGCGTGCAGGCAGAGACCGTCGGTGAAGTCGTTCGCATACACCGAGACATACGCCTCGGTGGCGTGGGTCAGGGCGTCGAAGCCGGAGTCGGCGGCGAGGAACGAGGGCATCATGGCCGTGAGCACGGGGTCGATGATCGCGACGGACGGGATCAGGGCGTAGTCGGCCAGCGGGTACTTGATCCCGGTGACGTCGTCGGTGATGACGGCGAACGGGGTCATCTCGCTACCGGTGCCCGAGGTGGTCGGGATGCAGACCAGCTTGGCGAGCTCACCGAGGTCGGGGAACTTGAACGCGCGCTTGCGCACGTCGAAGAACTTCTCCTTCATGTCGGCGAATTCGATTTCGGGGTGTTCGTACAGCAGCCACATGACCTTGGCGGCGTCCATGGGGGAGCCGCCACCGAGGGCGATGATGGTGTCCGGCTTGAAGGCGCGCATTTCCTCTGCGCCCTTCTCGACGGCGGCAACGGTGGGCTCGGGGAGCACGTTGTCGATGATCTGCAGGGCGACACGGCCCTCGCGGCGGTTGAGCACGTCGAGGATCTTGTCGACGAAGCCCAGGCGGGTCATGGTCGAGTCGGTGACGATGGTGACCCGGGTGACGTCGCGCATGTCGGCCAGGTAACGGATGGCGTTCGGCTCGAAGTAGGTCTTCGCGGGGATCTTGAACCACTGCAAGTTGTTGTTCCTCCGGCCGATGCGCTTGACGTTGATGAGGTTGATCGCCGAGACGTTGTTCGAAACGGAGTTGTGTCCGTACGAGCCACAGCCCAGGGTGAGCGAGGGGATGAACGCGTTGTAGATGTCACCGATGCCACCGAGCGAGCTGGGGGCGTTGGTGATGATGCGGACAGCCTTGACGCGCTTGCCGAATTCCTCGATGATCGCGGGGTTTTCGCTGTGGATCGAGCCCGAGTGGCCGAGACCGTCGAATTCCACCATCTGCTCGGAGAGCGAGATGCCCTCTTCGGCGTCCTTGGCGTGCATGACGGCGAGAACCGGGGCCAGCTTTTCGCGGGTCATCGGCTCGTGCGGGCCGACTCCGGAGACCTCGACCAGGATGATCGACGTCTCTTCCGGAACGCTGAAACCGGCCTGCTGAGCGATCCACACCGGCGACTTGCCGACGACGTTCGGGTTCAGCTTGGCGCCGGCGCAGTTCTCCGAGTTGGCCTGAACACCGAAGATGAACTCCTCGAGGAGGGCCTTCTCTTCTTTGTTGGTGCGGTAGGCGTGCAGGATCTTGAACTCGGCCATGGCCTCGTTGTAGAGGGGCTCTTCGATGATGACGGCCTGCTCCGAAGCGCAGATCATGCCGTAGTCGAAGGCCTTCGAGAGCACGACGTCGTTGACGGCACGCTTGAGCTTGGCGCTCTTCTCGATGAAGGCGGGCACGTTGCCGGCGCCGACGCCCAGGGCGGGCTTGCCGCAGGAATACGCGGCGCGAACCATGGCGTTACCACCGGTGGCGAGGATGAGGGCCACACCGGGGTGGTTCATCAGCAGGGTGGATGCTTCGAGGGAAGGCTGTTCAATCCACTGGATGCAGTTGGCGGGGGCGCCTGCTGCGATGGCGGCGTCGCGGACGACGCGGGCGGCGGCGGCGGATGATTCCTGCGCGGCCGGGTGGAAGCCGAAGATGATGGGGTTGCGGGTCTTGAGCGCGATGAGGGACTTGAAGATCGCGGTGGACGTACAGTTCGTGACCGGGGTGATGCCACAGATGACACCGACGGGCTCGGCGATCTCGGTGATGCCGGTGAGCTCGTCGCGGCTGATGATGCCCACGGTCTTGAGGTTCTGCATGCTGTTGGTGACGTGCTCGCACGCGAAGAGGTTCTTCACGGCCTTGTCTTCGAAGACACCACGGCCGGTCTCAGCGACGGCGTGCACGGCGAGCGTGGCGTGCTGGGACAGAGCGGCGACGGAGGCCTTCTTGACGATGAAGTCGATCTGCTCCTGGGTGAAGTCCGCGTAGTCCTTCAGCGCGACGTTGCCGGCGGCAACCAAGGTGTCGATCTGTGCAGCTATGGGAGTGGCGACTGGTCGGTCTGTGATCGTCATAGTTTTCCTCCTGGACAACCCGATCTGGGATCTTTGTCTCTGGTTCAAACTTAGGACTCGTCCGGGACCGAAACACGTGCCAAAGGTCCCACTCGGGTGGCATTTCCGCGGCCGCGGAACCCGGCCGCCGAGCCCCGGCCACTCCGTGCCGAATCACGCTCAACCAGCACAAATGGTGCCGAACCGGACATGTGCACCCGGTGTGCCGGCACCATTTGTCCGTTTCGGGTACAGATACCGGGCGGTTTTGGGGCTCGGCGCGGCGGGCGGGACAGGTCAGGTGGCGAGGCCGCGCACGGCGGCCACGGCCTCGCGTACCCGGGTGGCGGCCTCGGCCAGGTCTGCGGCGCTGGTGCCGGCCGAGAGGGTGAAGCGCACCGCGGACTGGGCGAGGTCGGCGGGGATGCCCAGCGCCGTGAGCACATGCGACGGTTCGTCGCTACCGGCGGCGCAGGCGGATCCGCTCGAGCAGACGATGTCGAAGCGCTCGAGCTCGAGCAGCACCGCTTCCCCTCCGGTACCGGCGAAGGTGAACGAGGCGTGGCCGGGCAGCCGGTGTAGCGGATGCCCCGTCAGGGCGGCTCCCGGCGTGCTCTCGAGCACCGCGGTAACGAAGGCGTCGCGCAGGGCGGACAGGCGTGGTGCGAGGTCGACCCGCTCGGCCTCGGCCAGGTCGAGGGCCGTGGCCAGGCCCACGGCTCCGGCAACGTTCTCGGTGCCGCTGCGTTTGCCGCGTTCCTGCCCGCCGCCGTGCAACACCGGCTCCACCGGCAGCCGGCCGCGCAGGTACAGTGCGCCCACGCCCTGCGGGGCGCCGAGCTTGTGCCCGGAAATACTCAACGCGTCCACGCCCAGCTCGGTCACGTTCAGCGGCAGCCAGCCGGCCGCCTGTACGGCGTCGGTGTGCATCGGCACGCCCGCCGCCCGGGCGATCGCGGCGAGCTCCCGGATGGGCTGCACGGTGCCGATCTCGTTGTTGGCGTAGTGGATGCTGACGATTGTGCTGTCGGGCCGGATGACCCGGCTGAGGTCGTCGGGGTCGACCCGGCCGGTGGTATCCGTGGGCAGCAGGGTGATCTCGAAGCCGTGCAGCCGGTGCAGGTAGTCGCAGGAGTCGAGCACCGCCTCGTGCTCGAGGGCAGTGGTGATGATGTGCCGGCCGCGCGGGGCGCCGAGCGCGAGGCCCTTGAGGGCGAGGTTGTCGGCCTCGGTGCCGCCGCTGGTGATGGTGATCTCGCCGGGGCGGCAGCCGAGCACCCGGGCGATGCGCCCGCGCGCGGTCTTGAGGGTCGCCGCCGCGGCCTCGCCCACCCGGTGGTGGCTGGACGGGTTGCCGAACCCCTGTGTGAGGATCGGCCAGATGGCCTCGGCCACCTCGCGGCGGAGCGGCGCGGTAGCGGCGTTGTCGAGGTAGATCATGGCTTCTCTCCAGAGAACGGGGCCGGGCGGCCGGGCGCGTGAACGCTACTCGGGGAACACGGCCTCGGGCAGGATGACGACATCAAGCCCCAGGTCGAGCGAGCGCACGCTGTGGGTGAGGGCGCCCACCGAGATGACGTCGACACCCGACTCGGCGATGCGCCGCACGGTGTGAAGCGACACCCCGCCGCTGGCCTCCACGATGGCGCGGCCGGCGACCTGCCGCACCCCCTCGCGCAGGGCCTCAGCATCGAAGTTGTCGAGCATGATGGTGTCGATACCGGCCGCGAGCACGGGCTCGATCTGCTCGAGGGTGTCCACCTCCACCTCGAAGTGGGTGGTGTGCGAGAGTCGAGCCCGCACGGCGAGCAGAGCCTCGGTGAGGTCGGTGCCGTCGGCGCTGAGCACGGCCAGGTGGTTGTCCTTGGCCATCACGGCGTCGGAGAGGCTGAAGCGGTGGTTGTGGCCGCCGCCGTCGCGCACGGCCTGGCGCTCCACGGCGCGCAGCCCGGGGGTGGTCTTGCGGGTGTCGACGATGCGGGCGCGGGTTCCCTCGGTTTCGGCCACGTACTCTGCGGTGAGCGTGGCGATGCCGCTCATCCGTTGCACGAAGTTGAGCCCGATGCGCTCTGCGGTGAGGATGCCGCGAGCCGGACCTGAGGCCTCCGCGAGGAGGTCGCCCGCGGCGAAGGCGGTGCCGTCGGCGACGTGCAGGTGCACGGTGATGCGGGCGTCGACCAGGCGGAACGCGGCGGCGAACACGGCGCCGCCGCTGAACACGCCGGCCTCCCTGGCCACGAGCTGGGCGGTGGCGACGGCGTCGGCGGGGATCAGCATCTCGCTGGTGAGGTCGCCCCACGGGGCGTCCTCGTCGAGGGCGGACCGCACAACGGTCTCGATGGCGTGAGTGGTCAGCATGCGATGCCCTCCGAAGCGATGGATGAAGCGGTTACCAAGGTGCGCTCGTCGGGTCGCACCGTGAAGCGGGGCCGGGCCAGCTCCAGGCGGGTGTCCGGGAAGTCGGCGCGGTGGTGCGCCCCGCGGGACTCCTCTCGGGAGAGGGCGGCGGCCACGATCAGCCGGCCCAGGTCGAGCAAGTTGCCGGTCTCCAGCTGCGCGGCCGTTGCCAGCGCCCGGTCCACGGGGTGCCAGCCGGCCAGCGTCGCCGCCGCGCCGGCGAGGTCGGCGCCGGAGCGGTGCACACCGGCAGCCTCCCAGAGCAGGTTCTGCAGCGTGACGCGGTCGACGAAGCCAGGGCTGAGAGCAGTGGCGGATACGTCGGCCGCGTCCGTTGTGCCGTCGAGCCCGGCGCCCGGGACGTCCGAGTCGGCGTCGGTCTCGGTCGCGAAGTACGGCGCGGGCTGCTCGGCCTCGCTCAGCGACCGCACGGCGCGGTCGGCGAACACGGCGGCTTCCAGTAGCGAGTTCGACGCCAACCGGTTGGCGCCGTGCGCTCCGGTGCGGGCGGCCTCGCCCACGGCGTAGAGGCCGGGCAGCGAGGTGCGCCCCAGCCGTCGGTGGCGACTCCGCCCATCCAGTAGTGCGCTGCAGGGGCCACGGGAATCGGTTCAACGGCCCAGTCCAGCCCGTTCGCGCGGCAGGCCGCCGTGATGGTGGGAAACCGGCTCTCGAGAAGGTCCCGGCCGAGACCTGTGGCGTCGAGCAGCACCGGAGCACCGCCCTGCGCCTTCATTTGGGCGGCGATGCTGCGGGCCACGATGTCGCGGGGCGCCAGCTCGGCATCCGGGTGGATGGCGGTCATGAAGCGCTCACCTGTGCTGCTGAGCAGCACGGCGCCCTCGCCGCGCACGGCCTCGGAGATCAGCGGCGTGCCGGGCACCGCGAGGGCGGTGGGGTGGAACTGGTAGAACTCCACGTCGGCGATGGCCGCACCGGCACGCCAGGCGGCGGCGACGCCGTCACCGGTGGCGATGACGGGGTTGGTGGTGTGCCGGTACAGGGCGCCGGCGCCGCCGGTGGCCAGGATCACGGTGTCGGCGGTCACGGTGTGCCGGGTGTCGTCGGGGCCGAGCAGCACAGCGCCGGTGACCCGGCCGTCGTCGACCGTGAGGTCCACGAGCATGGTGTGCTCGTGGATGGTGATCTGGTCGCCGCCCAGCGCATGGGCTCGGTTGGCGCGCTCCTGCACGGTGGCCACCAGGGCGGCCTCGATGGCGAAGCCCGTGGCGTCGCCGCCGGCGTGCAGCACGCGGGACCTGGAGTGTGCGGCCTCGAGGCCGCGGGTGATGCCGGACTCGTCGCGGTCGAAGTCGACCCCGAACCGGATCAGGTCGCGCACCCGGGCCGGGCCTTCTTGGCAGAGCACCCGAACCGCGGAGGGGTCGCACAGGCCGGCACCGGCACGCAGGGTGTCGAGGATGTGCGCGTCCACCGAGTCGTCGGGGAACAGCGCGGCGGCGATGCCGCCCTGCGCGTAGCGGGTGTTGCTGTCCGAGAGGGCGGCCTTGGTGACCAGGGTCACCCGGTGGCCGGCGTCGGTGGCCCGTACCGCGGCGAGGAGGCCGGCCAGCCCGCTGCCGACGACGAGCACGCGGGTCATGGTCAGGCTCCGGTGCCGATGGGCGCCACCGGTGCAACGGGACCGGCAGCCGGCGGCTTGGCCGCGAGCATCCGTTCGAGTGCCACCCTGGCGCGATCGGCCACGTCGTCGGCCACCGTGATGCGGTTGAGCACCTCGGCGGGCACACCGTCGCCGCCCACGAGCGCCTCGAGCACCCAGGCGAGGTAGCCCGAGTGGATGCGGTACATGGTAGAGCAGGGGCAGACCACGGGGTCGAGGCAGAAGATGGTGTGCTGCGGGTACTGGGCGGCGAGGCGCTGCACCAGGTTGATCTCGGTGCCGATCGCGAAGGTCGAGCCGGCGGGAGCCGCGGCGATGGCCTTGGCAATGTAGTCGGTGGAGCCGTATTCGTCCGCGGCGTCGACGACCGCCATCGGGCACTCGGGGTGCACGATCACGCGCACGCCGGGGTGTTCGGCGCGGGCCGCGTCGATCTGTTCCACGGTGAAGCGGCGGTGCACGCTGCAGAAGCCGTGCCAGAGAATGACCCGGGAGTCCTCGAGCTCGGCCTCGGTGTTGCCGCCGAGGGGCTTGCGCGGGTTCCACATCGGCATCTGCTCGAGGGGCACGCCCATGGCCTTCGCGGTGTTGCGGCCCAGGTGCTGATCGGGGAAGAACAGCACCCGCTGGCCGCGTTCGAAGGCCCACTCGAGCACGGTCTCGGCGTTCGAGGAGGTGCAGACGATGCCGCCGTGCTCACCGCAGAAACCCTTGAGCGCAGCGGAGGAGTTCATGTAGGTGACCGGGATCACGGGGACCCGTCCCGAGGCATCCGGTTCGGTGCCGTACAGCTCCTCGAGCTGCTCCCAGCACTCGGTGACGGAGTCGATGTCGGCCATATCGGCCATCGAACAGCCCGCGGCGAGGTTGGGCAGGATCACGGCCTGCTCCGGCGTCGACAGCAGGTCGGCGGTCTCGGCCATGAAGTGCACGCCGCAGAAGACGATGGCCTCGGCGTCGGGCCGGCTCTGGGTGGCCACGGCGAGCTGGAAGGAGTCGCCCACGAAGTCGGCGTGCTGCAGCACCTCCTCGCGCTGGTAGAAGTGGCCGAGCACCACGACGCGCTCGCCGAGGGTGGCCTTCGCGGCGCGGATCCAGTCGCCGAGTTCACCGTTGGACGCGGTGCGGTAGCGCGCGGGCAGCTCGCCCTGGCGCGGGGACCCGGTGGGGATGACGTCGCCCATCGAGGAGCCCGGTCCGTAGCCGGGTGTGCCGGCGTCGAAGTACCAGGGGTCCACGGCGAGGTCGGGGGTGCAGGTGCTTCCCTCTGCCTTGCCGGTGCTGATCAGGCGGATGGTGCGGTCGACCGATGCGATGGTCATGTCGTGCTCCTCGGGGAGTGCGGGATAGGTCGGAGGTACAAGGTTCAGCCCACCAGCGGGCCGAGCGGGCCCTGTTCGGCGAGCGTCTGTGAGTCGTTGTAACGGTAGAGTCGCGGCGGGCGGTGCGGCACCCCGGCCAGGCGCAGTCCCGTGTCGACGACGGTGCCCGACGACTCGATCATGCGACGGAAGTTGGCCGGGTCGAGCGCGCGGCGGAGCACCGCTTCGTGGACATCGCGAAGCTGGGCCAGGGTGAAGGTCTCGCCGAGGAAGGCGTGCGCGATGCGGGAGTACTCCACCTTGGTGCGCAGGCGCCACAGGGCGTACTCGACGATGTGATTGTGGTCGAAGGCCAGGTCTGGCAGTCGGTCGGCGGGGAACCACTGCACGTTGTCATCGACGGCAGCCGCGTCGGCCTCGCCGGACTGCACGAGCGCCCAGTAAACCACCGAGACCACCCGGTTGCCGGGGGAACGGCCGAGGTCGCCGAAGGTGTACAGCTGCTCCAGGTACTTGGGGGTGAGCCCGGTGGTCTCCCGCAGGGTGCGGGCGGCGGCAGCGGCGAGTTCCTCGTCGGTGGGCAGCCAGCCGCCGGGCAGCGCCCAGAGGTTGAGGTGCGGCTCACGGGTGCGGCGCACCAGGGGGAGCCAGAGGGTCATGAAGCCGGATTCGGCGTCCGGCCGGAGGGCGAAGATGACCGTCGACACCGCAAGCACGGGCGGGTGGGGCTCGGTCATCTGGACATCCATCGACTAAAGGTTAGTGTGACTCTAACTGACGTCCATCATATAGTCACGATGACCGGAAGTGAAATTCCACGCACCCCCACCCGCGAACTGTGAGAAAAGCCCCAAAAACACGCCCGAAGACGTGCTTACCTCACAGTTCGCGAGTGGTGGTGGCCGGGGCGGGGGCCGGGTTCGCGTGCCGGGCACCGCGGCCGGTCAGTCCCCAGATCGTGACCCGGCCCATGGCCTCGATCACAATGCTGCCGCTCATCTTGGAGTTGCCGAGGGTGCGTTCGATGAACGTGATGGGCACCTCCACCACCGTGAGCCGGGCACGCACGGCGTGCAGGAGCATGTCGATCTGGAAGCAATAGCCGAGGCTGTCGACGCTTTCCAGCTGCATCCGTTCGAGCGCATCGGCGCTGTAGACGCGGTAGCCGCCGGTGACGTCGTGCTGGGGCAGGCGCAGCATGAAACGGGAGTAGAGCGAACCGCCGCGGGAGAGCATCCGGCGGTGCCACGGCCAGTTCTTGACCTCGCCGCCGGGAATCCAGCGGGAGCCCATCACGACATCCGCCGTGCGCGCTGCGGCCAGTAGGGCAGGCAGCTGCTCGGGCTGGTGCGAGCCATCGGCATCCAGCTGCACGAGATAGTCGAAGCCGCGAGCGCGAGCCCAGTCGAAGGCCTCGAGGTAGGCCGCGCCCAAGCCGTTCTTCTTGCTGCGGTGCAGCACGTGCAGCCGGTCGTCGGCGGCCGCGAGCTCGTCGGCCAGGGCGCCGGTGCCGTCCGGGGAGGCGTCGTCCACGATCAGCACATCGGCGTCGGGCACGCTGCTGCGCACCCGGCCGACGATACTGCCGAGGTTGTCGCGTTCGTTGTACGTGGGAATGATGACCACAGTGGATGGCATGTAACTACCTTGTCAGTTCGGTAACGATGGTGCGGTTGACGGTGAGGGAGGAATGCACGGTGAAGCCCAGTTGCTGCAGCACGCCGATGTCGGTGCCGGCGACGGTTTCCCGGCTGCCGACGTTGTGCAGCACCCAGACCCGGTCGGTGCCGGCGAGCCTGGAAGTGGCTTCGGCGAGGGGGATCGTGGTGTCCCAGAGCCAGTCGACGTCCTGATAGGAACGGTTGAGCATCACGTCGCTCAACCCGACGAAGCCGGCGGGGTAGAGGTGCATGGCCAGCCGTGGCCGCTGGGACGGCTTGGTGCTTTCGTCGAACACCACGGCGTCACCGGGTCGGGCTTCGGTGCGCAGGATGTCGGACACGTGCCGCCAATCGCTGCCCCGTCTTTCGCGAAGTCGGTGCGCTGCGCGAGGTAGCCGGGCGTGGCGAGGGCGCCGACCAGGAGCACAGCGATCACCTGGGTCCACCGTGGCCGCAGCGCCGCGACACCGACGGCCACGGCCAGGGCCGCCGCCGGAGCGCAGATCGACAGGTAGCGCAGCGAGTACATCGGAGTGATCAGCTGGGTGCCGGCGAGCAGCACCGCGCTCGGCACGAGCACCCAGGCCAACACCACGAGGAGCTCGGCCCGCGGTGCCCGGCCCCGGGTGCGGAATCGCGGCACGAAGGTGGCCACGACGCCGATCGCGATAAGCCCCCAGGCGAGCCCGGCCAGGGCCGGGGTTCCGAACCACTGGTGCACGGCAGCGTCGAGCACGCTGACGGCCGGACGCCGGGCGAGGAAAGAGATCTGTTCGCGCTCGCCGACTCCCCAGTAGAAGACGGGCGAGGCCAGCAGCAGCCCGGCCACGGCCGCGCCGGCCCAGGCCAGTAGTGCGCCGCGCCGGCGCCGGGAGAACAGGGCCACGACGAGCGCGTGCACCGGGATCAGAAGGGCCGTGTAGAGGAACATGTAGGCGCTCAGGGTGACCATCAGCGCATAGGCCGCCCAGAGTGCCAAGCGCAGCAGCGGGGTGGTCGGACGCGCGCGCACGATAGGCACAAGGAGTACGACGGTCCACACCGCCAGCATCGTCGCTATAGCAGTGGAGCGTGCCTCCGCACCCATGTACGTCACCCGGGGGAGCACCGCGAAGACCAGACCGGCGATCACGGCCACCCGCGTGTTGACAAGCATCCGTGCCAGCAACGCGGTGCCGGCCGTTGCGAGACCGATGGCGAGGGCGCTGGGCAGCCGGGTGGCGAGCTCCGAGGCGCCGAAGACATCGATCCAGCCGTGCAGGAAGAGGTAGTAGCTGCCGTGTACGGCGTCGATGTTGCCCAGCATGCGAAAAAACGAGGGGAGGGGACGTTCGGCCGACATGACGCTGGCCGCCTCGTCACCCCAATACGACGGAACCCAGGACCCCGCCACCGACACGAGCAAACCGAACAGCCCCAGCAGCACGGCTGCGGGTGCGAAGCCGCGTGACGACGTCAACGCGGGCCGGGTCGGCTCGACGAGCGGGGAAGCGAGAACTGTCGTCACATTCAGACCGTAGAACCCGAGGGTTAACGTTTACTCTCAGCAGGTGGAGGGGTGGCCTGCGAAGTCTCACAGACTTGACCTGGGCGGGCGGGTTGGCAGCTGATCAGCGGATGTGCCGCGGCAGCCGGATTTCGACGGCCAGCCCGGCGCCGGTGTTGCGGAGTTGCACGGTGCCGTTGGCGCGTTCCACAATCGCGTGCACGATCGCCAGGCCCAACCCCGAGCCGCCCGAATGGCTGGATCGGGAGCTGTCGGGCCGGGAGAACCTGTCGAAGGCGAGTGGGATGAACTCGTCGGGCAGCCCTGGCCCCGTGTCGACAACCGTGATGAGGGCGCCGACGCCCGACCGGCTGAGCGAGACGGTGACGCTGCCGTGGCCGGACATGGCGGTGACCGCATTGGAGATCAAATTGTCGAGGAGTTGGCCCATATTGGTGCTCGAGATGCCGTAGTACCCGACGGGGTCGTCACCGTCGATGCGGTAGACGACCTCGAGTTCGTGGCCCTCCCTTACGATCCGGGCGCGGTCGACCGACGCCGTGACCTCGCCGACAAGGCCGGGCCAGTCCGTTTCCGGCGGTGTCTGCTCGCTCTCGAGCTTGCTCAACTCGAGCAGATTGGTCGCCAGGCGGCTGAGCCGGCCAGCGGTGGCCGACGCATCCCGGATGTCGCGCTCGAGAGCCGGGGCGTCACCGGAATCCAGATGGGCCAGTTCGAGTTGCGCCTGGAGCACCGCGAGCGGGGTGCGCAGCTCGTGGCTCGCATCCGACACGATCTGTTTCTCACGGTCCACACCCCGCCGGAGCCGTTCGATGAAGTCGTTGAGGGTGCGCGCCAGCCTGCTCACCTCGTCCTTGCCGGCCGGAACGCGCAACCGGGCCGACGATCCCGTGGCGCTCAAGCTCTCCGCCTCTTCGCGCAGCCGGGTCACCGGGCGCAGTGCCGCGCCGGTGAGCAGCCAGGAGGCCAACCCGAATCCGATGGTGAGAATCAGGGTGCCCAGGGTCAGCACCCCGGTGAGCTCGTCGAGCAGCAGCGTGGGCGCCTGCTGGCTGCGGGCGGCGATGACCAGCCAGTCGCCCGAGGGCACGGTGACCGTGGTCGCCGAGACCAGATAGGTGGCCGCTGGCGTGTTGACCGTCTGCGGGTCAGGACCCAAGTCGGACAGGGCGGTGATCTGCCGGTCGAGGCTGCGCGGTAGCGACGACTTGCGCACGACCCCGTCGGGATCGATGATCGCCAGCAACTGGCCCTCGCTGGGGCTTTCGATGGCTTCGGTGGGATTGGCGGCGAGTTCGCCGATCAACGGCTCCGCGTCGTTGCGCAGCATGGTCTCGTTCGTCGCGGTGAGGATGGACTGCACCTCGAGGCGGAAAAAGAACGCGGCGGTACTGAACAGGACGGTGGCCACAAGCAGGCTGCCCACGGTGATGCGGGCCCGGATCGACAGGGCGGGCAGCCAGATGCGGCGCAGCCGGTTCACCGGGCGCCCCGCCTCACTCGGCGAGCTCCACCGCATACCCCGCGCCGCGCACGGTGACGATGCGCACCCCGGCGGCCTCGGTGTCGATCTTGCGGCGGAGGTAGCTGATGTATTGGTCGACGATGTTCGGGTCGATGTGGCTCGTGCCGTTCCAGATCTCTTCGAGGATCGTGGTGCGGTCGACGGTGGTGCCGGCGCGGCTGCAGAGCAGGCGCAGCAGCGCGACCTCCTTGGGGCTCATCGAGACCGCCCGCCCGGCCACGGTGACCCGCAGGTCGCGCGAATCCAGCACCAGGTTGCCGATCTCCAGGGTGAGCGGGGCGCCCATCGAGCGCCTCCGCATCAGAGCGCGAACCCGGGCCGAAAGCTCAGCGAAAGCGAACGGCTTGGTGAGGTAGTCGTCGGCGCCGCTGTCGAGTCCGAAGACCCGGTCGTCCACGGTGTCCCGTGCGGTCAGCAGCAGTACGGGCATGGTGCTGCCCGATTCACGGATGCGTCGGCAGATCTCGAAACCCGACATCTGGGGCAGCATCACGTCGATGGCGGCGAGGCTGAAGCCGTCTCCGGAGATGGCGATGAGTGCGTCGACGCCGTTGGACACCCGCGTGGTGTCGTAGCCCTCGGCCTGGAGCCCACGCTCGATCAGTGCGCCCATCTGGTCATCGTCTTCTACGACCAAGATCTTCATGCCGTCACCCTTCGCTCGGTCAGGTTCTCATGCTGGCACGTTGCGGCACGGTTCGCTCGCGACCTGCCGCCTCTGAAGCTGGGAAGCCGCCGCTAGGCTGACGGCATGGTGGATGCGCTGTCGACGGACGAAATCGGAGTGGCCGTGGCGCAATTCGCGCCGGGCTCCGACCAGGGGGCCAACCTGGCGGCGATGCGCTCCCTCGCCCAGATCGCAGTCAACCGGGGTGCCCGGATCGTGGTCTTCCCGGAGTACTCGTCGTTCTTCGAGCCCCGGCTGGGCGATGCATCCGTCGTCGCCGCCGAATCCCTGACCGGCCCGTTCGTTGGGGAGCTCGGACGGCTCGCCGTCGAGCTCGGCGTGCATGTGGTGGCGGAATGCTGGAAACCACCGCTGACGCAGACCGGGTGCACAACACCCTCGTGGCGATCGACCCGGCCGGGAAGCTCGTGGCGAGCTACCGGAAGCTGCACCTCTACGACGCCTTCGGCTCCCGAGAGTCAGATCGGGTGCTCGCCGGGGTTATCGAGGAGCCGGAGACCTTCCAGGTGGCCGGCATCACCGTGGGGCTGCAGACCTGTTATGACGTGAGATTCCCCGAGGTCACCCGGCGCCTCGTCGACGCCGGAGCCGACCTGGTGCTCGTGCCGGCCGAGTGGGTGCGTGGGCCGCTCAAGGAGCAGCACTGGCGCACCCTCGTGACCGCGCGGGCGCTGGAGAACACGATCTACCTGGCCGCCGCCGACCACGCCCCGCCCAGCGGTGTGGGCGCGAGCATGGTGGTCGACCCGATGGGTGTCGAGCTTGTCACGATTGGTGAGACGACGGATGTGGCGGTCGCGTGGATCTCCCCATCCCGTCTAGCCGAGGTGCGCCGGCTCAACCCGGCTCTGGCCCTTCGCCGCTTCACAGTCGCCCCTCGCTGACCCGCGAGTCCGCGGCGCCCCGTCCCGCGGCGCCCGTCGGTCGAGCCCGTCGAGACCCCGCACCCCTGTCCGCGGTCCGCGCCCACTTCGCCGGTCGAGCCCGTCGAGACCTCCGTCACCCTGTCTGCGGTCCCGTCCATCGCGCCGCTCGAGCCCGTCGAGACCTCCGTCACCGTGTCTGCGGTCCGCGCCCATCGCGCCGCTCGAGCCCGTCGAGCCCTCCGTCACCCTGTCTGCGGTCCGCGTCCATCGCGCTGGTCGAGCCTGTCGAGACCCCGTGTCGGCTGTCAGCGTCGGTGTCGGTCGGGTGTTTTGCTGGGCATGTCGATGAGGGTTTGTCCGGGGTCGATGGTGGCGGGTGGGCGGAGCCAGTAGCGGCCCTGGTTTTCGAAGATTTGCCAGCCTTGGTTGTGCAGGAGGCGGTGGTGCGGGTTGCAGAGCAGGATGCCGTGGCGGATGTCGGTGGTGCCGTGGTCGCGGAGCCAGTGGTCGATGTGGTGGGTTTCGGTGAAGGCGGGTGGTTTGTCGCAGTCGCCCCAGCGGCAGCCGCCGTCGCGGGCGGCGAGGGCGATGCGTTGGGCGGGGGTGAAGAGGCGCTCGTCTCGGCCGAGGTTGAGGGGTTGGTTGTCGGTGGTGAAGGTGATGGGCAGGGTGCCGCTGTCGCAGATGAGCCGGTCGAGGGTGGGTTGGGACAGGGGTGCGGGGTTGCCCTCGAGGTAGCCGTGCGCGGTGAGGTCTGGGGCCGGCGCGAGGATCTCGTCCAGATCCCGCAGGAGGAGAAGTCCCGACCCCGGCGGGATCACCCGGTCAGGACGGGCCGGGCCGTCGACGTGGGACGTCGGGCCCGGCGGGATAAGCGGGTCGGGCCGCGCTGGGCCGTTGAGGTGGGGTGCCGGGGTCGGTGATGGTGCGGTAGAGAAGGTCCACGTGGGTGTTGAGGTGCCGGAGGGGGTATCCGTCCCGGTGAAGGCTGAACTCCCCGCGGGGGCAGTGGTTCCGCTGTCGGAAGGGGTGCCGGTGCGGCCGGGGTTCTCGGTGGCGGCAGGATTCGCGGTGCTGGCGGGGTTCCCGGTAGTGGCAGGAGTGCCGGTGCCGGGGGTAGGCGGCGTCGGGGTGGGTGCCGTGCCGGGGGTGGTCTGGTGGGTGATGATGCGGATAGAGGGTTGGCGGCCGCCGAGGATGCGGTGGGGGTTGATCTCGGTGCCGGCTTTGAGGAGAGCGAGGAAACTGTCCGCGGCGATCTGTTCGGTGCTGCGCGGGTCATCGCGCACACTCTGGGCCCACTTCGCGCGGGCCGGGTCAACGAAGCGCACCCCGCCGCGGCGGGGACTGGTGAGGCTGTCGTAGGTGGAGAGGATGAACGCGCCCTGCTCGGGCGGGAACACCCCGTGCAGGTGCACCTGGCCGGACGGGTTCGTCCACACGCGCAAGGAGCGATCGTCCCACGCTTTGTGTTCTCGCACGATGATGCCCGCCGCGTCGAGGGAGTCCCGGGTGCGGCGGGCCCGCTTGAGCAACTGGTCCACGTTCAGGGTGCGGGCATCCTGGAGCAACTCGTCCACGGCGGTCGCGAGCACCGGCCCCGTCACGACGGTGTCGATGTCACCAAGCCCGGTCCGGATCGCGTGCGCGGCAGCCACGGACAGGGCGCCGCAGGTCACGGCCTCGGAGATCTTGTGGTGCCACGGCAACAACGCCGAATCAATCACCGCGCCACCCACGCCGCTGACCCCATCGATCCCGCCCACCCCATCCCGGCCATCAACGCCGTCGAGGCCGGTGAGTTCCGTGTCGCCGCCTGAGCCGTCCGCGACATCAGCACCATCCGTGTTGTCGAGCCCGTCACAGAGCCGGCGGGCGGCCTCGTCTTCGGCGGCAGCCTGCGCGGCGGCGGCGGCTTCGTTGTCGGCGAGCATCCGGCCCACGTCCACCAACCGGCGCGCTTCGGCCTTGGTCGACCCGGTCAGCTTCTGGATCAAACCATCCGGATCCACATACCCCTGCTGCCGCGCCAACCCGGACTGACCCAACTCCGGCCGAGACCGGTGCGCGATGGTCTTCGCCACCCACACCTGCCGGGTGCCCACCGTCTCCACAAGCCGCGCAATATCGCGCTGGCACGCGAGAGCACCCGCATCGGACAGGGCGTCGTAATCGGCACTACACGAACCCCAACGGGCGACCGCGGCGACCACATCGGCCAACGATCCCGCCGGGCCCGCCCGGCGGACCTCGGCCAGAACCGGCACCACAGAAACCGCCGGCACCACAGCGCGTTCCGCCACCCCAACCCGCGCCGGCGGCACCGTGACGGACCCCGGACGGGCCGGCTCCGGGACGGTATCGGGGGCGAAGATTGCTGCGAGGCTGGACATGCAGTGAGAGTAGCCCGATCTCGCAGCTTTGTGTGCCCCAAAAACAAGGTTGTGGAGAACTTTTTAGGCTATCCGGAACGCTCCTCGAGCAGCATCGCGAAGTGGGCCAGCAGAAGTTATTCCGGAGCGGCTACCGAGGACTTCGGCAGCGCCGTCGCAGGCTTCACCGCGAAGGACACGTCGATTCCCCCGGAACGCCCGGAGGCCACGCACCGTTCCTCGCTGGTGGCGACGAGCCCCTGGGAGCTGTTCGCCGAACGGGTGAGTTGCGCGATCCAATCGGGGTTGATGCTCGGGGTGTGTCCGCCGGTGAACTTGAAGTACAACGGGATCGCCGGATTCATCCACGCCGAACTGCGCCCGTCGCCCACTTCAATGGCGTTTCGCCAGGAGAACAGGAAACTCTCGCCTCGGCGCAGCTTCTGCACGATCACGATCTGCAGGTGCGTCAGGATTCGGTCGTCGAATTCCACAACGACCCGGTCATAAGACAGCGTGCCCATGAGTTTTCACTCTCACTTCCAGTTGGCTACGCGTGGAGCCGGAAACGGGTGCAAGTGAGGGTGGAGCACTAACAGAAGAACCGGAGTAATCTTCAACTCTCCTCGGTGTTCTGGGAAAGAGCAAGCGGTTCCGGCAACTCAGTGTGCGGTCAGGATCGCCCGGCGGGAAGGGTGAGTCCTCGCACCAGGAGCTCTATCTCCGCCCTCAGTGTGCCGGGGAGATCGGCCGCGATCTCACGACCGAGTCCGGTGCGAATGATCTCCATGTGCAGGGCCGAGAAGATGCTTCGCGCGGCCAGCGTCACGTCTACTTCGGGGCGAAGCCGGAGTTCCGCGTCAGGCTGTGCGAGGTGGCCGAGAACGGTGGCGATCGATGCCTCCAGGAGTTCGATCAGGCGCAGCGCTTCCGCGCGGAAGGCGCCATCCGGATCACCGAAGAGAATCTCGCGCTGGTAGACGGCGAGGTTCTCCCGGTGCTGGAGGCCCGAATCGAGAAGGGGGCCGAGCAGTCGCATGATCTGGTCGGAAATGTCGCCGTCGGCTTCGGCGGTCGACACGCCCCGGGCTATGCCGTCGCGCAGTGTTGTGTTGTAGACCATGGTGAGCAGTTCCGGCTTCGACGTGGCGTAGCGGAAGAGGGTTCCGATGGCGACGTCGGCCTCATCGGCGACGTCCTGTGTGGTCACGGCCGAATAGCCGCGCTCGGCGAACAGCTTCGCCGCTGCGGCGTGGATGCGCGCCCTCTTGTCGTGCTTGCTGCGCTCACGGCGACCCGCCGGTCGGGGCTGAATGGGCGAGGAAGTCCGGTCGGTGCTGACTTTCGGCGTGGTGGTCATCCGGATCATTATCCCGCCTGCGTACCTGCTACCTGGGTCCCTCTGCTCGTGCAGCGAAACCGGACCGGATTTCCACCATAGCGGAGTACGCTCAGTTTTGAGTGAACTATTAGTTCACGTTGAATTCGTTCGAAGGACGGAAATCATGGGTCGGGTAGAAAACAAGGTTGTTCTCATCAGCGGTGGCGCGAGGGGCATGGGCGCCGCGCACGCGCGGTTGCTGTTATCGGAGGGCGCGAAAGTGGTGCTCGGCGACCTGCTGGATGACGAGGGAGCTGCGCTGGCCGCCGAGCTGGGTGAGTCTGCGAGCTACACACATCTCGACGTGACCAAGTCGGAAGACTGGGCGACCGCCGTGGCTCACGCCGTGGACAAGTTCGGGGGACTGGACGTCCTGGTGAACAACGCCGGCATCGCCAACGGCGCTCCGATCACGGAGTTCCCGGTGAACGTGTGGAACAAGACCCTGGAGATCAACCTCACCGGCACCTTCCTGGGCATCCAGGCCGCGGTGCCCGAGTTGGCCAAGAGCGCCAGGGGGCCGTCGATCATCAACGTGTCCTCGGTCGAGGGCCTGCGCGGCAGCGCCGGACTGCACGCCTACGTGGCCTCCAAGTTCGGGGTGCGTGGACTGACCAAATCCGTGGCTCTGGATGTGGCAGCCATGGGAATCCGGGTGAATTCGATCCACCCGGGCTTCATCGTCACACCGATGACGCAGAACCTCTATCACCACATGCTGCAGATTCCGCTCGGACGCAGCGCCCAGCCCTCCGAGGTGTCGCAATTGGTGCTGTACCTGGCCAGCGACGATTCCAGCTACTCAACGGGCTCGGAGTTCGTGGTCGACGGCGGCCTCACCGCCGGCATACCGGTCAACAAGAGCTGAGTCCTGCCCTGCTCGCGGCAGCACCGCGAGCAGGGTGTCGAACGGGCGCTCCACGTGGGCGAAATGCCCGGTGCCGTCGAGCACCGTCACGTCGAGATCGGTGATGACCGCGGCCATCCTGTCGTCGTCGAGAGCACTGACGAAGACATCCCGGTCGCCGTGAACAGAGCGCACCGGGCAGGTGATGCCCGCCCACGCGCCGGCGGCGTCGTACCGGCCGGCCCGGTCAGCGGCCAACGCGAACGAGCGAGGCCGGGCCTCGGCACCGAGCGCCGCGACGACGCTCACATCGATCTCGGACACCCGGCTGAACAGTGGGGTGACGAGCTGGCGCAGCAGGCCCAGCCGGTGCAAGGTGCGTACGAGTCCCGTGCCCGCCTGGCCGAGGCCGCTCAGCACCCGCATGACGCCGAGCAGCATGGTGAAGCCGGGCAGCACCGAGAATCGGGTGAGCGGATGCTGCACGCTCTCAATCACACTGAAAGTGGTCGCCGACACCAGGCCGACGAAGCGCGTGCGCCGGGGCTCGCTGCACGCGAGTTCCAGCGCCACGACGCCGCCGAGGGAGTGCCCGAGGACCTGCCAGTGCTGGTAGCCCAGGGCCAGGGCGATCTCGGCCACGGCGGCCGCGAGGGACTCGATCGTCTCGGCGGATTCATCGGCGGCCAACGGGGTGTCACCCCAGCCGGGCAGGTCGGGAATGATGAGGTCGGTCAGTGGGGCAGCCCCTGCCCGGTCGGCCGCGGCGATCAACGGGGTCCAGGTGCTCCACGATCCAGCCGCACCGTGAAGCAAGATCGTGGCACCGCGCCCACCGGTCGCGGGCCCGGTGCGCCGGCCGTGCCGCACGGTGACCGCACCGAGCGCAGTGTCGATCCGGCTGGTGATGAGGCCGAGCCGCAGCTCATCCGTCGTCAACGGGAACGGGGCGTAACGCGGGTCGGAGCCGGGTGCGCTCGCGGCTCCGGGGGTGGTGGTCATGTCAGGGGTTCGTCGCCGACGAGCCTCCGGATTGGCCGTACCGGAGGCTGGGCACCAGCTGTGCACGTCGCCGAGGCGGAATAGCCCGCGCTCTTGCGCTGTTGAGTCCTCGGGACGCATGAGCGGCCGCGCCAAATTAGTGGCGGGTCGTGGCGTTCGCACCGAACAGATATAAGGAGCACTACGTGAGTCTTTTCACCCCGCTGAAACTTGGCGCCCTCGAGCTGCCCAACCGACTGGTGATGGCACCGCTGACCCGGATGCGTTCCGGCGTCGACGGCATCCCCGGCGAACTGAACATCGAGCACTACAGCCAGCGGGCGACTCTCGGGCTCATTGTCACCGAGGGCGTGTACCCCGACAAGGCGGGCCAGGGCTTCCCGGGCCAGCCGGGCCTCGTCACTGACGAGCAGGTCGCCGGCTGGACCAAGGTCGCCGACGCCGTGCACGCCGCGGGCGGACGCATCGTGGCGCAGGTCATGCACGCCGGCCGGGTCACCCACGAGGAGACCAACGGCGGCCTCCAGGTCGTCGCCCCCAGCGCCATCGCCATCAACGGCGAGAGCCACACCTACAAGGGCAAGCTGGCTTACCCGCAGCCGCGCGCGCTCACGCTCGACGACCTCCCGGGCATCATCGACGGCTTCGTGCAGGCATCACGCAACGCCATCGAGGCCGGCCTCGACGGCGTCGAGATCCACTCCGCCAACGGCTACCTGCTGCACGAGTTCCTCTCTCCGGCATCCAACCAGCGCGACGACATCTACGGCGGCTCGCCCGAGAACCGGGCCCGCTTCGTCATCGAGGTCACCACGGCCGTGGCCGCAGCCATCGGAGCCGACCGCGTGGGCATCCGCATCTCACCCGAGCACAACATCCAGGATGCGCTCGAGACCGACCCGGCCGATTTGCTGGCCACCTATGGCGCGCTGGTCGACGGACTGGCCCCGCTCGGACTGGCCTACCTGAGCGTGCTGCACCGCGACCCGGCCGGCGAGCTCGTTCCCGCCCTGCGCGCGCGATTCGGCGGACCCCTGCTGGTCAACACGGGTTTCGGTGAGGTCACCACCCGCGCCGAGGCCGTGGCGCTGCTCGATGACGGTCTGGGTGACGGCGTAGTCGTCGGCCGCGCCGCGATCGCCAATCCCGACCTCGTGCGCCGCTGGCTCGAGAACCTGCCGCTGAACGAGCCCAACCCGCTCACGTTCTACGGTCCGGATGCCGTGGGTTACACCGACTACCCGGCCTACGCGAACTAAACCTCGCGTCAGGCACAGAACACCCCCGAGGCGTACTCGGCCTTGTGTTCCGGCAGGCAGAACGCCGTGATCGGGATACCGACGACCCCGGCCAGGTCGGGCAGCGACCGGCAGAACTCCACGGCGTCCGGGTGGCCGAGAGCGGCGGCATCCGCCACGATGAAGTACGAGCCCCGCGGTGCGGTGAGGGTGAACCCCGCCGCCGTGAGCCCGCCGCCGAGAACATCCCGCTTGGCCTGCAGGTCGTCGGCGATGCCGGTGTAGTACGAGTCGGGCAGATCGAGTCCCACGGCCATCGCGGGCTGGAATGGGGCACCGTTGACATAGGTGAGGAACTGCTTGACCGCGAGGATCGCCGTGACGATCGCGGCCGGCGCGCTGAGCCAGCCGATCTTCCAGCCCGTGGTGCTGAAGGTCTTGCCGCCGGAGGAGATGGTGACGGTGCGTTCGCGCGCGCCGGGCAGGGTGGCCACGGGCAGGTGTGCGACGCCGAAGGTGAGGTGCTCGTACACCTCGTCAGTCACGATCAGGGCGTCGTGCTTGTGCGCCAGGGCCACGATCTGTTCGAGGGTCTCCCGGCTGAAGACCGTGCCGGTGGGGTTGTGCGGGTTGTTGATCAGGATGATCCGGGTGCGGTCTGTCACGGCGGCCGCGAGCTCGTCGAGGTCGGGCTGGAAGTCGGGGGAGCGCAGCCGCACAGTGCGGTGCACGCCGCCGGCCAGGGCGATCAGCCCGCCGTAGGCGTCGTAGAACGGCTCGAAGGTGACCACCTCGTCGCCGGGTTCGAGCAGCGCCAGCAGTGTCGCCGAGAGCGCTTCGGTGGCGCCGGCGGCCACGAGAACCTCGGTGGCCGGGTCGACGGTGAGCCCGTAGAACCGTTGTTGGTGCCGGGCGATGGCTTCGAGCAGCACCGGCATGCCGCGCCCCGGCGGGTACTGGTTGACGCCGTTGGCGATGGCTTCGCGAGCGGCCTCGAGAACGATGGCCGGGCCGTCCTCGTCGGGGAAGCCCTGCCCGAGGTTGATGGCGCCGGTGCGCATGGCGAGCGCGGTCATCTCGGCGAAGATGCTGGCGGAGATGGTGCCGTCGGCACCGAGGAGGCCGGCACCCTGGGCGGTGCGACGCCAGGCGCCGGTGATCGTCATGTGGTGACCTGCATACCCCCAAATTTACGACATCCCGCACCTCCTCTTTGCGTGCTGCCCTTCTTGCTCGCCGCGCAGGCGATTGACCTGTGGATAACTTGCACACGGAAGGGGCGTGCTGTTCTACGGTGGCGGCATGGGGATCGTGGGCGGTAGACGACGAACAGTCGGGCGGATGGTGATGGCGGCCTGCGTGGGCAGCCTGCTGTTGGGTGCAGCGGGCTGTACGGCTCCGTCCACGCCCACTCCAACGTCGAACCCGCCCACGGTCGCCCCAATCTTCGCCTCCGACGAGGAGGCCCTCGCGGCGGCTGTAAAGGCCTACACGAATTACGTCGAAACGGCAGATTTGATCATCACCGAAGGGGGAATCGATCCAGAACGTATTGTGCAATACACATCTGGCGATTTAGCGGAGACTGAGATGCAGTCCTATCGGTCTCTCCAGCAGCAGGGACTGCACGGTACCGGGATTAGCGCGTACAGCAACTTTGCCATTCAGACCTTCACCCCCGATGCACCTCACGGTGAAGGGATACTGACCGCATACGTTTGTTCGGACGTTTCGGGCACGGACATTGTCGACGCGGAAGGCCGTTCCACGCTTGCGGATGAACGTCACTCAAGAACGCCATTCTTGATTGTTTTCGATCTCAATTCTGAGGGCAACCGGCTGCTCGTGTCGGCCGCCAATGTCTGGGATGGCGCGGGTGTCTGCTGATGAATGGGGCACTCCGGACAGCGGCGCTCGTTGCAGCCTGCGTTGGTCTTTTGATCGCTGGTGCCCCCTTTAGCGCTGGTGCCGCGGTCCGAATGGAAGCCTGCAGCAGGCTTGATGTGCGCCAGGACACCTGCTCACAGGTGGGTGCTTCGGCGGGCAACGGCGGTGTGGATGTCAGGGCGGGACGTGATGAGGTGACGCCGGGTCGGCAGGGATCCGGCTCTGGCTCGGGTTCGGGTTCTGGCGGCGAACGCGGCGGAGGTGGCGGCAGCGGTCTGCCCAACGGGGTCAAGTTCGTTCCCGGCGGTGTCGCCGTGGACCAGGGTGACGCGGCCACCGCTCCGCTCGTTCCTCCTCGGCGGGGAACGGTGACGGCGCCTGCGGTCCCGGCCTGTCAGCCGCAGACGCCGTGCGACCCCGACCTGATCGTGCGGGTGAGCGACCTTGTCAGCATCCCCGCCGAACGCCCCACCCAGGGGATGGAACCCAACGGCTGGCTCGTTGTGGGAGTCCCGACCAACTTCTTCGCCACGGCTTCGTCCCACGTACACTCTGGCCCGCTGCTTGGGTCCCCGGCAGAGGTGAGGTTCACGCCCGTGGAGTTCCGCTGGGACTACGGCGATGGAACGTCGCGCACCTCGGCGACAGGCGGTGGGAGCTGGGCCAGCCTCGGTCTTGTCGAGTTCTCAGAAACCCCGACAAGCCATGTCTTCGACAACACCGGAACGCTCTCGATCGGATTGACGGTGTCGTACGCCGCCGAATTCCGCTTCGCTGGCGGCGACTGGCGCCCGGTTCTCGGCCTCGTGGCCGTTCCGAGCGGGCCGATGAGTGCAATTGCGGACCGTGCGGGCACAGTGCTGGTCGCCGACAACTGTTCCGCAAATCCCCGGGGTCCCGGCTGCTGAGCGTCCCCGTCGGGCCCCGCCCGGATCCTGCATGAATCAGCGCCGGGCAAGGTCACGGCTTCATCATTGACTGCTCCCAGCCTGCGCATATCAAACGCTCAGCTTCAAGCGAGAAGCTATCTTCGCTTGGAAGGAGCACATCATGACTGACAGCACTCAGAACTCGGGCAACACCCCCGACCAGCCGCACGACGGCACGCCCATCGAGGTGAACTCGAGCGGTGAGGCCGTGACCGGGCACCCCAACGTCCCTGCAGACAACTCGGCTCCGGAAGCCACGGCACCGCTGCCGCCGGCACCGGCTGCCGACCCCGCTGCCCACAACACCGCCGCCGCCGGCACTGCCGACAACTCCGCTCACAGCCCAGCCGCCGCGAGCTCAGCCGCTCACCCCGCTGCCGCGCACCAGGCCCACCAGCCCCACCAGGCCCAGCAGACGCAGCCGACCCAGCCTTACGGTCAGCCCGCCGCCTACCCGGCCTACCCCACGGATGCCTTCGGCCGCCCTATTCCGGGCCCCGACGGATCCACCCCGATTTACGCGCCCACCCCCGCTCAGCAGCAGGCCTACGCCAACGGCGCCGGCTACCCAGCGCAGCCCGTCAGCGGCGCCAAGCCGCCAAAGGACCCGAACCGTCGCAAGGGCAGCATGGCCCTGGTGGCCGCTTTGGCCATCGGCGCGCTGGTCGGCGGCGCATCCGGTGCGGGAGCCTCGGCCTACTTCTACTCCACGCAGAACAACGGCACCCCGGCCAGCCAGGCTCAGGGTCCGAGCACAGTCGTGGTCAACAACACCGACAGCGTCAACGAGATCACCGCTGTGGCCGCCAAGGCCTCACCCAGCGTCGTCACCATCGAGGTCGCCGCGGGCGATTCCGGCGGAACCGGCTCCGGAGTGATCCTGAGCAAGGACGGCTACGTCCTCACCAACACCCACGTGGTCACCCTCGACGGTGCAGCCGCCGATGCGAAGATCCAGGTCAAGTCCAGCGACGGCAAGCTCTACTCCGCCACGCTGATCGGCACCGACCCGGTGTCCGACCTCGCCGTCATCAAGCTCGACAACGCCAAGGATCTCACTCCCATCACCTGGGCCGACTCCAGCGACCTCAACGTCGGCGACACTGCTATTGCGATCGGCGCGCCGCTCGGCCTGTCCGGCACCGTGACCAACGGCATCGTCAGCGCCCTGAACCGCAGTATCACTGTGGCATCCTCTGCCGCCCCCACGACGCCCGACCAGACCACGCCGAAGGGTGGCGACGGCAATTACTTCAACTACGATCTGCCGGGCAATACCCCCGACACCCAGGGCAGCCAGGGCGCCCAGAGCAGTATTTCGCTCTCGGTGATCCAGACGGATGCCGCCATCAACCCCGGCAACTCCGGCGGTGCGCTCCTAAACAGCAAGGGCGAGCTCATCGGTATCAACGTCGCCATCGCCAACGCCGGCGGCAGTTCCTCGTCGAGCGCGGCCGGTAGCATCGGGGTCGGCTTCTCGATCCCGGCCAACCTGGCCAAGCGTGTCTCCACCGAGATCATCGACAGTGGCTCCGCGTCACACGGCCTGCTCGGCGCCAGCGTCACCAGCGCGACCAGCACCGACAGTGCCACCGTCGGCGCCTTGATCAGCGAGGTCTCCTCCGGGGGAGCCGCCCAGAAGGCCGGGCTGAAGGCCGGTGACGTCGTCACCAACTTCAACGGCGTGCCGATCACCGACGCCACCGACCTCACCGCCCAGGTGCGTACCCTCGCTGCCGGCGACACCGCCGACCTCACCTACGTGCGCGACGGCCAGTCGGTCACCGTGTCCGTCACGGTCGGCGAGCTCACCAGCTAGCCCTCCGCTGCTCCTTCCCACTGCGCCGCCGGTTGTCAGACCGGCGGCGCAGTGTCGTTTAACACCGGGGGAGCGCCCGGCGGGAACCGGGTGAAAAGGCTCGGCTGCTAGGCTCAGGCGATTGTCCGAATGAGTGGAAAGATGGCCAGCCCAGTGCAGGAGAGCGCAGACACAGAGCTGATCGGTGTCTCGTACATCATGCCGGTGCTCAACGAGGCCAGCCATGTGCGGGCCGCGGTGCACAGCCTGCTGGAGCAGGACTACGACGGCCCGTTCGAGGTGACCCTGGCCCTCGGCCCGAGCATCGACGGCACCACCGAGCTGGTAGAAGAGATGGCCGCGGTCGATCCGCGCATCCGCGTCGTCGCCAACGAGGTCGGGTCGACGCCCGCGGGCCTCAACATCGCCATCCGGGCCTCCCGCTACCCCGTCGTGATCCGCGTCGACGCGCACTCGGTGCTGCCCCGCGATTACGCCCGCATCGCCGTGGAGACCCTGCAGCGCACCGGCGCCGACAACGTCGGCGGAATCATGGATGCGCAGGGCACCGCCCCGTTCCAGCAGGCCGTTGCCCGCGCCTACGGCAGCAAGATCGGCCTGGGCGGCACACCGCTGCACGTGGGTGGCGCCGAGGGCGAGGCCGAGACCGTGTACCTCGGCTGCTTCCGCCGCGACAGCCTGTTACGCGTGGGCATGTTCGATGAGGGCATCAAGCGCGGCCAGGACTGGGAACTCAACCGGCGTCTGCGCGACAGCGGGGGTTCGGTGTGGTTCACGCCGCGGCTCAAGGTGATCTACCGGCCGCGCCCGAGCTTGTCCCGGCTGGCCCGCCAGATGACCTCCACCGGGCTGTGGCGCGGCGAACTCGCCCGTCGGTACCCGGCGGCCAACGGCCTGCGGTACTTCGCACCGCCGGTCATGGTGCTCGGCGTCACGGTGGGCACTCTGCTCGGTCTGGTCGGTCTGGTGCAAACCCTGCTCGGCGCCCCGAGCTGGCTGCTGCTGGGTTTCCTCGCCCCGGCGGCCTACCTGCTGATTGTCCTGGTAGCCACCTTGACGGCAACGCGGCCCGACGGGTTACGTGTCTCGCTCTGGTTTCTCGTAGTCTTGCCCTGCATTCACTTCTGCTGGGGTGTTGGTTTCCTCCTCGGGTACCTCAAGCTCACCACTAACATCTCGGCACACACGGGAAGACATCAATGACGTCAGGTTCGCCCAACACGGCTCGGCCCTCTTCGATCGCCGAGCTTCGTGCCGTCGCGCAACCTCCCGAGGTGCGGATGCGCGCCAACGCCGAGCACTGGACGGCCTCGCTGTACCTGCGCGACCTGTCGCCGTACCTGACCTGGATGCTCTTGAAGACCCGGATCTCGGCCAACGGCGTCACCGGCCTGATGATCCTCGTCGGCTGGTCCACGGCCGGTGCCCTGCTGATCCCCGGGATCTGGGGTGCCCTGCTGGCCCTGATCCTCGGCCAGCTGCAGATGCTGGTGGACTGCTGCGACGGCGAGGTCGCCCGGTGGCGCAGGACCTCCTCTCCGGCCGGTGTCTTCCTCGACAAGGTCGGGCACTACTCGACCGAAGCCTTGATCCCCATCGCCCTGGGCATCCGCGCGGCCGCCTATCCGTTCGAGGCCCCCGCCGACTTTCTGTTCACCACCCTCGGCCTGGCGCTGGCGCTGCTGATCGTGCTCAACAAGGCCCTCAACGACATGGTGCACGTGGCCAGGGCCAACGCCGGCCTGCCCAAACTGGCCGACAACAAGGGCGAGAAGGTTCCGCAGGCCGGCTTGATCGCCACCCTGCGCCGCCTCGCCCGGTTCCTGCCCTTCCACCGCCTGTACCACTCGGTGGAGCTGACCATGGTGATCTTCGTCGCCGCGGTGATCGGCCTCATCGTCGGCCAGCCAGCCACCGACCGGGTCTTCCTGGCCGTGCTTGTGCCGCTGGCCTTCCTCGCGCTCATCGGCCACTTCCTGGCGATCATGGCCTCGAAGCGCGTGCGCTCCTGAGCCCGGACAGCCCGATGCCCGCAGCATCCGCCTCGACGCCGCCCACGATCGGCGTCGTCGTACTCACCCAGGGCCGCCGTCCCGACGACCTCGACCGCGGCATCCGCAGCCTGCTCGCCCAACAGGACGTACGGCTCGACATCGTCTGCGTCGGCAACGGCTGGCAGCCCACGGGCCTGCCCGACGGTGTTGCCGCACTCGCGCTGCCCGAGAACCTCGGCATCCCCGCCGGCCGCAACCGCGGGGTCGAGCATGTCACCGGGGACTACCTGTTCTTCCTGGACGACGACGCCAGCCTGCCCGACCCACGCTTCCTCATCGAGGCCGTCGGCATCCTGCGCGCCGACCCGAGCATCGGGCTGCTGCAGCCGCAGGTCGTCGACCCCGCCGGCCTCACCGCCCCGCGCCGCTGGATCCCGCGCATCCGCAAGGGCGAAGCCACGCACTCCAGCGCCGTCTTCTCGGTGTGGGAGGGTGCCGTGCTGCTGCCGCGCCGCGTGTTCGACGCCACCGGCGGCTGGGCCGAACCGTTCTTCTATGCCCACGAAGGTATCGAACTCGCCTGGCGGGTCTGGGACCAGGGCCTGCGTACCTGGTACGCGGGCAACCTGGTGGCCAATCATCCGGTGATCCTGCCCACCAGGCACGCCGACTTCTACCGGCTCAACGCCCGTAACCGGGTCTGGATCGCCCGGCGCAACCTTCCCGCAGTTCTGATGCCGTTCTATGTGGGCTCCTGGACGGTCATCCAGGTGCTGCGCGGCGCCCGCAACCGGCCCGCCCTGGCCGCCTGGTTCCGGGGCTGGCGAGAAGGCTGGGCCACCGCTCCGGGTGAGCGACGCCCCCTGCACGCCCGTACCATCTGGCGGATGACCCGCGCCGGCCGGCCGCCCGTCATCTGAGCGCCTAACGATTGGCTACCGTTGCGTCCCACGACAGCACCCGCACGGCGTTGCCCCGATCTCGGTAGGTAGGCTGGAACAGTGGTAAGCAGCAAAGACATCCGACTCGCAGCAAAGCTGGTCAAGGATGTGCTCGCCTCTCGCAAGGCCCAGCGCTTACTGACCGAGCGCCTCTCGGCGCGTGGCCCGCTGCCGGCCCATCGCTACAAGATCGCCGTGTACTTCGCGGATGGGCCGGTGAACCTCTACCAGATGCGCCAGTGGTACAAGCCTCTGGCCAAGCTGGCCGAGACCTGGCCTGTTGTGGTGCTCAGCCGCACCGCCGGCGGCACCCTCAAGCTTCTCGAGGAGAGCCCCGTGCCGGTGGCCTACGTGCGCAAGATCGTCGACCTCGAGCGGTTGATCGCCGAGCAGGACATCCGCATCGTCCTCTATGTCAACCAGAACTCCCGCAACTTCCAGATGATGCGCTACGGGCGCCGCTGGCACGTTTTCATCAATCACGGTGAGAGCGACAAGATGTACATGACGACCAACCAGTTCAAGGCCTATGACTACTCGTTCGTAGCCGGACGGGCGGCCGTGGCCAGGCTGGGCAAGGTGCTCTGGGACTACGACTTCGACAAGCGGGCGATCACGATCGGCCGGCCGCAGGCCGACCACTACTCGGGCCAATTGCCGTACACCCCCGACGAACGCACCGTCGTGCTCTACGCCCCCACCTGGGAAGGCGACCGGGCGGCCGCAGCCTACGGGTCCGTCGCCACCCACGGAGTGTCCCTGGTCACCGCGCTGCTCCAGAGCCCGCGGCACCGGGTGATCTACCGGCCGCACCCGCGTAGCGGCGTGGTCGACCACGCGTACGGCCAGGCCAACAAGCAGATCATGGCCGCCATCACCGCGGCGAACGAGCGCGACGCCGGCGCCCAGCACATCATCGACACCGGCGCAGACCTGGGCTGGCAGCTGTCGGCCGCCGATGTGGCGATCGTCGACATCTCAGCGATGGTCTACGACCGGCTCGCCTCGGGCCGACCGCTCATGGTCACCCGCCCGCAGAACCCCCTGGCTGCCATCGACACCAGCGGCTACCTGTCCGATTGCGAGTGGCTCGCCACTGGCGACACCGCCGGCATCGTGGAGACCCTCGACGAGCTCATGAGCGACGACACGGCCGAGGTGCGCCTGCACGCCTGGGTCGAGCAGTACTTCGGCGATCCCACCCCCGGAGCGGCCACGGCCCGTTTCCACGGCGCGATCGGGCATCTGCTGGAGGAATGGGACCGGTTCGCCGCGTTGCACGCCGACGACGACGCAGGCCTGGTCGAGTTCGAGGACGTCAGCGAGATCGACGAGGTCTAAGCGGCCGCAGGCGCACGTCGGTCGAGCCTGTCGAGACCCTCGTGACCTACGTGTGTGTGTGTTGCGCCTCACACGTCGGTCGAGCCTGTCGAGACCAGGTGAGCCGATCTCGACGGCGCGACCCGCGGTCTACTCTCCTGCCGGTGCGACCACTTCCGGTTCGACGGCACCACTGGCCGGCCGACGACGCAGCGGCCGGGGTAGGGCCCGCAGCGCGCCGTGGCCCAGCTGGGTCAGCCGATTGGCCGGAACGACCGCCCCGTCGCGCAAGGTGATGGTGTGGGCCCGCGGGTCGAGCTCAGGCCGAAACTGGGCGGGAGCCTGGCCGAATGCGAGCCGGGACGACCCGACAACACGCTTGCCCAGGATGTGGTTGCCCATGCCGCCGATCACGGCGCCGATGCCGAATGGCACTGCCTTGCCGATCAGGCTCGCTCCGCCCTTCGCGGCGAACTGCCGGATGAACGACCGCTTGAGCTTGTCGGTCAGCGGCCCCATGATGGCGCGGGGCAGGCTGGTGGTCACGAGTTCGCCCCAGTACGCGGTGCGGGCGACGCCGCCGCCGGTCACCTGGCCGGCGAGCTGGCGCACCAGGTCGGAACCCTCGTGTCCGAGCATCATGGTCATCACCAGGGCGCGGGCGCGTTCGGGATCGTCGACCGTGATGCCGTGTACCTCACTCACGGATTGCGAGAACAACGCCGTCGCTTCGAGGAACCCGGCCGTTTCCACGCCGGAGAGAGCAATGGTGATCCCGGTGCCCACGCCGGGGATCACCGCGGTAGCGCCCACGGCTGCGCCGCCGCTCGTGACAGCGGCCAGATAACGGCGCTCCAGGATCCGTACGATCTGGTCGGGGGTGGCCTCCGGGTGACGGTGGCGGATGCTGCGGATGTGCGCGAGTACGGCGGGGCGGTGGATCGCCATGACCCGGTCGAACCCTGTGGCCACGCTGGGCGGCAGCTGGCCGCCTCGTGGCATGCCGCCGGTGGGTGAGAGCAACGGTGTGGGCTTCTTCTTAGCCATGGTGCAATCCTCCTGGGGTGCGCAAACCACGAGTTTACGGGCCGAAACTGGGCATCCCCGAGGGAATTCCCAGCAGAACGGTGACGACCGGGCGTGACGAATCGGGGTCGGGTGACGTCACGAATCAGGCCGGTTTGACGCCGTATTCGGCGTTGTACCGGTCGAGGACCTCGTCGATGGGACCGTCCAGCACCAGCGCACCCTTGTCCAGGTAGAGTCCCCGGGCGCAGAACCGGCGCAGGTCACGTTCGTTGTGCGAAACGAAGAAGAGGGTGCGGCCGCCGGCCAAGAGCTCTTCGATGCGCCGGTAGCACTTCTCCCGGAAGGCCTTGTCGCCCACGGCGAGCACCTCGTCGACCAGGATGATCGGCTCTTCGAGCCGGGAGATCACCGCGAACGCGATGCGCACCTTCATACCGCTGGAGAGGTGCTTGTACGGGGTGTCGACGAAGTCGGCGATCTCCGCGAAGGTGATGATCTCGTCGAAGCGTTCGTCGATCTGCTTGCGCGTCATGCCGTGCAGACCAGCGGTGAGGTACACATTGTCGCGAACGGTGAGGTCGTCGACGAAGCCGCCGGTGATCTCGATCAGCGGCGCGACACCCTCGATGACGTCAACGGTGCCCTCATCGGGCAGCACAACACCGGTGACCAGTTTGAGCAGGGTGGACTTGCCCTGGCCGTTCCGCCCCACCACGCCGATGGCCTCGCCACGCTGCACCGTGAACGACACGTGCTGCAACGCCCAGAACTCGCCAGGGCGGCTGCGGCGGCGGCTGCCGGCGAACAGGTCCTTGAAGTTACGACGGCTGCGCCGGTTGCGGCGGAACCGGATGCCCACGTCGTCGAGGGAGATGACCGTCTCGCTCATCAGATCTCCTTCAGCACGGCGCGCTCGGTGCGGGTGAAGACCAGGAGACCGATCAAGAGGAAGGCCACCGACATGGCGGCGCCGACGCCCACGATGAACCAGTCCAGTTCGCCCGGGAAGAACGCGGCACGGTACAGGCTGAAGATGCCGCTAAGCGGGTTGAACGCCGCCCAGAAGTGCAGTTCTTTCGGCAGGTCACTGGTGGCGTAGATGATGGGCGAGGCGTAGAACAGGAAGCGCAGGATCAGCTTGACGGCACGCTCCAGGTCGCGGAAGAACACGACCAGGGGAGCCACGATGAGGCCGATACCGGCCGTGAGGATGGCCTGGATCAAAATGGCCAGCGGAAAGAAGACGGCATCCGCGTTGATCGTGGCGCCGGAGAAGATGGCGAAGAGCACGAGCACGGGGATGGCGGCGAGGAACTCGATGCCCTTGGACAGTACAAGCCGGTTCACCCAGATCGTGCGGGGGATCCGCGTCGAGCGGATGAGCTTGGCTTCACGCAGGAACGCGCGGGTGCAGTCCGAGATGGCGCCGTTGAACCACATCCACGGCAGTAGGGCCGCGAGGAGGAAGACGATGTACGGGTCTTCGCCGACGGAACGCTTGAACACGACCGTGAAGACGAACCAGTAGATGCCCGCCATGACCAGCGGATCGAGGATCGACCAGAAGTAACCGAGCACCGAGGTCGAGTAGCGCACCCGCAGGTCGCGCTGGGTCAGCAGCCACAGCGAATGACGGTAACGCGCAAACGGGGTGCGCTGTTCAGGACGCACCTGAGCGTAACTACTCACGCGCTCTATCGTATGGGAGCCGGTTGGGGTGCCGCGCCACCGGCGACGGCCCCCCACCGATCGATAAGGGTCAGACGAACAGGTTCGCGCGCTCGAGGTCCTCGGCGAAGTCGACCTCGACCGCGTAGAAGTCCGAGATGTCCACGGGCTCGACGAGCATGCGGTTCTTCTCGATCGCGAGCTCGATGCCGCGCTCGAAGTAGTCCTGGTCTTCGACCTTGCTCAGGTGGTGGATGAGCATCGCCTTGTCGGCGGCCGACACGTAGTTGATTCCAACGGCCTCGCCGAGACCGTTCTTGACGGTCTTCGACAGCTCCTTGATGTAGCCCTCGGCGCTGGTCGTGTACTTGACTTCTTCGTCGGACACCTTGGACGTGTTCACGGTCACGAACGACTGGTCGCGCTTCATCATCGAAGCGGCGCGGTCGAGGATGGCCGGGTCGAACACGACATCGCCGTTCATCCACAGCACGCCGCCCGTGGCGGAGGCGCGCAGGGCGCGGAGCAGGCTCTTGGACGTGTTGGTCACGTCGTACTGCTCGTTGTAGACGAAGGATGCCTGCGGGAACGCCTCGATGATGTGCTCGAGCTTGTAACCGACGACGATCGTGACCTTGGTCTTCTTGCCGAAGGCATGCTCGATGTTGTCGAACTGCTGCTGCATGATCGTGCGGCCGTCGTTGAGTTCGGTCAGGGGTTTGGGAAGCGAGCGGCCGAGTCGGCTGCCCATTCCTGCTGCAAGTATTACTACCTGGGTGGTCACGAATATCTCCTCAGAAAGATCTGGGTGGCCCCGCTTGTGGCACTGAATTCAGTCGAATTTGCCTGCGGTTCACCCTTAAGTTCACGTATAGACACTTCGTTATGCCACCTTCAGACTAGCTGAACACCCCGTTCCGGGGGAAGGGACGTTCGCATGCGTGTCCGGATCGTGACGATTCGCGCCGTCTCGGCGACCCCGCACGCAAGCGGCGCGGTGGGGAAAAACTTTGGTGAGAATCCGCCGCCCACGACGGTGAGCCTCTGCGAGGTCGGATGGTCCTTGGTAGGTTAGCGAGGTGACTCCTGTGCCTCCGAACTCCGAGCCAGACGAGCAGACTCCGGTCTTGCGCGTTCCCGATACGGAGCCGGAACGCGAGGGTATCGCCGTCGAAAGCGGCACCCCAGCGGACCGCCCCCCTCAGCCTGCTTCTGCTACGAGCGCCGCGCCGAAAATCGCGCCGAAGAGCGCAGCGAAGCCACCCCGTAAGGCCCCTGTGCGTAAGCCGAGCACGCCCGATTCTGCGACCGCGGCGGCCGGTTCGTCAACGTCCGAATCTGCGTCCGACGAGGCGGCCCCGGCCAAGCCGGTGCGCAGCACCACCCGCGCGCCGCGCAAGCCGGCCGCTCCGCGCGCCGGCACGGCCGCGCGCAGCTCTGCCACCGCGAAGGCCTCGACGGATGCCGCCCAGCCCAAGACCCCTGCCGCTGCGACGAGTGACTCCGCAACCACAGACTCCGCAACGGGCGTATCTCCCGCCGCCACGCCGGCCACCGCGGCCGAGCGCGTCACCGTGACCCGTACCCCGGCCGCGCGCACATCGCCGGTCGCCAAGGCCACCCGGCTGCCGGCAACCACCACGTCCACCGCCGATACCGCCGAGGCTGTTGCGGCCGCGGCCCAAACTACCGACGGCGACCCGGCGACGGCCTCCAGCGCCACGGCGGGTGGGTCCGCCGCCACTAAGCCCAAAACCACCCCGGCTCGCACCACCTCCGCCCGCACGGCGGCGTCGAAGGCCGCTGCCGCCAAGGCCGCGGCAGCGAAGACCGAGTCGGCGACCAAGGCAGGGGCTGCCCGCACCGCAGCGACCAAGGCCGCCGCTGCGAAGTCAGCTGCAGCGCGTGCAGCGGCCACCTCCGCCCGCACGGCTGCGGCCGCTGCCGCACGTGCCGCCGCCCTTGCCGCTGCCAGTACCGACGCCGAATCCGCCGACCCTGCCGTCTCCGGTCGGGTGCCGACCGTGGCGGGCCAGGCCTCGACGGCCGCCGCACCGGTCACCGACGTGCCAGGCACCGACGTGCCAGGCACCGACGTGCCAGGCGCCGACGTGCCAGATACCAACGTGCCTGCCGCTGTCGTTCCCGCCGCTGAGGCATCCGCGCCTGTCGTCACTGAACCCGCCGCATCGAAGGCGCCCGCCGCTGGTCAGGCCGCGCACGACGTGGCTGTGACGGACGACCCGCCGGTCGACGACCTGGCCCAGGCCGACCCGCCCACGGTTGTGCGTTCAGACGTGACGGACCCGGCAACCGACGGCCACGACGACGCGACTCGAATCTTCACCGTCACGGCCGAGCCGGCCGACGAAGAGACCATGGAAGCCGCACACCAGCCCATCGCAGCTACGGCTCCAGCCGCGCGACGTCCGTTCTGGCGACTGCCGCGGTTCGGCGGCAGGGATGCCGCGGAGACATCGGGCGCCGGCGTGGCCGCGGCCTCTGCAACTGCAACTGCAGTCAACGCCTCCACCGCAGCTTCCGTGGCGGACAGCACCGCCGTCGAAGCCGCTACCGACACCTCGGCGGCTGCCGATCCTGCACCGGCGACCGGCGCCACCCCGGTGAGCCTGGTCGACGCCGTCACCACGCCTGCTGAGAAGCCTGTAGCGAAGCCTGCGACGACCACCCCGCGCATCGCGCCGGTGCTCCGCAAGCCCCTGCCGCCGCGCACGGGTGCCACGATCGTCAGCGACTCCGCCCCGGTGGAGATCGCTGTCAATGGCCTCAACAAGCGCTTCGGCCAGAACGTGGCCGTGGCGGGAGTCGACCTCGAGGTTCGGTCGGGCTCGTTCTACGGCATCGTCGGCCCCAACGGGGCGGGCAAGACCACGACCCTGTCGATGATCACCGGACTGCTCCGGCCCGACTCGGGCTCCATCCACGTGCATGGCATCGACGTGTGGGCCGACCCCGTCGCCGCCAAGCGCGCCATCGGCGTGCTGCCCGACCGCTTGCGCCTCTTCGACCGCCTCACCGGCGCCCAGCTGCTGTACTACGCCGGCGTGCTCCGCGGGCTGGAGAGCGAGACGGTGCGCACCCGGTCCGCCGACCTGGCTGCCGCTTTCGGTCTCGAGGGCGCTCTCAACCGGCTGGTGGCCGACTACTCGGCCGGCATGACCAAGAAGATCGCCCTGGCCTGCGCGATGATCCACTCGCCGCGCGTGCTGGTGCTCGACGAGCCGTTCGAGTCGGTCGACCCGGTTTCCGCCGTCAACGTCACCGAGATCCTGCAGCGTTACGTCGCCGCAGGGGGCACGGTCATCCTCTCCAGCCACGGCATGGACCTCATCCAGCGGGTCTGTGACCATGTGGCCATCATCGTGCAGGGCTCGGTCCTCGCGTCGGGAACGATCGACGAGGTGCGCGGAAACGTGTCGCTCGAGGAACGCTTCGTCGACCTGGCCGGCGGACGAAAGGTTGCGGAGGGCCTGGAGTGGTTGCACAATTTCTCGGACTGAAACTGAGGCTCCTCGCCAATCTCTTCCGGCGTAGCCCGTGGCAGGTCGTGGGGGTCGTGCTCGGCCTGATCTACGGGTTGCTCGTGGCCGCAGCCCTGGTGGCCATGCTCATCGCGTTCCGTTTTGTCGACGATGTGGGCACCATCCGTGACGGGCTCATTGTGGTGGGCTCGATCGTCGTGCTCGGCTTCATCCTCGTGCCGCTGGTCTTCGGTGTCGACGACAGCATGGACCCGCGCAAGTTCTCCACCCTGGGCATTCCGACCAAAGACCTGTCCCTGGGGCTGGCCGTCTCGTCGCTGGTCGGTGTGCCGGCGGCCACCTTGACGCTGGTGCTTCTGGGCACCGTTGTCACCTGGTCACGCGGTGTGGGGGAGACCCTGTTCGCGATCATCGCGGCGGCACTGCTGCTGGGTACCTGCATGCTCGCGTCGCGGGTAAGCACCTCCATCGCCGCCTTCCTGCTCTCCACCCGCCGCTCGCGGGAGTTCACCGGCATCGTCGGCATCCTGCTGATCGTCATGATCACGCCCGTCGTGGTGCTGCTGGTCAATGTGGACTGGAGCCAGTACGGCCTCGACCTGCTCGGCGGGTTCGCGGCCATCCTCGGCTGGACTCCGCTGGGCGCCGCCTGGGCCGTGCCGGGCGACGCAGCCGCCGGGGACTGGGGCACGTCATTCCTCCGCTTGCTGATCGCCGCAGGCACCCTGTACCTGATCTGGCTGGCCTGGCAGGGTCTGGTGGCCCGGATGCTCGTGAGCCCCGGCCGGGAGGCTCAGGCGCGCGCCTACGGCGGCCTGGGCTGGTTCGACCGCATGCCGCACAACCCGGTTGGAGCCATCGCCGCCCGCAGCATCACCTACTGGGGACGCGACCCGCGCTACTGGGTGTCGCTGATCATGATTCCGATCGTGCCGGTGCTGGTGATCCTGCCGCTCGCGGTGGCCGGGATGCCCATCGAGTACCTGGCCCTGGTGCCGGTGCCGCTCATGTGCGTCTTCCTCGGTTGGACGTTGCACAACGACGTCGCCTACGATCACACCGCGATCTGGCTGCACGTGGTTTCCGGACCCCGAGGATTCGCCGACCGGGTCGGCCGGCTGGTGCCCGCCTTCTTCGTCGGTATCCCGTTGATCGGGCTCGGCTCGGCCATCAGCGTCAGCGTGTACGGTGACTGGGCGGTCCTGCCCGGTGTGCTCGGCGTGAGCACCTGCATCCTTCTGGCTGGCCTGGGCTTCTCCAGCTTCACCTCGGCCCGGTTCCCGTACCCCGCCACCAAGCCCGGCGACAGCCCGTTCGCGCAGCCACAGTCCTCGGACACGGCAGCGGCGGTCATCCAGTCATTCACCTTCGTGGGATCGATCATCGTCGCGTTGCCGGCCATCGTCTGCGCGGTGCTGGGAATCTTCGTCGACCCGCTCTGGAACCTGCCCGCTCTCTACTGGGGCCTCGGTATCGGCTTCGTGGTGCTCGTCGGCGGCATCTGGCTCGGCTCGCGCACCTTCGAACGTCGTGGACCGGAGATGCTCTCCTCCGCTTTGCGCGCATAGCTGCATACACTTGATGGCATGACACACGACATTCGAGCGAGCATCGCTGAGCCCGGCCGGGGCCCCGGAACCGGTGGCGGAACGTCCACCCTCGACCGTGAACTCGAGGAACTGCTGGGCCAGGAACAGATCGAACCGGGCGACCACGAACGTTTCTCGCACTACGTGCCCAAGGACAAGATCCTCGAGTCCGCCATGACCGGGAAGCCGGTCAAGGCGCTGTGCGGCAAGAAATGGCTGCCGGGGCGCGACCCGGAGAAGTTCCCGGTGTGCCCGACCTGCAAGTCCATCTACGAAAAGATGAAGCAGGACTGACCCTCCGCCGGTCAGCTGGTGATCAGGCGAAGACCGTCGGGATCACTGCGTCGCCGCGGCCCAGCCGGAATGCGTCCACGGGCAGTTCCCGCATCGCTGCGGCGTTCTGCTCGCGGGCCAGCCGGGTGCCGGACGGGCCCAGGTACCGTTCGTCCACCACGCCGGCCTGCATGAGCGGTACCAGAAGCGGCCGCTCCGTAGCGCTACCGGGCCGAGCGGAGGCATCCGTCGCCGAGGCGACAGCGAGGCCGTCGTCGTCCACCTGCACCACCTCTTCCTGGGCGATGCCGGCCGCGTCCAGGCGGCGCAAGGCATTCTTGCGGCCGCCGACCGAGGCCTTCGACGCGGACGTCTTGGCCACCGACACCCACTGGTCGGTGTCGTCCTTGTGCGCCACCAGCTTGTAGACCATGCCGGCCGCCGGGGCGCCGGATCCGGTCACGAGCGAGGTTCCCACCCCGAACGCGTCGACGGGGGACGCCGATAGGGCGGCGATCGAGTACTCGTCGAGGTCGCTGGTCACGGTGATTCGGGTGTTCACGGCGCCCAGAGAGTCCAGCTGCGCGCGAGCGGCGGCCGCGACGGTGGGCAGGTCGCCGGAGTCGATCCGGATCGAGCCGAGGCCGGTGCCCGCCACGGCCACGGCGAGCTCGATACCCCGCTCGATGTTGTACGTGTCCACCAGCAGGGTGGTCGACGTGCCGAAGGCGTCCACCTGGGCGCGGAAGGCATCCTCCTCACTGTCGTGCAGCAGGGTGAAGGAGTGCGCTGCCGTGCCCATGGTGGGGATGCCCCAGCTGCGGCCGGCCTCGAGGTTACTGGTGGCGGCGAACCCGGCGATGTACGCGGCGCGGGCGGCGGCCACAGCGGAGTATTCGCCGGTGCGACGCGAACCCATCTCGGCCAGCGGGCGACCCAGGCTCACCGACACCATCCGGGCTGCGGCACTGGCGACGGCGCTGTCGTAGTTGAGCACGCTGAGGATGAGCGTCTCGAGCACCACGCACTCGGCGAAGGTGCCGTCGACCTGGATCAGCGGGGAGCCGGGGAAGTACGCGTCGCCCTCGCGGTAGCCCCAGATGTTGCCGCTGAAGGAGTAGTCTGCCAGCCAGTCGAGGGTGGGCGGGCGCACCACGTCATTGGCGCGTAGCCAGTCGAGCTCGGCGTCGCCGAAGCGGAAGTCCCGGATCAGATCGAGCAGCCGGCCGGTGCCGGCCACGATGCCGTAGCGCCGGCCCGTGGGCAGCCGTCGGGCGAAGGCCTCGAACATGCACTCCCGGTTGGCGGTGCCGCTCTGGATGGCGGCATCCACCATGGTGAGTTCGTAGCGGTCGGTTCGTAGTGCAGAAGACTCGGTCACGCGGGCAAGCCTAGCCGCCCGGCCTGTCCGGCCGCGGGTCTGCCGGGCTGGCGGCGGGACGCCCGTGAGCCGCCCCGCCGCCAGCAGCCTCGGTGACTTGCCGGAAAGTGCCGCTTCCCGCCCTCCGAAAGGGCATCTTCCGGCAAGTCGGCGAAGAAAAACTCACTGACTTGCCGGAAAGCGCCCCTTCCCCGCCTCCGAAAGGGCGCTAAGCGGCAAGTCGCGGGGGCAGCATCCGGTGCGATACGACGAACGGCCCCGTCACGAAAGCTGAAGGGGCCGTCAGAGGCGAGTCAGGCCGCCCTGAACGGGCGGCTGCAGGGCGACTCGGAGAGGCTTACAGGGCGCCGAAGGCGACGATGCAGTTCTGGCCGCCGAAGCCGAACGCGTTCACCAGGGCGTGCTTGATGGGCTGGATGCGCGCGGTGAGCGGCGTGTAGTCCAGGCCGCACTCCGGATCGGGGGTGCGCAGGTTGATGGTGGGCGGCACGATGCCGTTCTTGATCGACAGGGCGCCGATCAGTGCGGACAGCGCCCCAGCCGCACCGATCATGTGCCCGGTCATCGACTTGGGCGCCGTGATCGAGATCTTGTCGGCGAAGTGCCGCAACGACTGGCGGATGGCGAGCGTCTCGGCCTTGTCGTTCGCCTGGGTGGACGTGCCGTGGGCCACGATCATGTCGATGTCGGCCGGGTTGAGTTTGCTTCGGTCCAGAGCCCGGGTGATCGCCTGGCTGGCGTACTGGCCGGACGGGTCGGGGGCCACGATGCTGAAGCCGTCGCTGGTGAGGGCGCCGCCGAGCACCTCGGCGTAGACCCGGGCGCCGCGGGCCTTGGCGTGCGAGAGCAGCTCCATGACGAACACCACGGCCCCTTCGCCGAAGACGAGACCGTTGCGGTTGGCATCGAAGGGGCGGCTGGCCTCGGTGGGCTCCTCGTTGTGGGTGGAGGCCGCGTGCATGGCGTTGAGGCCCGCGAACATCACCGGGGTGATGGCCGCCTCGACACCGCCGGCGATGACGACGTCGGCGTCGCCCATCACGAGCATGGTGCGGGCCTCGAGCAGCGCGTAGGCGCCGCTGGCGCAGGCCAGGGCGCTCGCGTTCACCGGGCCGTGCACGCCCAGGTCGATGGCGATCTCACAGGCGGCCATGTTCATCAGGGACGACGGCACGAAGCGGGGAGAGATACGTCGGGCGCTGCCGGCGTTGACGTGCTCGGTCGCATCCTGGATCTCGGCGTAGCCGGAGACCGCACTGTTGACGATGACAGCCGTGTGGATACCCTCCATCGACGGACCGAAGCCGGCGTCGGCGACGGCTTCGCGGGCGGCGGCGATGGCCATCTGCGAGGCGCGGGAGGCGCGCTTGGCCTGCTTGACCGACATGCGGGTGACGGGGTCGAACCCCTTGACCTCGCCGGCGATCTGGGTGGGCAGGTCCGTGGCGTCGAACTGCGTGATGCGCGCCACTCCGCTGCGGCCGCTGGTGAGGCCGTCCCAGGTCTCGGTCCACGAATTACCGAGCGGTGTGAGGGCCCCGAGTCCGGTGATTACGACGCGATCAGTCATGACGATCATCTCCTCAGACGGCACGAGGGACGTCTTACGGTGCGGCTCTGCCTGGTTGGCCTGGCCCATACGCCGAGTGTAGTTACGGGTATATGCAGTCCCACGTACGTTGGGGCGTTCTGGGCATATGGCGGTGTCACGCAGGGTGAAATGCCGAACCCGGATAGGCTTGATTGTTGTGACGGATGCACCGATTGGGATTTTCGACTCCGGCGTCGGCGGGCTCACCGTCGCCCGGGCCATCAAGGACCAACTGCCCAACGAGTCCATTCTGTATATCGGTGACACGGCGCACTCGCCGTACGGGCCCAAGAAGATCGCCGACGTGCGAGAGTACGCGCTCGAGGTGCTCGACGATCTGGTTGCCCAAGATGTGAAGTTGCTGGTAATCGCCTGCAACACCGCTTCGGCCGCCGTGTTGCGGGACGCCCGGGAGCGTTACAGCGTCCCCGTGATCGAGGTGATCCAGCCCGCGGTGCGCCGGGCGGTCGGCACCACCCGGAACAAACGGGTAGGCGTGGTCGGCACTGCCGGAACCGTGAACTCACGCGCGTACAACGACGCGTTCGCCGCGGCCACCGACATCCAGCTGTTCTCGCAGGCCTGCCCGCGCTTCGTCGAGTTCGTCGAATCCGGGGTGACCACCGGAGCTGAGGTGTTGCGGGTCGCCGAGGAGTACCTCGCCCCGCTCAAGGCCGCCGACGTGGACACGCTCGTGCTCGGCTGCACCCACTACCCGTTCCTGCGCGGCGTGATCTCTTACGTGATGGGCGACGCGGTGACCCTGGTCTCCAGCCACACCGAGACCGCGAACGACGTCTACCGCACCCTGGTGGGCCAGCACCTCGAACGGGTCGAAACCGCACCGCCCAGCTACCGCTACGAAGCCACCGGCGACAGCGCCGACGACTTCTTGCGCCTCGCCCACCGCCTGCTCGGCCCGGAGATCTCCCGGGTCGACCTGGTTGCCACGGGCACCATCAGCCTCAGCGAGGTGGCCAGACTGGCCGCATCGTCCACCACCCCGCGTCTTTTCAAGGAGAAACCGTGACCGACATCCTGCGTGCCGACGGCCGTACCAACGACCAGCTGCGTCCCGTGACCATCGAACGCGGCTGGAGCGATCAGGCCGAAGGTTCGGCCCTCATTTCGTTCGGCCGCACCAAGGTGCTGGCTACGGCTTCGTTCACCAACGGCGTGCCTCGCTGGATGGCCGGCAAGGGCAAGGGGTGGGTCACCGCCGAGTATTCGATGCTGCCGCGCTCCACGAACTCCCGGATGGACCGCGAATCGGTCAAGGGCCGCATCGGCGGGCGCACCCACGAGATCAGCCGTCTGATCGGCCGCAGCCTTCGCGCCGTGGTGGACATGAAGGCTCTCGGCGAGAACACCATCGTGATCGACTGCGACGTGCTGCAGGCGGATGGCGGCACCCGCACCGCCGCCATCACCGGCGCCTACGTGGCCCTGGCCGACGCCCTCGAGTGGGGCCGGGAGAAGAAGTTCATCGCCCAGAAGGCCCAGCCGCTCACCGACAGCGTGGCCGCCGTCTCGGTGGGCATCATCGCCGGGGTGCCGATGCTCGACCTGGCGTACACCGAAGACGTACGTGCCGACACCGACATGAACGTCGTCGTCACCGGCCGGGGCAAGTTCATCGAGGTGCAGGGCACCGCCGAGGGCGCCCCATTCGACCGTAGCGAGCTGGACTCCCTGTTGGACCTCGCCCTCGGCGGAGCCATCACGCTCACCGACCTGCAGAAGACCACGCTGGGCCGCTGATGCGCGTCGTTCTCGCCACCCACAACGCCCACAAGGTCGAGGAGCTGCGCCGGATCCTCGCACCCATGCTCCCGGGCTTGGAAGTTCTGGCCTATGACGGGCCGGAGCCGGTCGAGAATGGTGCCACGTTCACCGAGAACGCGCTGATCAAGGCGCGCGCCGCTGCCGCGCACACCGGGTTGCCGGCCATCGCCGACGACTCGGGCATCTGCGTGGACGTGCTGGGCGGCGCCCCCGGGATCTTCTCCGCGCGCTGGGCAGGCCCCGCCCGGGACTCGGAGGAAAACCTGCGCCTACTCCTCTGGCAGATCAGCGACATGGCCGACGAACACCGTGCAGGGCACTTCACCTGCGTGGCCGCGCTGGCCCTGCCGAACGGCGACGAGCGGGCCGTCACGGGGGAGTGGCCGGGGCGCATCCTGCACGCCGCGGCCGGCGCAGGCGGGTTCGGTTACGATCCGATCTTCCAGCCCGATGGCCACGACGTCTCGGCGGCCGAACTGCCCGCCGAGGTGAAGAATGCCCAGAGCCACCGAGCCATCGCGTTCGCCGCGCTCGGCCCCGTGTTGACGGAGCTTTTGGGCTGATCAGAACGGTAGTCGGCGTGAGGGTGATTGTGGCAGGGTGCCAGCTGAGAACGGCACTCATTCCCAACTAGCGGCGGGGCTCGCTTTCGCCCCGGCAGGCTCGTACCGTGGAGGCATGGGCCACGATCACGCATCCTCGTCAACGCGCAATCGGTCGCGCCTGTCGATCGTGATCGGTATCGTCGGCGTGGTGCTCGTGGCCGAGGTCATCGGCGCCTGGATCACCGGCTCCCTGGCCCTGCTGGCCGATGCCGGCCACATGTTCTCCGACCTCGCCGGCCTCATCATCGCTCTCACGGCCACGGTCGTCGCGGCCCGCCCGGCGACCGACCGGCAGACATTCGGCTACCAGCGCGCCGAGGTGTTCGGGGCCATGCTGAACGGTCTGATCCTGCTCGTGGTGGCGGGGTTCGTCGTCGTCGGCGCGGTCAGCCGGCTGATGCAGGGCGACCCGCCCGAGGTGTTGGCGATGCCGATGCTCGTTGTAGCCGTGATCGGCCTGATCGCCAATGTGGTGGGTATCCTGCTGCTGCGTCCGGCGGCGGCCGGCTCCATCAACATGCGCGGAGCCTATCTCGAGGTGTTGGGGGATGCGTTGGGCTCGGTGGCCGTGATCGTCGCGGCCGTGCTGATTCTCACCACGGGATTCGCGCAGGCCGACTCCATCGCCTCGCTCGTGATCGCCGCAATGATCGTGCCGCGGGCCCTCGGCCTGCTGCGCGACGTGGTGCGGGTGTTCAGCGAGTCGACGCCTGCCGACACGGACGTGCAGGAGATCCGGCAGCACCTGAAGGACACCCCGGGGGTCGTAGCTGTGCACGACGTGCACGTCTGGGCCATCACGTCGGGCTCGCACGTCTTCAGCGCGCACGTGGTCGTCGAGCCGGAGTTGCTGGCGTCAGGCCGGGCGGGAGAGCTGCTGAGCGAACTGTCCGAATGCCTGTCGCATCATTTCGACGTAGAGCACTCCACGTTCCAACTCGAACCTGCCGACCACGCGGCGGATGCCGGTCACACGCTGCACTCGCACCGCTGACCCGCGCGTTAGGCCCTAGGCCTCGTGCTTGCCGTCGTTGTTGGTCTCGAAGTTCTCAGGGTCGAGTACGAGCTTCTCACCGTCGACGACGCCGGCGCGTGCCTCGCGGCGGGCCTTCACCATCGACTGCACATAGTGGTAGATGGTGGGCAGCAGGGTGAGCACCACGGCGCCGAGCAGGATCAGGTCGATGTAGGCGCGTACGAAGTCCGCCAGCGGCGGGATGTAGCCCAGGAAGTAGCCGAAGAAGGTGAGTCCGGCTCCCCAGATCATGGCACCGATGAAGTTGTACAGGCTGTACTTGCGGTAGTCCATGTGTCCCACGCCGGCTGCGACCGGCGCGAAGGTGCGCACGATCGGCACGAAGCGGGCGGCGATCACTGCGAAGCCGCCGAAGCGTACGAAGAAGGCGTTGGTGCGTTGCACGTTCTTAACGCTGAAGAGCCCGGATTCCTTGCGTTCGAACACCCGCGGGCCGAGGCGGTGGCCGATCAGATAGCCCACCTCGCCGCCGAGGAAGGCGGCGGCTCCGATGGCCAGGGCGACCCACCAGATGTCGATCTTGATGATGTCGAAGAAGACGAACAGGCCGGTGATCACCAGCAGAGTGTCACCGGGCAGTAGGAATCCGATCAGGAGGCCCGTCTCGGCGAAGACGATCGCGCACACGCCCAGCAGAGCCCAGGGCCCGAATCCGTTGATAAGGATCTCCGGGTCGAGCCACGGGATGAGTGCGGTGTTAATCACGAAGAAAACTCCAGTCGTCGGCGGCTAGATCGGCCAGTCGGCGGTGATCGCATGCGTCGCTACAGGTTATCGCGTAAACCGGGCCGGAAACCCTGATCAAGGGGTGGGCTAACCCCCCAAAGTGTTGTGAGGACCGGTGCTGGTCAGCGCCTCAAGTCGGGTCTGGGCGCGGTCGGCCAGCCAGGTGCGCAGACCGAAGACGATCGACGCCGTGATGAAGAACGCGGCGATCACGTATGCCGCGCTCTTGACGCCGGGGATAGCGGCGGCGTAATAACCGGTCAGGGTGATGCCCACGCCCCAGGCCAGGGCTCCGACCACGTTGCTCGAGAGGAACTTGTAGTAGTTCATCCGACCGACGCCCGCCACGACGGGAACGAACACCCGCGCCCAGGGCATGAACCGGGCCACGACCACGGCCCACCAGCCGTACTTGAGGTAGAACGACTCGGTCTTCACGATGGCCAGCTGGGTGCGTCGTCCGCCGCGCCGGTCCAGGTATCCCCGGCCGTAGCGGCGGCCGAGCAGGAATCCCACCTGGTCGCCGAGGAAGGCGGCAATGCCGATGCCGACCGCGAGGACGACAATGTTGAGGTTCGAACTCGACGCGGCGACCAGCCCGGACCCGAAGAGCAGGGAGTCGCCCGTGATGAACGGGATGAAGACTCCCAGGAACAAAGCGGTGCCCGCGAACACGAGCGCCCAAACCAGCAGGTAGAACAACACAACTCCGGTGCTCGCGAGGAAATCGCTGAGCTGGCCGTCAAGTGCCGCCGTGCGCAACATCGGCTAGTTCGCCAGCCCGTCGAAGACCGCACCGTTGTAGGTGAATGCCGCATCGACCTCGGCGACGAGGGTGTCCACGTCGGCGGGTGCCAGCGAGAGTGCATTGAGCCGGTCCCGGTACGCACGCTTGTACTGCACGATGTTGTTGATCGCGTCGAACCTGTAGAAGCCGAGCTGTTCGGGCTCCGCACCGTAGTGCCGGGCCACGAGCGAGGCGATCGCCTGGCCGCCGGAGAGGTCGCCGAGGTAGCGCGTGTAATGGTGCGCCAGGCACCGCACGCTGTCGGCGTTGGTGAGCGACTGCAGGTGTTCGATGTACGCGGCGGTGGCGGGGAGGGGCGGATACTCGTGGCGCCAGTCCCTTACGCCGAGCGCAGCGAGGTCGCTCTCGATGGCGGGCAGCCGCTCAAGGTTGGGATCGAAGAGGTCGAGATGGTCGATCTGGGACACCCTGTCGACGAGTTGTTCGAGAGCCTCGTAAACCCAGGCGTACTGACCGAGGTAGCGCGTGTAGTCCTCGAGGGAGAGGTGGCCGCTCATCAACTCGGTGATGAAGGACCGGGTCTCCGTGTCGCGGTGCTGGCCACTGGAACTTGCCCGAAGGTACTCGGACAGGCTCGGCTGCTGGTCCAGGGTGTGCGGGGTGGTGCCGTGGGTCGCGGTCATGGGAACCGATCTGCTGGGGGACGGGTAAGGCAATCCTAACCTAAGCAGAATCCAGCGGCCAGAATTGAGAGAAGTTCTCTGTGGCAGCGGAGCCGGTCAGCTCCTGTGTGCTGACGCCGACGCCCGTCGGTGCGGGAGAAGGGACTTGAACCCTCACGCCTTCCGGCACAGGTACCTAAAACCTGCGTGTATACCAATTTCACCACTCCCGCGGGTGCGGCTCCAGTCTAGAGTGCCCGCTGTTTGGGTGCTGAAACCGGCCCCTGTGGATAACTCCCACGCGCCGACCGGCTTGTGCAGCAGGATGCCTACATGAGCGAGGCCGTGCGCATCATCACCGAGCAGGTGCGGCTGCGTGTGCGCCGGGACGGCGTCGACCTGGCCGGCGACGGCACCCTGACCGACCAGTACGTGCGCGACGAGGTGCGCCGGTACAGCGAACGTGCCCTCGGCGGGTCCGCGCCGCTGCTCGCCGACGAGTTCCAGGCCGCCCGCGAGGTGGTCGCCGCCCTCACCGGGTTTGGGGCGCTGCAGCCGTTCCTGGACGACCCCGACATCGAGGAGATCTGGATCAACGCGCCTAGCCGGGTGTTCGTGGCGCGCGACGGCGTGCCGGAGCTGACGACCATGGTGCTCACCGAACGCGAGGTGCGCGATCTCGTCGAACGGATGCTGCAGGCGTCCGGCCGCCGTGTCGACCTGTCCTCCCCATTCGTCGACGCGTCCCTGCCCGACGGGTCGAGGCTGCACGTGGTGATCCCGGACATCACCCAGCGGTTCTGGTCGGTGAACATTCGCAAGTTCACCCGGCGGATCCGGGATCTCACCCAGCTCGTGGCGCTCGGGGCCCTCACCCAGCCGGCCGCCGAATTTCTGCGGGTGTGCGTGCGGGGCGGGCAGAACATCCTGGTCTGCGGGGCGACGCAAACCGGCAAGACCACACTGCTCAACGCGCTGCTCTCGGCGGCCCCGCGAACCGAGCGGATCATCACCGTGGAGGAGACCTTTGAGCTGAGCGTGGCCGGCCGGGACGTCGTGGCGATGCAGTGCCGGCAGCCCAGTCTGGAGGGCACCGGAGAGATCACCCTGCGCCGCCTGATCAAGGAGTCGCTGCGGATGCGACCCGACCGGCTCGTGGTGGGCGAGGTGCGGGAGGCCGAGAGCCTCGACCTGCTCATCGCACTGAACAGCGGGCTAGCTAACAACGCATAGGGCTATTCATGATTCCACAAACTGCCGAAGGTCTAACTATGAGCAATCACCGCAAACAGGCCACCACCGCCGAGACTTTCGTAATGACCCCGGCGATGAAACGGCGGGTGGATCAGAGCTGGGAGGCGTTCGGGCTTGATCCGGACTACGCCATCGCAATTGCAGGACAGGCCAGTCAGCTTCTCGCACGCCGGGGCGAGCTGCCCCATAGTTACCCCCGGGGCAAGCCTTCGGACCGGACTTAGCCCGTGGGGCGCTTTGAGAATGGGTAACCTGTGAAGGCGGCACCTCGCACGGGTGCCGATGACCTCTGGGCAACTGTCCTAAGTCGGTAGAGCGAATTTCCACGATTGAGCTGTCCAGCTCTCGTGTAGCTCCCGACCAAGAAATACCCCCCAGCGACTTTCGAACGGACGCTGAGGGGTGGAGATCCTTCGATGAACAGTCTACCGAGTCCACACATCAGCCGTGGGGTTACTCTTACACGCGTCGGCGTTACCAGAACGATCCACACAGATTCGCACTCCGATTTCATGAAAATCGTAGAGGGAAAAATGCCTCCCGGGTTGACGTATGTAATCCATCCATCGTGGATGACGACCGTCAACCAACAGCCGACTTCCCCCACGGCACAGCCTTTCATCTGGAGGTGTTCACTCCACCTGTAGGCGCATCACCGAAGCACCTGACAGGGGTACCACTGAAGCACCTGACAGGCGCATCACCGAAGCACCTGACAGGGGTATCACCAGAGCTAGCTGTACCCCTGGACGGAGAGCATGGCAGGCCTAAGGCTCCAAAGAGCATCAAAAACAGAGCTATTCCTGACCAATATAAGTACCGGTCTAAAAAGAAGCGCCCGGGAGCAAAAACTTTCAACGGTGAAGTGTACGGATACATCTGTCAGCTGGGGGCGGATCTTGTCAATGACTCCTTTCATCTCCAAGGGTCACCGCTGATGCCGACTCACGACGAACTGGCCACCTACCTTCTCAAGATTCTTGAATCACAATTCGACATCAGCAGCCTCTATGACTTCTCGGGAACCAAGACCCCTTCGACACTCACAGACAGTGATGCCGCAGGCATGGCCGACCGAGCTGCAGCTTTCACCCTTAGGGAGTGGGACCCCTACTACTACACGAAGAAGTCCATGGCCGGGAGCATCGGAGGGTCTCGCAGCAAGCCCCGACCCCGGCTCACTGTGGCCGACCTCCGCCGCGTAGACGGCATGACCAAGGCTGAGGCCGCCAAGAAGCTCAAGACCTCCACAGCGACCATTGGGCGGCTCCGGGCTAAGCAACGGGACCGGCCATCGTTCAACTAGCTGGCGGGACGGCTCGCAGCGTGTCCCACCTTCTCTGTGTGCCCTCGACGTACGAGCACATGTTCCCTGCGCGTAGCTACCTGCAGCAGCTTCGGGGACCAGCCGACGCTAACTGCCGATAGTTAACTTTGGAGGCATTGATTCCTATGACAAGTACGACCGAGACCAGCTCGCGCTGTTCACTGTGTCTGCACGACGACCGGGAGCAGATCGAAGCCCAGCTCATGGCCGGAACAGGTGTCCGCGAGCTGGCGGCACAGCACGGGGTTTCCAGTTCTGCAATCAGCCGCCACAGTCAGCGGCACCTTCAATCGGCTCGATTCGATGCAGCCCGGGACTCCGCCGCAGCCCCCGCCGACTTGCTCGCTCGGTTGGTAAATCTCGCGGACGACGCACGTGCATCGCGGCTCCGAGCGGCGACACCTAACGCACAGGCTCGTGCAAGTGACACCGAATCAAGAATCCTGTTCGGCCTCTTGGGGCAGCTCGGGGTGAAGGACACGACGACAGTCGCCGCCCTGCAGCAAGCAGAGCGACTGACGCACGCCGTGGCCAAGTATTCGATTGCCAACCCAGTGGCAGCACAGGCTCTGATCCGAGAAATCCGCCATCAGGGGATGGACGACTTTGGAGACCAGCTCACCCAGATCGTCAACAACAAGAATTCACGCAGCACCATCGAAAGGACACCATCATGACCCCCTCGAAGACCTTCCCAGTAGTACCCGGGGATCAGATCCACTTTCTGGAAAGTGGATTGACGTTTGCGACATCTGACAACGCCGCAACCGGTCAGGTTGCCCGTCGCGGCATGACGATCACCATCACGGACGACTTGATCAGAGCATCGCTGGACCGTAACGGCGACTCGTGGCTCCAGCGTGTCGGTGACCCCAGCGAGACCCGGTTCGCAAAAGGGCCATGGCCTGAGAACCTGTCGCTTTTCATCCCCGGCACACTCGAATGGGAGCTGGCACGGGAGGCCCGACGCGTGGCCGCACACGCCATTCCCGACCAGCGTGATCGCGCTGCAGCGCTCCGCGTACTGAACGAGGAGTTTGGTCCCGGTCCTTCCGGCCAAACGAGTACCCGCTACGGCTCCGACCCACGAGAGCAGGACTGAGACATGTCGGGAGACCACCGCTCCAGAACCGAGAAGTACCGCCAGCTCTTGAGCTTGTGGCTGGCCGCTGAGCACGGCATCCGAGTGACCCCCGCGCCATACGTAACCAAGCCCAGCGAACTCCTCAAAGAGGATCACGAGAGTGGCCATCTGAGGGGCCTGGATAACTTCTTGCTCCACGTCCGCACAGCCGTCAACTTCTTGCCAGGTGAAGCCGTCGATGAAGCCAAGCGAGATGCGGCGTTCGGAGCCAATCCCAAGCCCCTCAGCGCGAGCATCCAATTTCGTCGCGGTAGGGATCTTGAAGACCAGCTGGTTTTCATGAATCTGGCAACACTGGCCGAGATCATCAAGCGCCTGGAGAGGGTCTCGTGACCCGCGCAGTAGCAGCGGCCATGTTGGCGAGACAACGGAAGGCACTTGCCGCCTTCCGCAGTCGAGTAGGTAGGTCATCAACGACATCCGGGATCGCACCAGAGCCTCAGTCCCTGCCGATCCACAAGAAACCAGAGTTCAAGTCATGACGAGTCCACAGCAAGTGGACCTGTTCGAAACTTGCTTCAACCTCAGGTGGGTACTCGAAGAGATCGACGCTGGCAAAATCAGTGCCACGCCAGTTCAGAGGGCAGCGCTCGCCGCAGCGGAGCAGTCCGCTTCAGAGATCTACGACCGGCAGCGGTGATCGACCCGCGTCCCCGCGAGTGGTGCCCGGTCCTCATAGCCGGTTATCGGGTACCACTCGCAGGGGCTCGGGCTGAGCCTCTCGACTCCGGCTCGAACCTGTTTATTCTCCTTTTCAGGTTCGAGCTGGAGCAAGCTACTACCCGGAGGTGTGTACATGGACAAGGAACCCGTCATTCAGGCGTTGGACGACCTTCTCGCTCAAATAGATACTGGCGACGTGGAGGCAACTGCACTGCAGCGTGCGTATCTTCAAGGGGCAGCGGACACCGTCCGGAATAGCTGAACATCAGTTTTTTATTGACAAAGGGAACCCTTTGTATAAACTAGGGCCATGAGCACTCCTCTCGCCCTCGCCTACATCCGGGTTTCGACCGCTGGCCAGGTTGAAGAGGGTGCATCTCTAGCTGCGCAGGAGGCCACCCTCCGAGAAGAGGCCACTCGACGTGGCTGGACGGTCGAGATCGTCACTGAAGAGGGCAAGAGCGCGAAGAATCTGAACCGGCCAGCCCTACAGGATGCACTCCGGCGGCTCGACAAGGGTGAGGCTCAGATTCTTATCTCTGTGCGACTCGACAGAATCAGCCGGTCTGTCGCGGACTTCGCCGGGTTGGTCGAACGTGCTCGGCGGAAGAGCTGGGGCTTAGTGCTCCTCAGCCCGAACATCGACCTCACAGACCCCGCTGGAGAGTTCACAGCGAACGTGCTCGCATCCGCTGCCCAGTATGAACGCCGTCTTATATCCGTCCGGACCCGTGAGGGCATGGCACAGCGGAAGTCTGAGGGCGTGACCTTCGGTCGAGAGGTCAAACAAGAATTCCTCCCCACCTATCGGCGCGTACTCGATATGCACAAGGCAGGAACGAGCATGAACCGGATTGCCCTCGCACTCACAGCGGAGGGTGTCCCAACTGCACGCGGTGGCAAGTGGTCAGCGGCCACCATCAAGCGGATTCTGGAATCTGAGACAGCAAAGGCAATGCAGGGGACTAGAGCAATCCCTAAGGCCTCCGCCTAGAGGGTTCTCCTCTGCCTGCCCACCGACGACCACAAGCGTCAGCCGCCATGGTTCACTCTTTCCGATACTGACGACAGGGGTACGCGGATCGCGTGCACTCCCAGGAGGCAAGCAGAGACTGGCCGTGACCAGCGAACCCGGCCTGTACTCCGTCAACCTGCGGAGCCGCCAAAGGCCACAGCTCTAAATGCTCCTGTGCGGCTCACAGCAAGAAGAGCACCCTCCCACACACGCAGAGACTCCAGCGGTGTCAGATAGGCGCACAGGGCCACACAGGGGCAGTGGATGACCCGCCGGTGCTTCTCATCCAAAGTCATTTTGGGACTAGCGCGGCAGGGCGACAGCGGTGAACCCCCGCCCTGACAGCGAGCGCGTACCTGTGCGGTTGACAGGCGTAAGTCCTTCCCCCTGCAAAGATTGTCGACTCCTCCACAGGGGCACCCCCATTCCAAAATTTTTAAACAAGAATTTGGGGCCTTTTCCACCTCCGTAGCCAATCCCGGAGAAGCGCCAACAAGAATTTGGAACGATCCCACTCACGCGCCATGCAACTGTTCGAGGAGCCCGCTGGAGAGGTGGCCGACTAGCTGACGGGCTTGTTCAGCCGGTCTAACACCCCTGGGGTACCAACGATAGGAATCGCTTGCTGGCCTCCGGCTTCGTTACCAACTCGTCTACCAGCTCATTGATCGACTCGAAGATGAGGTCTACGAGCTCGGTCTGAGTCTCATCCAAGATCAATAGAACAGAGTCGTCCGTGGTCTCGCTTCCGTGAAGCGCTTGATTGCCCACATGTCGAATTACGGTCAGCATCTCGCCCAAAGAGCTAGACACCTTGCCGTGGACAGCATCGATACGAGCCGCCAAGTTAGCGTTCTTCGGCGGAGTGTCATCAAGCGTCTTGAGGAGGCGTTCGAGGGTGGCCCTAGCAAGAGCGGCACCAGCACGCCGAGACACTGCCATTACTTCTCGGGCTTCGTTGTAAAGGTCAGCAACCCCAGCTGGCATATCACTTGCCGGGGAGGAAATGCCCGAAGCCCGAGGATAGATGAGAACCTCGTCTCGCCAGATCGAATAGTTCTCGCATGCGCTGCACTGAGCAGACGACCAGAACCCAGCCGGAAGTTGTCGCTTAACGCCGTTTACGATCCGCGCTCGCTTCTCATCGAAGACCTCGACTGGTCCGGTAAAGGTGTCCCAACTGAGCTTTTCCCGGGTATGTTTCGCATACGTGTTGCAGCGGGGACAATCGAACGCCGCACGGCCCCATTGAGGTGTTCTCTCCGCTGCGGGTATTTGTGAGGCCATGCCCGAACTCTAACGCTCAGGCAGTGGGACCCTCCGATTCAGCCGGCTCTTCGTGGGGCGACTGTGTTGCGACGCTCACGCCTAGGTTTTGGGCTCTGTATCGTATTACGTCAGATTTGAAACTGCTCAGAGCATCCTTCGCGCTTAGCTCCATGCGGTACCAACGAGCAGCCGTTTGAGTGAAGCAGATGACTTCTACGGAGAAGTCATCTTTGCCAGCGGCGGCGTTGATCACGGAGCGAGCCATAGTTTCCAGCGGAGCATCCCGTGCGGAAAGCAATAGCCCAAGCTCGAACACCGCCTGAGACGCTTCTGATTGTTTCAAAGCGAGATTCACGATGGACTTGACCGCTTCGGTTTTTGGTGTCGTATTGGAGTTCGCTGCTTGCAGTCGCGCCAATGCGACATCAGGCGCTGCGGCAGTTATCCGTAGGAGGCTCCGCGAGACGGCGCTTCTGTTGCCCTCACGCTGGAGATGCCGCCGCTCAAGCGAGTCTTTGAGCCACGGCGCGAACACTGACCCCAAGAGCGCTATCCCCGCACCAATAACGACTGCCCAGCTACTGTCCATCTGGTCATCATCACGGGCTGCGGGTGCCACATCGCGGTGCCGCGCCGCCGGGGCTAGAGTCTTCGCATGGACGACCTCCAGGAAATCAGCACTCCGAACTGTCCGAATTGCCTTACTTTGCTGGAGCCTGTGAGTCGGGGTAGGTCGACATGGTGGCAATGTGCCCAATGCGGTCTAAGGCGGCTTTGAGAATGCTCACCTAGCTCGTTCTCCACAGCTCGCCACCGGGCATCAAGCCCGGGAGCCAAGAGCGCAATAGGGGATTGTAGTCCTCGAAGTTTTCTGCCCTAAGTGCCCATTGCGTCGGACCTTCGCCAGCTGACCGGAAGCCCGAAATGACAGGTTCGTTGAGGGGACCCTGAGGTGTGGACTTCAGTATGTTGTGCACAAGGTCAGCAGCCATCCAACGGTTATAGTTCCGCCCGAGAGTGCTGAGACTTGTGATCACGAGCTGTCTGACAATCGGACTCTGGGCCACCTTGTCCGACCAATACATTACGAAGGCAGGCCCGTCAACGCCAGAGTAACCCAGGTGGCCATGTGCCAGTACAACCTCGCAGAAGGCTCGGAGGACATATTCGAACGCGTCGGCATCCACGGCCCACATGACCTGTATGGCCTCCCACGTGAATGCGGAAACAACGCTCAAAACGTGGTCCCCATATAGCGACTCTGTGGGATCCAACAGGCGAAGCCATCCTAGGATTTCTGAAGCATCCTGGTTCGACAGGGAGCCAGCTTTGAGCCCCCGAACGAAACGTTCGGCGTTGTCTGTCGCCGTTTCTGGGCCCGCCGGTGGTTTGCCTAGCTCTACCTCGACCGCGGCCAGAAAATCGCTCGCACTGCCATATCGATGTTCCGGTACGTACTGCGTCGCTCGTTGAATGATTCCCCGTAACGGATTGTTGGCAAGGACAGGATCGGTCGGCCAAACCCCGGTGGTTACGAACTGCGCGAGTTTTCCTAAGGAGTAGATATCGGTCAGGTACGTCGCGTCCTTGAAAGAGTTTGTCTGCTCGGGTGACCTGAAACCAGGAGTACCCATTCCGAACACAGAGGTCGTTTGGAAAGCATTCGCCCACTCTCCTGCGACAGAAAGACCGAAATCGGAAACTTTCCAGGTGCCGTCCACACGTAACACGTTTCCGGGAGTCAGGTCACGGTGAATACTATTGCGGGTGTGCAAGTGCTGGATCCCGGCTGATACCTCTCTCAGCACCTCCAGCACGGAGGCGGCATCCAACCCCACGCCTCCAGGCACGAACTGTTGTAGATTGCGGTCAGCGATTGGCATGGCGTACCAATCTCCGTTGTTGGCATCATTGCCTGAATCGAGAATCCGAAGAACGTTGGGGTGGCGTAGTCCCGAGATGATGGTGATCTCGCGCTCAAATCTGCGCGCTGCGTCTTTGTCCGCAGTGGAGAGCAGCATCTTGACTGCGACTCGTGGCGGATCTCCGAACCTAGCGAAAGTGTCCGTTGCAAAATACACGGCACCAAACCCGCCCGTGCCGACAGGATTATTGTCAAGCAGGTAGCGGCGGCCTAGCAGAACGGTCGTTTCTGCGGCCGGTGCGGCAGGATAAGTCAGTCTTGGTGCGGGGGAAGAGGGCCGAATCTGCTGTAGGGAGGTGACCGTCCAACCGTCCCGGAGGAGTACCACCATGGTCGCCTGCAATTCTGGCGACCCAACCTCCGGCAGCACCTGCTCGTAAACGCGAGCTACTCGTTCTAGATGCGCCTCATCTGCCCAGTCAACCGACCGCTCGTAGTCCGCCCATCGAGTACGGCGTTCGCCGTGCTCGATAAGAATAAATGGACCTCGCGCAAATCCTTCGTCAGTCCAAAACGCATCTATGTCCCGAAGCACAAAGTTGACACTCAGCTCACGAAAGTGTCTGCGGACTCTGGGACTGAACTCCTGTGGCATGTGGTTCCAAACTCTGTGGTCGGCGTGCCAAATCTAGAGCGCCCAGGGCTTGCTACCTACTCGAATTTTCCTCATGCTCAGGCAAAGCTCCCTCGGGGTCATTGAGGCTCAGCACAACTTTGTGCTTAATCATGATCCTCTGGACCTTCCGACCTGGGTTGATCTTGATCTCCAGAAGCGACTTGACCAACTCCCGCCTCTGATCCAGTCCGAGGGAGTCGAACTTCTCACTGAGTTGTGTGCGTGCCGCGACTGCATCCTTGATACTCACCCGGCCATTCTTGAATAGGCCCTCCCGGAGATCCACAGTCATAGCGGCATGGGCCGATTCCTCAGCGGCTACGCGCAGTTGTGCAGTGAGGACTTCATCTTGTTTGGAAAGCTCCTTTAGGTCTTTGGCCGCCTGAGCTGCCGTGAGTGCTCCCAGGCGGATCAGTGTCATAAATTCTTGTCTGGAGGCTCTGACAGCCGCCTGTGCCTTGTGTAGTGGGGCCGTGTCTGTTCCCTTCCCAGCAGATGAAATCTCACCAGTGCTGAATAGGAACGCGCTGATGACTTCATGTCTCACCATGGGGTCGAGCTGGCCAACTGCGATAGCGGTATGTCGCCTCTCATCGGTGGAAACTCTGAGCTTGGCCGCACACCGGTAGTGCGGGGTTACCACGCCACGCACCTTCACGGTGTGGGACCTCATGGGGCCACCACACACCCCGCAGGTAATGAGTCCGGAGCACAGATACTTTTGCTTCCTACCCGGGGCTGTAAGCCTCCCTGATTGGCTGAGCAACGCCGTAGTATCCGCGAGTGTCTCCCGGGTCACCAGCGGCTCCCACGTGCCTGTGATGCCCTCCTGTACTACCCCGTCTCTGACGACCAAACCGGCGTTGCGGGGCCGCAGAAGGAGCTGCCGAACAGTTTGATAGGTCCACTCGTTGCCCCGGGTTGTCTTTATCCCGGCAACGTTCCACCGCTTCGCGATTGAGTACAGCGTGGTATCACGCTTAGGCACCTCGTCGGGGTCATCCTTTCGCATAATGGTGTCGTACGCCCCCTCGATTAGGGCTTTCTCCTCAGGGATGACCACGCCGTCACGGGCAGACGTGTATCCGAATGGCCGCGTACCCCACAGAGCATTACCTTGTGAGATCTCGTCGGCGTATCGCGCCCTCAGGCGTTCTTTCTTGATGTCAGATTCCATCTGAGCCATGACTCCCTGAAAAGAGGCCATGGCCGCATCCATGTAGTCGGCGGGATCCATTGTCGAACCGTTGGCGAACATCCACGTGACCGCATTCTGTTTGCAGAGCAGCTTGAATGCTTCGGTCTCTAATGAGCTTCGGGCAAACCTATCTTGGCGGTCTGTCAGTACAACGTCGATCTTGCCTAGCCCGATGTCGGAGCGGATCCGGTTCCAGTCGGATCTCCTCGTCCCAGACCAGCCACTGATGCCGTCATCCGTGTAGACATCGACAACAGCTAGACCCTCTGTATTGGCGAGCGCTCGAAGCCTCTTTTCTTGAACTTCAACCTTGTCTACTTTGGAGTCCTTCTCGCTGATGCGTGTATAGATGGCAGCCCTCAGGGGGTCAGAAACGCTCATAGCCCTAAGCATAGGTCAGGGCTGCCCGGCATGTGCTCCATCCACGCCAACAGCGCCAGGGACGCGCTCGCCAAGCTGTCGACTCTGCCGCTGCTGGCCGGGCGCAACATCGACTCGTCGTTCGTGCTGCCCACCGTGGCCGGCTGCATCGACATCGTCGTGCACTGCGAGATGGACCGGCGCGGCCGGCGCCGGGTGACCGAGATCATCGCGCCGAGCGGCCAGCTCACCGGATCCACAATCGAAGCCAGCCCGCTGTTCCTGATGAACAACGGCGTCCTCGAGCACACCGGCGGCTTCCCCACCAAGCTCGCCAAGTTCCGTGCCGCCGGGTTGGACCCGGCTGACGTGCTGCGGAGGGGAGCGGCATGATCCTCGTGCTGGGAAGTCTCCTGGGGGCCGGGCTGGTTTTGCTCAGCGCGCCGTTCCTCTGGCCGTCCACCAGGGCCGGCCGCCGGGGCAACCGGTTGACGGATGGCTGGCGTGCGCGCCTCGCGCAGGCCGGCATGGGCGGGCTGCCGCTGTCGGTGTTCGCCACGGTCTCCTGGGTACTGGCGGTTGCGGCCGCGGCGCTCGCCGAGGCGATCCTCGGTGTGCGGGCGCTCACCGTGGTGGCCGGGGTGCTCTGGCTGATCCTGCCCAGCCTCATCGTGCTGTGGCGGGCCCGCGCCCGGCGTCGGCTCAACCGCACAGTGTGGCCTGACGTCGTGGACCATCTGGTCTCCGCCGTGCGCTCGGGTCTCGCGCTGCCCGACGCGGTGAGCAGCCTGGCGCAGTCGGGTCCGGTGCTGACCCGGGTGTCGTTCGCCGAGTTCGAGCGCGACTACCGAGCCACCGGCAACTTCGGTTACAGCGTCGACAAGCTCAAGAGCTCCCTGGCCGACCCGTTCGCAGACCGACTGCTGGAGACCCTCCGCATGGCGCGGGAGGTGGGCGGCAGCGACCTCACCGTGGTGCTGCGCAGCCTGTCCAGTTGGCTGCGGCAGGATGCGGCGGTGCGCGCCGAGGTAGAGGCCAAGCAGTCCTGGGTGGTCAACGCCGCCCGCCTCGGGGTCGCCGCCCCCTGGATCGTGCTCGTGCTCATCAGCACCCGGCCCGAGGCGGCGCAGGCGTTCAACACCGCGGCCGGCACCGTCGTGATCCTCGGCGGCCTCACGGTCTCCGTGCTGGCCTACCGGGTGATGCTCGCCCTGGGCCGGCTGCCCGAGGAACGCAGGTGGTTCCAGTGACCGCGCTGGCCTGGGGTGCGTTCTTCGGCGCGGTGCTCGGCATCGGGCTGTGGTCGTTGGTGAGCCTCACCCCGCGATTGAGCCGGCCCCGGCTCGCGAACCGGTTGGCGCCCTACCTGCTCGACGTCTCCGGGGAGGCCCGGGTGTTCGTCGGCCGTCGTTCCATCGACCCCATCCCCGTGCTGGGCACGCTGTTCTCGCCGGTGTTCGAGTCGCTCGCGCAGGCCCTCGCCAGCGCGCTGGGCGGCGCCGAGGCCGTTCAGCGCCGGCTGCGGCAATCCGGGTCTACCCGCACGGTCGAGGCGTTCCGCTCGGAGCAACTCGCTTGGGCGTTGATCGCGGCCGCGAGCACGCTGCTCGTGGTGATTGGCACGCCCCTCGGCCGCGGGTGGCCACTCATCGTGCAGGTCGCCGCGCCCGTCGCCGCAGCGGCGGCCGGTGTGGTGCTGCGCGACACGGTGCTCAAACGGGCCGCCACGGCGCGGCTGGCCCGTATCGACAGTGAACTGCCCACCATCCTCGAGTTCCTCACGCTGTCGCTTGCCGCAGGCGAGGGCATCCTTGACGCCCTCCGCCGGGTGTCCGGCAGCACCTCGGGGGAGCTGTCGCGGGAGTTCGCCGGGTTGATCAACGACGTGCACGCTGGAGTGTCCGTCACGACCGCGCTCACCGAACTGTCCCGGCGGATGCGGCTGACCTCGCTCACCCGCTTCGTGGACCAGGTCGTCGGCGCGATCGACCGGGGGTCTCCGCTGGCCGAGGTGCTGCGGGCGCAGGCGCAGGACGGCCGCGAGGAAGCCAAGCGCACCCTGCTCGAGGCCGCCGGGAAGAAGGAGGTGGCCATGATGGTGCCACTGGTCTTCCTGATCCTGCCGATGACCATTCTGTTCGCGATCTTCCCTGGCCTGTTCGTGCTGCAGGCCGGTTTCTAGTTTTTTTGCCTGAACCATCCCGTTCCGCCGTGCACCACCCCAGAGAAAGCAGGACACCGTGAGTCTCACCACCCAGCTGTACAACCGTTTCCGCGCCGGGCTGCACGATGACCGGGGCGATGTGCCCGGATGGGTCTTGATCACGTTGATGACGGCAGGCCTCGTCATGATCATCTGGGGCCTGGCCGGGCCCGCGCTCAGCGGCATCTTCGAGCAAGCCATCAACCGGGTCAGCGGCATCTGACCGTCGTCATGAGCCTGCGACGCAGCATCCGTGGCAGCGTCGTCATCAGAGTCCGGTGGGGCGACGCCGAGCGTGGCACGGCGGTGGCCGAATTTGTGATGGTGGCCGCCCTGCTCACCGGCCTCACCCTGGCGGTGCTGCAGCTGGCCTTGGCGCTGCACATCCGCAACACAGTGCTGGATGCCGCCGCCGAGGGGGCCCGGTATGCCGCCCTGGCCGACAGCGGCCTCGGCCAGGGCGCCGAGCGCAGCCGTGACCTCATCACGGCGGCCCTCGGCCCGGCCTACGCCGCCGACGTGACGGCCGACTACACGTCAGTGGCGGGGCAGCCGGGAGTGCGGGTGCGGGTCGTGGCCCCGCTGCCGCTGTTCGGGCTGTTCGGTGTGGCCGACGGGCTGGAGGTGGAGGGACATGCCGTCGTGGAGGGTTCGGTGGGCTGAACGCCGGTCGATGCTGACGGACGAGACCGGATCGGCCTCGCTGGAGTTCATCACGGTCGGGCTGATCCTGCTCGTTCCGTTGGTCTACCTGATTCTGGCCATGTCGGTGTTGCAGGGCGGGGCGTTCGCGGTGGAGGGCGCCGCCCGGCAGGCCGCCCGCGTGTACGTGCTGGCGCCCAGCACGGCTGACGCCGAGGCCCGCGCCGAGCGGGCGGTCCTGGTGGGTTTGGCCGACTACGGAATCGACGCCGACGCCGCCGAGGTGAGCATCACCTGCGCGGGCGGGGGAGCCTGCCTGAGCCGGCGCAGCGTGGTGACCGTGACCGTTCGGGTGCAGGTGGCCCTACCGTTCGTGCCCGGGGTGCTCACCCAGTCCCACGGCGGGAGCATCCCGCTGCAGGCGTCGGCGACCCAGACCGTGTCCCGGTTCTGGCACGAGGGGTGAGGCCGGTGCGGAGACCGTGGGCACGACGCATCCGTGGTGAGCACGGCGACGAGGGTTCCACGCTGCTGCTGACGATCTTCTACGGGTTCCTCGCCTTGGTGGTGGTGCTGATCGTGGTGGCCGCGACCAGCCTCTACCTTGAGCGCAAGCAGCTCTTCACCCTGGCGGATGGCGCGGCGCTCGCCGCAGCTGAATCGTTCCGGCTCGACGCGGTCGCGATCGACTCCGGGCAGTTGCATGCCGCACTGACCACCCCTGAGGTGCGGGCTGCTGCGACGGGGTACCTCGCCGCAGCCCGCCACCCCGGGCTGGAAGACCTGACGCTGACCCGCGCCGACACCGTGGACGGCCAGAGCGCCACCATCACCCTGCAAGCCTGGTGGCGCCCGCCCGTGCTCACGCTGTTCGTGCCCGACGGCCTGCCTGTCCAGGTGACCGCGGTCGCGCGGTCGGTCTTCGGCTGACCCGTGTCTGGTCGATCACCGGGCTCCCGCACGAGCGGGCTTCGTGTGCTGTTCACCGTCGGTTCAGGTCCCGTCCCCGTCGCCCGTGTTCTCTTGTAGGCGTTGCTTCCGTCCGGAAAGTAACGCTGAGACACCTAGTCCAGGGGGAAACGCCGTGTTCCGTGCGTCCAAGTCATCCAACCACCGGCCCGGGCGCAGCGCGCTCATGGCCGCCGCGACCGGCCTCATCGCCGGCGCCAGCATCCTCGCGCCGCTCGGCGCCTACGCTGCCACCGACGACCACGGTGGAGCCGCTCGCAACAACGGCGACAAGACCTCTGCGATTCGCGAGTCCATTGTCGATGGGCCGGCGAAGAACGTCATCCTGCTGATCGGCGACGGCATGGGTGACAGCGAGATCACCGTTGCCCGTAACTATGCGAAGGGTGCCGCCGGTGAGTTCGCCGGAATCGACGCGCTGCCGCTGACCGGCCAGTACACGACCTACGCCCTCAACAAAGACGGCACCCCGAACTACGCGTCGGAATCGGCGTCGACCGCCAGCGGCTGGTCGACCGGGACGAAGACCAACAACGGTGCCCTGTCAGTTGACATTTCCGGCAAGCCCCAGTCGACGCTTCTCGAACTGGCCAAGGCCAACGGCCTCCGCACCGGGAACGTGTCGACGGCGGAAATCCAGGACGCCACCCCCGGCGCGCAGATCGCCCACATTTCGGCCCGTGGCTGCTACGGGCCGGTGAAGACCACGGCGAACTGCGCCAGCGAGTCGCTCGAGAAGGGCGGACTGGGCTCGATCTCCGAACAGCTGCTCACCCTGCGTCCCGATGTGGTTCTCGGCGGCGGCTCGGCGACCTTCACCGAGAAGGCCGCGGCGGGCGACTGGGCCGGCAAGACCCTCTTCGAGCAGGCCACCGACCGCGGCTACCAACTGGTGGACAGCGCAGCCGGCCTCGACACGGTCACCGCCGCCGACCAGAGCGCACCGGTGCTCGGACTCTTCACCACGGGCAACTTCCCCACCCGCTGGGTCGGCCCGGCAGCCACCGTCGGCGGCGGAAACCTCGCCCCCGTCTCGTGCACCGAGAACCCGGCACGTCTGAACACCGGGCTCTCCCTCGCCTCCCTGACCGACAAGGCCATCGACCTCCTGTCCGCCGACAGCGACCAGGGTTTCTTCCTCCAGGTCGAAGGCGCCAGCATCGACAAGCAGGACCACGCCGCGGATGCCTGCGGCCAGATCGGTGAGACCGTCGACCTCGACGAGGCCGTGCAATCGGCCCTCGCTTTCGCCAAGGCCGACGGCAACACCCTGGTCGTGGTGACCGCCGACCACGCGCACACCAGCCAGATCGTGGGATCGACCCCGCCCGGGCTGAGCGTTGCGCTGACCACCGAAGAAGGATCGACCATGCTCGTGAGCTATGGCACCGCGAACGCCGGTGAGTCCCAGCAGCACACGGGAGCCCAGGTGCGGATCGCCGGTTACGGCCCCGGAGCGGCGAACGTGCTGGGCCTCACCGACCAGACCGACCTGTTCTTCACGTCGTCCAACGCGCTGGCCCTGAACACCGACCTCCGGTCGCTGAGCGCGGCAGCCACGCTCACCCTGGACCAGCCCACCGTCGCCCCGGGCGCCGCCTTCACCGGCACAGGCGCAGGGCTGAACGCTGATTGGCGCGCCGCCGGCGAGATCAGCACCGCTGGTTCCGCCGACCCACTGGGCACGGTCGACGTGATCGATGGCCAGGCCATCATCACGGGAACCGCGCCGACGACTCCCGGGCAGTACACCGTCACCGCGACGGGCGCGCAAACCGGCGTATCCGTGTCGGCCCAGTTGACGGTTGCGGCGGCGGGAACGACACCGGCGCCCTCGGCCGCGCCGACTCCGACAACCACCCCGGCAGCCGCCCTGCCTAGCGGCTCCACGAATGGTGGGGGCGGCGGGGTTGCCGCTGCCGTCGGCGCCGTACTGGCCGCCACCGGCACGCAGGTGGCGCCGCTGATGGGAGCCGCCGCACTGTTGCTGGCTGCGGGCGGCGCGCTGGTCTGGGTTCGTCGTCGCCGTCACGGCCTGACCGAGTCGTAACCGAGGCTCGTCGAACTGTCGACGGACCGCACCGACGAAGGCCGCCCCTCCCAGGGCGGCCTTCGCCGCTGCTGGCATGGCGAGGTGCGGCACGCGGTGACGTGAACGCGGCTGGCCGGTATTCTCGTCAGAGTGCCGCATCCGGCGGCGGGGGAGAACAGTGACAGCCAAGCGTGACCGCCTCACCGGCGCCGGAGCTCAACTCGTCACCGAGGTGAGCATCAACTACGGCTCGTCCCTGGCCGGGCTGCTCATCCCCACGGTCGGGTCCCCGGTCGTCGTGGCCGTGCGCCAGCTCGTGATGGCCGTGGCCGTGCTGCCGTTCTACCGGCCCAAGTTCGTCACCTTCACCTGGGCGCGGCTCTGGCCGGCTCTTGCCCTCGGCGTGGTGCTCGCGGTGATGAACCTCACCTTCTACGAGTCGGTCGCCCGGCTCGGCCTGGGCGTGGCCGCCACCATCGAGTTCCTCGGCCCGTTCGCGGTGGCGCTCGCCGCCTCCCGCCGGGCGCTCGACTTCGTCTGCGCCGCGGCCGCGGCCGGGGGAGTGTTCCTGCTCACCTGGTCGGATGGCACGCTCGACCCGTTCGGCATCGCCCTGGCGCTCACCGCGGCGGCGGCCTGGGCCGGCTACATCCTGCTGACCCGTCGGGTGGCCACCCAGCTGCCCGGCCTGGAGGGCATCACCATCGCCAGCCTCGTCAGCCTGGTGCTGCTCGTTCCGGTGGCTCTCGTCACCGTCGACTACACGAAGCTCAACTGGGGCATCATCGGGCTGCTCGTCGCGGTGGGGCTGCTGTCGTCGGCGTTCCCGTACACGCTGGATACCTACATCCTGCGGCGCATCACCCCGAGGCTGTACGCGATCATCACGAGCTTCGGTCCCGTCGTCGCGGCGATCTTCGGTGTGCTGGTGCTCGGCGAGGTTCTCCTGTTCCAGCAGCAGCTGGCGATCCTCGTGGTGTGCGGCGCGGCCGGCGCCGCGATCGCCACTCAGCGCGAGCAACCGGTCTCCGACATCGAGCGCACCGCCCGTGCCATCCCCTGACGGCCCATCCAGGGATGGTCTCGTAGCGGCATATCACTGGGAGGGGACCCGTCGTTCGAGGGACATCTCAGCGCCGAGTCGCCGCAAGGGTCCCCGTCGGCACCTCTGAGAGGGCGCTTCGCGGCGACTCGTGAGGGAGTTGCGCGGTGACTCGTGGCACCCTGCAGCGTCGGGGCGGCGGAGAGGTCGCTTCGCAGCAACTCGCGACACACTCGCATGGCGCCCGTGGGTCCGACCGCGCGGTGAGTTGCCAGCTCGCGCCCATTCGGGATGCCTGAGTGGGCCTGAAATGGCAACTCAGGTGCACGGCTGCCGGTGAGAGGGCAGTTGGTGCCGCGTCAGAGGCCCACAGGAGGCCTGAAGTGGCAACTCGCGTTGGACTCCGCACGAACGGGCGCAGTGCGTCCGCATGTGCGCCGACTGGCGCGGCAGCTCTCGAGCGCATGTCGATCGGTGAGGCGAGAGACAACGGATGCGGGTGTGGACGGTGCGGGGGAGTCGAGCGGCTCAGTCCCGGGTGGGGATCGCTTCCAGGGCGTCGGTCTCCAGCGCGGCCACGAACTCGTAGGCCACGAGCTCCCGGGGCGCCTCCTCGATGCCGACGAGCGGCGCGAGCACCTTCGACTCGTCGAGAGCGTTGAGCTTGCGGGCGGTGGGAAGCACCTGGCGTTCCATCGAGCCGACGAAACCGTTGTAGTCCTTCACCGTGCGCTCGATGGCACGGCCGAGCTTCTCGATGTGCGTGGCGGTGGTGGCCAGCCGCGAGTAGAGCTCGCGGCTGAGGTCGAAGAGCACCTGCGCGTCGTGGGTGAGCACATCCTGCTGCCAGCTGAAGGCCACGGTCTTCAGTACCGACCAGAGGGTGACCGGGGAGGCCAGGGCGACTCGCTTGCTGAACGCGAACTCCATCAGCGACGGGTCGGCCTCCAGCGCCGACGAGACGAGCGATTCGCTGGGGATGAAGGCGATCACGAGTTCGGGGGAGGCATCGAGGCCCTGCCAGTACGCCTTGGAGCCCAGCGCCGTGACGTGGTCGCGCACGGCCTTGACGTGCGCCTTCATGAAGACGGCCCGCTGGGCACCATCGGAACCCGTGGCCGTGGCGGGGATCTGGCTGGCCTCCAGGAACGCGGTGAAGGGCACCTTCGCGTCCACGGCGATGTTCTTGCCGCCGGGCAAGTGCACGACCATGTCGGGCCGGCCGGCGCCGGCATCCGAGTGGATGCTCGACTGCACGTCGAAGTCGACGCGCTCGATGAGGCCGGCCGCCTCGACCACGCTGCGCAACTGGGTCTCGCCCCAGACGCCCCGGGTGTTGTTGGCACGCAGGGCCGAGGCAAGGGACTCGGCGGTGCTGCGCAGGCGCTCCTCGGATTCGGTGGCGGAGCGCAGCTGCTCGGTGAGCTCACCGTGCTGCAGGCTACGCTGCTGCTCGAGCTCGGCGACCTTCTGCTGCATGGTCACCAGGCTGTCCTTGACCGGGGCGAGGGCCTGCAGCACCTGGCTTTCCTGCCGGTCCCGTTCGGTGCGGGCGGCCTGATCATCACGCTGCCGGTCGACGATCTCACGGTACTGGCGCTTCTGGTCGGCGATCTGCTCGCGCAGTCCGTCGGCGGTGGCCTGCATCGACGCGAGTTCCTCGCGGAGCAGCGACTGCACGGCCGCCTCCCGGGCGCGCGTCTCGGCCAGCACCACCTGGTGCCGAGCCTCGAGCACGGCGGGATCCGCGCCCGTCGGGGTTGTCGACCGGCGGCGCTGAAGGAGCACGGCACTGACCAGGGCACCTACAACCGCACCGAGAACAAGACCGAGGAGAAGCGCGAGGGGATCCATGCGGCCAGTCTGACAGCGGCCACCGACACGGCTGTGAGGACGTGCGCGCGTCGCCGGGAGAGTCGTGCTGGGCGGCGCGCGATGGCGGCTGCGGTGGGAGGCTAGTTCAGCGCCATCGGACCGTGCGTGGCGCGGTGCTCCTGGGTGGCGACCGGGCCGATCACGCCCATGTTGACGCCGCAGATGCGGGCCAGGTCCTCGATGGTGTCCGCTCCGTGCCGGTCGGCAGCGTGGATCATGATCGCGGCGCAGGCCTCGGAGTCCGCGAGCGCGTTGTGGTGCGAGAAGTCCTCGAACCCAGCGGCCATGGCGGCGACCGGCAAACGATAGGAGTCCAGGTGGTAGGTCTTGCGCGCCACCTGCAGGCTGCACACGTAGCGGAAGTCGGGCACCGTCATCCCGGTGATCGTCGAGGCGGTCTTGATAACCCCCAGGTCGAAGCCCGCGTTGTGCGCCACGAGCACGTCGCCGTCGGCGAAATCCACCAGATCGGGCAGCTGCTCGGACCAGCTCAGCGCGTCCACGACCTGCTCGGGGTAGATGCCGTGGATCCGGATGTTCCACTCCAGGAACGCGTCGTGACCCAGCGGCGGGCGGATGAACCAGCCGATCTTGTCGACCACGACGCCGTCGCGCACCTTCACCAACCCCACGGAGCAGGCCGAGGCGGCCGAGGAGTTGGCGGTTTCGAAATCGATGGCGGTGAAGTTGACGGGCACGCCTCATGTTCTCACGCGCCACCGACGCTGCCGGGCGGGCGGGGCGGGGTGCCCTGCAACCCGTGCTGTCCGCTCGGCGCCGGGCGGCGCATCCGCACACCGATTGTGCCGCGAAAACATGCGGCAGAACGGCACACAGGCAGAGCCGGTACGATGGATGCTCGTGGCTCTTACTATTGCAATCGTCGGACTGCCCAATGTCGGCAAGTCCACCCTCTTCAACGCGTTGACCAAGAACAACGTGCTCGCGGCGAACTACCCGTTCGCCACCATCGAGCCCAACGTTGGCATCGTCAACCTGCCGGACTCCCGCCTCGCCAAGCTGGCCGAGGTGTTCGGTAGCGAGCGCCTGCTGCCTGCCCCGGTGTCGTTCGTCGACATCGCCGGCATCGTGCGCGGCGCCAGCGAGGGTGAGGGCCTGGGCAACAAATTCCTCGCCAACATCCGCGAGGCCGACGCCATCGCGCAGGTCATCCGTGGCTTCGCCGACCCCGACGTGGTGCACGTCGACGGTGCGGTCAACCCCGCCGGCGACATGGAGACCATCAACACCGAGCTGGTGCTCGCGGACCTGCAGACGCTAGAGAAGGCGATCGTGCGGTACGAGAAGGAGACCAAGGGTCGCAAGCTCGACCCCAGCGTGCTCAAGACCGCCCTCGAGGCGCAGGCCTTCCTCGACACCGGTAAGCCGCTGTCGGCGTCGAAGATCGACGTCGAGTCCATCCGTGAACTCGGCCTGCTCACCACCAAGCCGTTCATCTACGTCTTCAACGTCGACGAGGCCGTGCTGCAGGATGCCGAGAAGCTCGCCGTGCTGGCCGCCCTCGTCGCCCCGGCGCAGGCCGTCTTCCTCGACGCGAAGCTCGAATCCGAACTCGCCGAACTCGACGAAGAAGACGCCGCCGAGATGCTGGCCTCTACCGGCCAGAAGGAGAGCGGGCTCAACCAGCTCGCCCGCATCGGCTTCGACACCCTCGGTCTGCAGACCTACCTCACCGCCGGCCCCAAGGAAACGCGGGCCTGGACCATCCATAAGGGCTGGACCGCCCCGCAGGCCGCCGGAGTCATCCACACCGACTTCCAGAAGGGCTTCATCAAGGCCGAGGTCTTCGCATTCCAGGACCTCATCGACGCCGGCTCGGTTGTTGAAGCCCGCGCCAAGGGCAAGGCCCGCATCGAGGGCAAGGAATACGTCATGCAGGACGGCGACGTGGTGGAGTTCCGCTTCAACGTGTAGCGAGACCACATGCAGTTGTGAAGGCGGTGACCGGCATAATGCCGGTCGCCGCCTTTTGTCGCCGACGCCATCGGCGCTAGCTCGTGGCTATCATGGAGAGCTTCAACAAACACATGCTGACGGCAGTCATACATGTCTCAGGTGCGCTGCATCCGGTAGGGGGACGCAGCGGATCGACACGACAATCGGATCACCCAGTGGACTATGCAGCACGACAAAAACGCGCTCAACAACTCGTTCAGGAGATCGACCTCCCACGCCCCCTGAACTCGGAACTCCTGCACCACCACATGGAGCAGCTCCGCAAGAAGAAGATCCTGATCCTGCAGGCTCCTCAGGGACTGGTTGACAGAGGAATCTGCGCGCTCTGGCTTGAGGTCTCGGGTGAAGAATTCGAGCGGATCCATTACGCGCCGACCGACTCGGCCGTGCACCGGCAGCAGTTCGTGAACCATGAATTCGGACACATGATCCTCAACCACAAGAAGATGATCATGCCGGCCGACAGGGTCGCCCTTCTCGCACCCCTCGTCCCGATGAACGCCATCGTCTCCGCGCTGTCCAGAAGCAGCTTCACCGACGAGGAAGAGGCCATGGCGGAAGCCATCGGGGATGAGCTTGCGATGATCCTGCGGAAGGACGCATCGATAAGCAGGCGCGAAGCCGAGACCGGATTCGGGCAGATTCTCTGATGTTCGCACTGATCGAGTACGCGGTGCTCGCGGCCCTCTGGGGCACGACCCTGCTCTTGGTTCTCAGCGCTTTCCGGGGCAAGCGACGTCTGCTGTTCTGGTTCATGCTGACCTTCGCCGTCACAATGTCGCTGATCTCCGACGGCCCGTACTCAGTCGTCGACGGTCTCCTGGGCGGAGTCGACATCACATATTTCATCTTCCATGCGACAGCTATCATCTGTGTGGCCCTGTTCGACTCCCTCATCCAGATGGCCGTCTCGAAGGCCGGGCTGACCTCCCTTCGAAAGCGATTCGCCTTCTGGGGAGCGACCGGGCTGATCCTCCTCCAGGCCCTCCTCTTCTTCACCAACGACTGGAACATTGACAACCTCCAGTTCATCGGCCCGGGCGACTGGAGCCAGCTGGTCTACAGCTTCACGACCTGGATCGCTCTCATTGTTCTTGCTATCTCGACGATCGTCGCGTGCGCGACAGACTTCACACGGCAGTCGGACACGTCGCTCAAGGTTGCACTCGTGATGATCTCGGCCGGGTGCGCCCTGGTTTCGCTCTACGTCGTCATCCAGATGGGTGTGGCGATCAACCGGGCACTGGGTGGCACCACCGTCAGCGCGACAGTCGATTTCTTATCGGTGGCGTGTCCGCTTCTTGCCCCCGTCCTCCTGTCGCTTGGCCTCGGTCTCCGCCTGCTGATCGGAGCGTCCAGGAACCTCAGCGACGCAGGCAGAAGCCGGCGGCTGCTGTGGAAGGTCACCCCGCTCTGGGAGCGGCTGCTTGCCGACCGACCGGAGCTCAGCATTGAAGCTCCGATGTCACGAGTGACGGTCTGCTTTCGGCGGAACCACGCGTTACACCTCCACCGCCGCTACGTTGAGGTTCGTGACAGTCTGCTTCTGCACCCCGACCAACCACTCTCAACCCGCGAAGCCAAGCTCATCCAGAGAATCGAAGAGCACATTCGTCAGGCATCCGATGCATCTCGTGCAACCACAAACGACTCGAGGACCGATGAGTACCAAAACGCCCGGTAAAGCAGATGGGACAGCGTCCCCGCTGCCCACTCCACAGATGGAGCTTGCACGCAAGCTGAACCTGCTGCTCGACGTCGTCGTGGCCGAAGGAAACACCCCGTACACCTACCGTGAGATCGCCGCCGGTCTCAATGCCAAGAAGGTTTCGCTTTCGCGGGCCCGCTGGCAGTACATGGTCAGGGGCGAAGGCCCACTGGTCAGTGACGTCCTGCTTCTGACTGAGATCGCGAACTTCTTCGGGATTGCACCTGAGTACCTGCTCGGGTCCGACGATGACCTGCCGGAGCGCATCGACTCTCAGCTGGAGTTGGTCCGGATGATCCGGGTCAAGCGAGTGATCAACTTCGCGGCCCGAACTCTCGGGGATACGTCACCAGAAGCTCTCCGGGAGATCACGAAGCTTCTCGAGGGCGGGTTGCCGGGCCGCTGAGACCAGACGGACAGGTAGCACGTTCCACGGCAACGCGGTGGGTGCGCGGCCGAACGGGTGGCCCCAGGGTGGTGTTATCCGCCTCGAAAGAGGTAGGCTTAGACATGTCCAAGGGGGGCACGGACAGAGGTGCACCGGGATCAGGGGACAGGATTCTGGGGGGCCGGGGCGCTTTTTCACGGTTTTGAGATGGATTGGTCCATCCAAAAACGTCCCGCCGCGTGGGGGACGCGGCGGGACGCAACGTGACCCAGGCGTGGGGGGACGCCTCAGGTCGCGAACTAATTCTATCGGCGAGCGCAGAAGCTCCCAGCCACACTCGCGTCGGAGTGTCTTGACCAAGGGTGGTTGCAAGCGAACCGACAGCTCGTTCGTGAGGCACCGACTCCGGGGCGCAGCGCCTATCGTGGGGGGATGCATCCGGGTCAGAATGTGCGCCTCGTGCTGCCGCACCAGCTTTTCGAGCAGCACCTCGCCGTGGCCGCCGGTACGGTGTTCGTCCTCATCGAGCATGATCTGCTCTTTCGCCAGTACCGGTTCCACTCCCACAAGCTGGTGCTGCATCGCGCGTCGATGACTCGGTTCGCCGGTCGCCTGCGCGAGCAGGGGTACGAGGTCGTCGAATTGCGAAGTGATGCGGCACGTGGCTCCCACGACCAGCTCGCAGAATTCGCGCGCAGCCGAGAGCCGGCACGGGTGACCTGGTTCGACGTGGTCGACGACTGGCTCGAGCGGGACCTGCTCGCCGCTCTCGCCGACGGCGGGTACCGGATGCGGCCGGAGGACGTGCTGGAGACCCCGAACTTCCTCACCGACCGCGCCCAGATCGATGACTGGTTCGCCCACAACGGCTCCCGCATGCAGGACTTCTACGTGTGGCAACGCCGCCGGTTGGACATCCTCGTCGTCGACGGCAAGCCCGTGGGCGGCAAATGGTCGTTCGACACGGAGAATCGCAAGAAGCTGCCGCGCGGGTACACGCCCCCGACGGTCGGCCGATTCGCGGGCCACCCCGCCCTCCAGAGGGAGGGCACCTTCGACTTCGACACGCTGTTGGACGATACCGACCGCACCCCGGTGCCGACCGAGATCGAGCGCGCGATCGAGTGGGTCAGCACCGAGTTCCCGGATGCTCCGGGCGACCCCCACCTGTTCGCCTGGCCGACGAGCGGCGCCGAGGCCCGGGCGCACCTGCAGGAGTTCGTGCGGGAGCGCCTGCACGACTTCGGGCCCTACGAGGACGCGATCTCGAGCACGCATCCGTTCATCAATCACGGCCTCCTCACTGCGGCGCTGAACATCGGCCTGCTGGACCCGCGAGACATCGTGCAGGCGGTGCTCGACGGCGCCGGCCACGACACCCCGCTCGCCTCCGTGGAGGGGTTCGTGCGACAGGTGATCGGCTGGCGCGAGTACCTGCGCGCCACCTACCGAACCAGTGGGCGGCGGATGCGCACCGCCAACCGGCTTGACCACCAGCGCGCACTCAGCGACGGCTGGTGGGACGCAAACACCGGACTGGCACCGGTGGACCTGGTCATCTCCCGCGTTTTGGACACCGGGTATGCGCATCACATCGAACGGCTGATGGTGCTCGGCAACGCGATGGCGCTGCTGCGGATCCACCCGGACGCGGTCTACGAGTGGTTCATGGAGATGTTCATCGACGCGTACGACTGGGTGATGGTGCCCAATGTCTACGCGATGAGCCAGTTCGCGGCAGGGGATGCGATCACCACCAAGCCCTACGTGTCGGGCAGCAACTACCTGCGCACGATGTCGGACCTGCCGGCCGGCGAGTGGACGGCGGACTGGGACGGTCTGTACTGGACGTTCATCGACGACCACCGGGCGGTGTTCGCGGCCAACCCGCGCACGCGCATGGTCACCTCCCTGCTGGACAACATGGCCCCCGGCACCCTGGACGCGCATCGGCGGCGGGCGGCGGTCCTGCTCGACGCCGGGCGCTCCCGCTGACACGCGGTCCACGTCGTTCGATGCCGCAGACGCGGGGACTACCCTGGAGCCGGGTCCCTTCGGGACGCATTGGGGAGAACGCATGCGCAACACAGTCCTGGCACGGAGCCGCACTCTGGGAACCGTCGCCGTCCTGGCGGGCCTGCTCCTGCTCACCGGATGCGCCGGCACAGCCGCGCAAACACCGGCCGCCAGCCCGACCCCGTCCGCCACCCCGGCGCCAGCCACGAGCACCCCCACTCCGACCCCCACGCCCACGCCGACGGCGCTGAGCCTGGACGATCCGACCACCTGGGTCATCGGGTTCACCGGCATCGGGCCGCTGAGCGTCGGCGACAACATCGACGATGCCGCCGCGTCGATGACCGCCTTCACCAGCACCGTCTACGACGGCTGCCCCGCGGTGGTCGCCTACGGCCGCACCGGATTCCCCACGGTCTTGATCCCGGACCGGCTCGGCACCGGCGTCGTGGAACAGCTGGTGCTGCAGGGCGGCGCGGACTTCACGACTCTGGCCGGCGCCTCTCCGCACACCGACGCGGGCATCGGCATCGGCTCCACGCTCGACGACCTCATGACGGCCTACCCTGCGGTCACCTTCCAGGATGACCCGTTCACGGCGCACTACGCGCTGCCCGACGACACCGGCAACTGGATCAACTTCGTGCTGTCCGACGACGTTGTCAAGGACATCATCGTGCGGGCGAGCCCGGTCGTGGCCAAGGAATACTGCGGCTAGATCGCACGCAAGTTCGGCCCTCCAGGAGCACTGTGTCAGATCGATGTCCACGATGCATTGCTGTGGAGTTCCGCGTCAACGTCTAGGCTCGATGTCCGTGCGGTAGCTGTCGCAGACCAACCATCGAAGGAGATCATCGTGCCTGTCATCGCCATTATCGGAGCCGGACCTGGACTCGGCGCAGCCGTTGCGCGACGCTTCGGGCGCGAGGGGTTCTCGATAGCGCTGATCTCCAGGAATCAGTCGAAGCTCGACGTTATGGCTGCCGAGCTCACGGCTGCCGGTTTCATCGCGAGCGGCTATGCCGCGGATGTGCTCGCGCCGACGTCGATGGAAGCCGCCCTCGAGCGTGCGGAAGCAGACCTCGGCCCCATCTCCGCGCTTCAATACAGCCCGCTCCCCTCGCGGGACTACCTCAAGCCTGTGTTGGAGATGACTCCCGAGCTGGCTTTGGAGGCACTGCGGTTCTCAGCCCTCGGACTCATGCACGCGGTGCGTGTGGTGCTGCCCTCGATGAGGCGCGCCGGTGACGGCAGTGTCATCTTGATCAACGGTGGTACCTCGGTGAAGGCTCGTGCTGGCTTCGCCGGCACCTCGGTCGCCTTTCCTGCCGAGAGCGCCTACGGGGAGATGCTCCACGACGCCCTCGAGAGTGAGAACATCCGGGTGAGCCAACTCGTCATCCCCGGCGCAATCCCTCAGCTTGACCTCGCCCATGGCATCGACAGCGTCGCGGATCGGATTTGGGACCTCCACACTGTTGCCGGTCCGTTCCGCACCATGCTCATCCCACTCGAGGACGGCCGGGAGTAGTCGGGCGCATCCGCCCGACGAGGGCCGGAAGTCAGCCCGAGGCCGGCACGGAGGCCGCCTCGAGCGCGCTCAGCTCGGCACCCCGGGCTTCGACAGCCGCCCGCTCGCCCTGCGCGGCGCTGACGGATGCGTCCAGTTCCGCCTGCCGGCCGGCCAGCTCGGACTCCGCCGCGGTGATCTCGGTGGTCCTGCGCAAGAGAAAGTCTCCCCACGCTTCGTCTCCCGGAGTGCCGTCGGCGTCCACCACGACCAGCCGGGACTGGTCCTCGGCCCTCAACGCGTTGTACTCGCTCACCTGATCGTTGTGCCGGGTGAGCTCGGCCTCCAGCTGCGCCCGATCGGCCTGCGCCTGCGCGGCCGCGTCGGCGTTGGCCTGCTCGTGCCCCACGAGGGCATCCGCCTGGGCCTGATAGTCGGCCCACAGCCCGGTCCACAGGGAGTCCAGGGCGCCGTCGATCGCCACGAGAGCCTGCCGGTCGGTGAAGTAGGGCGCATAGAAGGCCTCCAACGCCGGATCGCCCGCATCCGCAATCTCGGTGCCGAGATAGGCGAACTGCTCGGTCGACCGGTTCTCGCTGACCGTGCCGACCGACGAGGCCAGGCTGGTCTGCACCGGGTCGTCGGCGGGAACCGACGCCCAGCGTGCCTCCAGCAACGGATCGAGCCGGTCCCGCTCGTCGGGATCGAGCCGGGCGTATGCGGCGTGCAGAAACTCGTGGGCGGCCGTGACGACGACCTGATCGGCGAGGCGTTCGTCGCCGGGGCGGAAGATCGCCACCCGGCCGGATTCGCCGCCCATCCCGTAGTAGCAGCCGACGACCGCCCAGCGACCGTCTTCGGAGCTTTCGGAGGTGCTGCCACAGGCCTCGCGAAAATCGGCGCTGTCCAGCAACTCGGGCCGCGTATCGGTGAAGATGGCCTCACCCTCGTCGGTGAGCCCGATCCGGTCGCTCACCTGCTCCATCTCTACCGACAGCCTCGTTGCAGCCGGGTCCCATGGCGGTCCGGCGGGCAGGATAGTCAGGGCGAGCAACCCGGCGGCCGCCAGCGTCGGTACGAGGATGATCCAGGTCACGGCCGAGCGCCGCGCCAGAACACCGGTGCGGGGCGGGCGCGGTTCGCCGTGCTCGGATTCGAAGAGCGTCACCGGCGAAGTATGACACGAGCGGGAGCCCACCGCGTGGCGACTGTGGGCGAACTCGGGTCTACCGCAGGCTCGGGTCGAGCTCGGGCTCGACGGCGTCGATCTGCAGTGCTCCGTCGCCGGTGGAGAGGGTCCACGCGGCGCCGATGTACTCGATCGCCGTCAGGTCGCCAGAGGCGAAGCCCACGTTGAAGCCGCCGGCCAGCACGAGTCCTTCATCGTCCGCACCGTCGAACAGGGTGGGCGTGCTCGCTCGCAGGCTGTCCTCGCTCAGGGTCGTGGTCCCGCGCTCGTCACGGATGGCCGCTGCCACGATGGCCGCATCGGTGGCGGCGAAGTCGACGGTGACGGTGGTGCGTACCAGGAGCAGGGGAGTCTGCTGGTCCACACTCAGGGTGGCGAAGATCTTGTCAACGCCGACGGCCGTGGTGGTGGCACGCGGACCGCCGTCCCGGGTGAGCGGCGACGGCAGACTCTGAGAGACGATGACACCGGCATCCCTGAGCCCGTAGCTGGCCACATGGGGCGCAAGGGCGGCATGGGCTGCAGGCGTGAACCACGGCGACGCGGCCTCGAACCAGGTGGCGTCGGCGGTCGTGGAGTCGTCCAGGAGCGCCGAATCCAGACCTGCTTCCGTCACGTAGACGAGCGCCGCCCGCTGTGCGGCCTCGGCTTCCTCGATGGTGAAGCCGTACGTTGCCAACGAGTCGAGATCGACGACCGCCGGGTCGAACCGGGCGCGGGCTGACGCCGGATCGAGTGTCGTGTGGCAGTAGCTGCCCGCGTCATCCTCGACCTGTTCCTTGGCGATGACGTCACCCCAGGGCCCCTGTCCGTCGGACTCCGGGCAGGCGCCGACGGCGGTGGGTGCCGGTGTGGCCGGGGACGGGGCGGCGCTGGACGGGGCCTCCGCGGCAGGCGCCGCACCGGCGCAGCCGGTGAGGACCAGGACCGCCGAGACGAGGAGAGAGCCCGCGGGCCCTCGGTAGTGAGCGCGAGGGGCAGCCACGCCCACCACACCCGGATTCTGCTTGTATGCGGTGTCCCCGGTCAGCCGGCGAAAGGTCTCCATCAGTGTTCCCCCATGCGCCGAGCCTAACAATGGGGTGCGCAGAACGGGCGGTCAACCGGCCAGCTGGTTCTCCCAATCCGCGCGTACGCGGCCGGCCGGACCCGGCACGGGTTGGGTGGCCGGATGGCTCTGCGGGTCGGCGAGCCGGGGCCCGGTCACGAACGCGTTCACGGTGTAGTTCCAGAACCAGTCCTCGCCGGCTTCAAAGCTCAGGATCACCGGGTGTCCCGCCGCCGCCGCATGTGCCGTCACGTGCCGGTTGAGGGAGTCGTCGCAGCACCTCACATGCCCGCAGGCCGCGCACCGGCGCAGGTGCAGCCACCAATACGCGTGGTCCACGCCTGACTGGTGCCGGACCGGACAATTGGGCCCGGTACGCCGGGCCCATTTGTCCGCTTCGGGACCAGTCGCGGGTGGGAGCAGGTGCGGGGGCCGGCTACTCGCCCGAGAGGGCGAGGTTGACGAAGGCCCGCACGGCGGCGGAGGCCCGGCGTTTGCGTGACGCGGCGAGATACACCGTGAAGTCGGGCACATGAGCCACGGGGATGCGGCGCACATTGAGGGCGTCGTGCGCCGCGAACTCGGGCAGCAGGGCGACGCCGAGGCCATTGGTGACGTACTCGGCCGCGGTGCCGATGTCGGAGACCTCGATCATCACCCGGCGTTCCACCCCGGCGGCGGCGAACGCGTCATCCACGATCTGCCGGCTCGTATAACCCGGCGGCAGATCGATGAACTCCTCCCCGTCCAGGGTGGCGAGGTCCACGGTGGGCGAGGCCGCCAGCGGATGCCCGGCCGGAACCACGAGCACCATCGGCGAGGAGGCGATCGGCACAGCCGAGAGGGTGGCGGGCACAGGGCCGCTGAGCGCCAGGAAGGCCAGGTCCAGCTCCCCGCTGGCGAGCTCCTCGACGAGGTCGGCCGACCCGCGCCGGGCCGCGCGCAGCCGCACACCCACTCCGGGGTGACCGCTGCGGTAGAGCCCGAGCAACCGCGGCACGTTCACGAGCGTGACCGAGGTCATCAGGCCGATCACGATGGAGCCCGTGATGGCGTGGGTGGACTGTTGGGCCACATCCCGCACCGCGTTCACGGCATCGAGGGCTTCGCGCACCTTCGGCAGGAGCAACTCACCGGTGGAGGTGAGCCGGATCTGCCGTCGGCTGCGGTCGAACAGCTCGACCCCGAGCTCGCTCTCGAGGGACCGTACCCCGGCCGACACCGCGGATTGCGCGATCGTGAGCCGCTCGGCCGCCCGGGTGAAGTTGAGCTCGCCGGCGACGGCGCTGAAGAATTCGAGCTGCCTGAGATCCATGCGTCAATGATCTCATTCACAGATCGTTGTCATCGACTATTGGCGTTGTTTGCAATCGATCACGGCGGGATCATTGAGGGAGACGCCGGTTCGACCCGTCGTCGGAAGGACATCATGGCGCACACCAGCACCGCCCAGACCACCACCGTCGAGCCCGTCTCCCCGGCGACCAGCGCAGCGGAGCCGGCCACCGCCTTCGGACTCGGCGCCCTCGGCTCGCCCCGCCGCTCGGCCGACCGGGTCGTCGAGTGCCTCGAGGCCTACGGCGTCAAGTGGATCTTCGGGGTGCCCGGCGCCAAGATCGACCCCGTCTACGACGCCCTGCTCGACGGCGGCCCGCAGATGATCGTGGTGCGTCACGAACAGAACGCCGCGTTCATGGCCGCCGCCGTCGGCCGCCTCACCGGCGAACCCGGCGTGGTGCTCGTCACCAGCGGGCCCGGCACCGCCAACCTCGCCACCGGGCTGCTCACCGCCACCACCGAGGGGGACCCGATGGTCGCCATCTGCGGCGCCGTCTCGCGCGGCGACCGACTCAAGCGCACCCACCAGTCGATGGACGCCGTCGGTATGCTCTCCGCCGTCGCCAAGTCTGCCGGCGAGGTCAGCGTCGCCGACAACGTGCCGGAGGCCATCGCCAACGCCTTCCGCCAGGCGGTACAGGAGCCCAAGGGCGCCGCCGCCGTGGTGCTGCCGTACGACGTGCTCACCGACTCGACCACGGTGTCGATGACCACCCCGCACTGGGTGCCGCAGCTCGGCGCCGCCCCGGCCGCGAGCATCCGCGAGGCCGCCGAGCTTCTCCGCACCGCCCAGTTCCCGGTGATCCTCGCCGGCGCCCGGTCCGGCTCCGACCGGGCCGTTGCTGCCCTGCACCGGCTGCTCGGCGCCGCCAAGCTCCCGGTGGTCGAGACGTTCCAGGCCGCGGGTGTCATCTCCCACGACCTCGAGGAGCACTACCTCGGCCGGGTCGGACTGTTCCGCAACCAGCCCGGCGATGTGCTGCTGCACAAGGCCGACCTGATCCTGGCCATCGGCTACGACTTCGTCGAATACGAGCCGTCCAAGTGGAACAGGGACCACCTGCGCCGCATCATCCACCTCGACGAGCTGTCGGCAGACCTGGACGACTACTACCGCCCCACCGTCGAGCTGCGCGGCGACGTGGCCGAGACGATGGATGCGCTCGCTCGCGAGATCGACGGCCTGACCCTGTCGGCATCCGCGTCGGCCGTGGTCGCCACCGAGCGTGCGCGTCTGGCCGAAGCCGACCAGCCGATTCACCGCGACGACGAGTCCGAGGGGGTGCACCCGGCCGAACTGACCCTGGCGATGCGTGCCCTGCTGCCCGACGACACCACCGTGCTCTGCGATGTGGGCTCGCACTACATCTACATGGCCCGGCACTTCCGCACCTACCACCCGCGCACTCTGCTGTTCTCCAACGGCCAGCAGACCCTCGGGGTCGCCCTGCCCTGGGCGATCGCGGCAACCCTGGTGCGCCCCGGCACCCCGGTGGTCTCGGTGTCCGGCGACGGCGGGTTCCTCTACTCCGCGATGGAGCTGGAGACCGCCGTGCGGCTCGGCTCCACGTTCACCCACATCATCTTCAACGACGGCACCTACGACATGGTCGCGTTTCAGCAGCAGGGCAAGTACGGCCGTACCTCCGGTGTGCAACTGGGCGACTACGACGCCGTGCAGTACGCCGAGTCATTCGGAGCACACGGCTACCGGGTCACTCACCTCGATGACTTCGCCAAGGTGCTTGAGCAGGCCATGAACGACGACGGCCCGAGCATCATCGACGTGCGGGTGGACTACCGCAATAACCGCGACGAACTCATGGCCGACCTGGAAAGCGATGTGCTCCTGTGAGCACCATCCCCGCGCCCGCATTCACGGTGACCCGGCATGAGATCTTCCAGACCAGCCTGATGAGCGCGCTGCTCGACGGCGTCTACGAGGGCGAGATGACGGTGCGCGACCTGCTCGGCCACGGCAGCTTCGGCATCGGCACCTTCAACGGCCTCGACGGCGAGATGCTCATCGTCGACGGCAAGTGCTACCAGCTGCGCGCCGACGGCGGGGTGACCAAGGCCGACCTCGGCGCGTACACGCCGTACGCCGTCGTGACGAACTTCGTGCCGCACATCGAGAGCGCCCTGCCCGACAACGTGGTGCGCTCGGAGGCCTCGGCCTTCATCGACCACATGACGGCCTCCGAGAACTACATGTATGCGCTGCGCATCGACGGCGATTTCGAGTGGATCCGGATGCGCACCGTGGTCAAGCAGCAGAAGCCGTACCGGCCGATGGTGGAGGCCACCGACGAGGACGCCATCGTCGAGCTCCACGACGTCTCCGGTTCTTTGGTGGGCTTCCGCACCCCGCTGTACGAGCAGGGCATCGGCGTGCCCGGCTGCCACACGCACTTCATCACCGACGACCGCACCGGCGGCGGCCACGTGCTCGACTTCAAGCTCAAGTCGGGCAGCGCGGCGCTCTGCCTCGGCACCGACCTGCGCCTGCAGCTGCCGCTGACGGACGCATTCCGTGACGCCAATCTGTCGCCCGACGACCTGGCCCGGCAGCTGGCGAAGACGGAGCAGCACGCCTGACCCTGCGCGCCTGACCCTGCTCGACTGATCTTGCACGACTGACCGAACGCTCGCCGCCCGCCGGGGCCGCTCCAGAGGCCCCGGCGCGCGAGCGACGCGGTGGCGGGAATCGAACCCGCGTACACAGCTTTGCAGGCTGCTCCCTCGCCTCTCGGGCACACCGCGATGGGATGGATCACACGACCTGATCGGCTCGTGTTGAGAGCCAGTCTGACAACCCGTCGATCGGTCGACGGGTATGTGACGAAGGAAGACGAGATCGCGCCCGGCGTCCCGTGCCGAGGGCGAAAAGCACGCCAGGTGGCTTTGTTGCGCTTCCTAACACTTCGCGACGCCGCGTGACCTGAGAGATGTTCGGCACCGGCCGAGGGTCCCTATATTCGGACCCACCCCGTGCCCAATAGTCACAGCCGTCACCGAGGAGTTCCGTCGTTCATGTCTCGTACCCGCAGCACAACAACAGCCTTGATCACGCTGGGCGTGGTGTCCGCCCTCAGCCTGTCGGCCTGCGCATCCGCCGCGCCCGCCAGCACGGCGACCCGCGTCGACGGCGGCACCATCGTCTACGGCCATCAGCAGGAACCGGCCTGCGTCTTCGGCGGCTGGATCGAGCAGGCCTACCTCTCGTCCCAGGTGCTCGACGGCTTGGTCTCGCTCGACGAGAACCACCAGGTCGTGCCGTGGCTGGCCGATTCCTGGAGCGTCTCGGACGACCAGCTCACCTGGACCTTCACTCTCAAGGACGGTGTCACCTTCACCGACGGCACGCCGCTCACGGCCGCGGTGGTGGCGTACAACTTCGACTACTGGCTCGCCGGCGGCAACAGCACGGCCAGCGTCTGGCTGGCCGGCTACTACGCCTCCGCCCAAGCCGTGGACGACCGCACCCTCACCGTGAACCTCTCCGCTCCCTACCCGCGCCTGGCCGACAACCTCACCCAGGGCTACTTCGGCATCCAGTCGCAGCAGGCCCTGGAGACCCGCACCGACGAGGAGAACTGCGAGGCGCCGATCGGTTCGGGCGCGTTCGTCGTGGACCACTGGAACCGGGGTGAGGAGATCGTGCTGGTGCGAAACGAGGACTACACCTCGCCTCCGGCCAACGCCAAGCACACCGGCGTCGCCTACGTCGATCAGATCGACTGGAAGTTCGTGGCCGACCCCACCACCCGCGCCGCCTCGCTCAGCGCGGGCGAGACCGACGTCATCTACGACGTTCCCGCCGTGGCCTGGAAGACCCTGGAGAGCGCGGGCTTCCAACTGGAGAAATACATCACCCCCGGCCGGCCCCAACAGCTCACCTTCAACACCTCGAGCGGACCGTTCGTCGACGAGAAGGTGCGGCAGGCGTTCGCCTACAGCCTGGACCGCGAGTCCCTCGTCGAGACGATCGGGCAGGGCGTCATCCCCTACGAGGGCAACGGCGGCGTCAGCCAGGCCACCCCCGGCTACAGCCAGGCGGCCGCGGACCTCTACAACCTCGACACCGACACGGCCGACAGCCTGCTGGATGCCGCGGGCTGGACCGGCCGAGACGCCGACGGCTACCGCACGAAGGGTGGGGAGACGCTCGACGTCGTGCTGCCCTACGGCGCCGGCTCGATCGTGAACGCCGACGGCGCCTCCATCCTGCAGGGCCTGCAGGAGCAGGCCAAGGCCACCGGCTTCAAGGTCGAGCTGATTCCGGTGCCGCAGAGCGCCCTGTTCGCGGGCGAGTACTCGCAGCCCGACGAGAAGGACATCTCGGTGGGCTACTGGACGGCCGTGACCAGCGGCATCCTCGCCATCAACTGGAGACAGGGCACCCCGGAGGCGCCGAACTACAACAACGCCTCGTTCACCAACTACCCCGAGCTCGAAAGCATCATCCTCGAGGCCAACTCCACTCTCGACACGGATGCCCAAAACGCCCTGTACGAGAAGGCCCAGGAGTACATCGCCGAGCATGCCCTGGCGATCGGGGTCTACGACCGGCTGAGCACGCTGGCCGTGTCGCCGACGCTCAAGGACGTCTGGCAGGAAAACGCACAGGGAGGACCGATCTTCTATGACGCGTACTTCGTCGAGTAGCCCGCCCCGTCCGGCTCGGGCTACTGGCCCGGGCGCGCCCACCCTGCGGCGGGTGCCCACGCTCACCCGGCCCCGGCTGCGCCGGATCGTCGAGAAGATCGGCGGCGCCGTGGTGGTGCTCTTCGGGGCGGCCACGGCCGCGTTCGCCGCCCAGGCCGCCCTGCCGGGAGACCGGGCCACGGTGATCCTCAACATCCGCGCCGGCCAGGCCATCGAACGCACCCCGGCGGAACTGGCGCAGATCAACCAGCAGTACGGCCTGCAGAACCCCCTGGTCGTGCAGTACCTCGACTACATCCGCGGGCTCCTCGTCGGTGACCTCGGCATCTCGTATCAGCAGTTCAAGCCGGTCAGCGAGGTGATCCTGCAGCAGATCGGCCCGACCGTGGCGCTCACGCTCACCGCGATCGCGCTGTCCTGGCTGATCATGATCGCCTGGGTCACCCTCACGGCCGGCCGCACCGGGCGGCTGGCCGGGGCGGGGGCCGTGGTCGACACCACCGCGGCCGGGCTGCCGCACTACTGGCTGGGCATCATCCTGCTGCTCGTCTTCTCGCTCGGTCTGGGTTGGTTCCCCGTGATCAGCGGACCCTCGGCTATCGGGATCGTGCTGCCGGCCCTCACCCTGGCGATCCCGCTGGCCGGGTTCATGGGCCAGGCCACCCGCACGGAGTTCGAGCGGTCGCTTGAGCAGCCGTTCGTGATCTCGGCACGGATGCGCGGCATGGGCGACACCGGGGTGCGGCTGCGCCACGTACTACGGCACTCAGTGCTCCCGGCGATCACCCTGTCGGGCTGGGCGCTGGGCGCCACGATCTCCGGCGCCGTGGTCGTGGAGACCGTGTTCTCCCGTCCCGGCATCGGCAAGGTGCTCGTCGGCGCCGTCAACTCCCAGGACCTGCCCGTTGTCACCGGCATCGTCATCCTCATCGCGGCACTGTACGTCGTGGCCAACCTGCTGGTCGACGTGGCGTACACCCTCGTCGACCCCAGATTGAAGAGCGCATGAGCGCCATCGAACGCCAGACCCCGCCCACCGCAGTCGTTCAGACCCCGCGGGCCCGGAGACGCGCCGCCCCGCCGGCGGGCCTGGTCGTCGCCAGCGGCGCCCTGCTGCTCTTCGCCACCGCAATGGTCGCGCCGGGTCTGCTGGCCACCCACGACCCCTATGCGCTCAACTTGGCGGACGCGCTGCACGCGCCGTCGCCGGAGTACTGGTTCGGCACCGACGAGGCCGGCCGCGACCTCTTCAGCCGCGTGGTCTACGGCACCCGGGAATCGCTGGTGATCGGGCTCGGGGCCACCGCAGTGAGCCTCACCCTCGCGCTGGTCCTCGGAGCGCTGGCAGCGCTCGGCAGCCGGTTCACCGCCGGAACCGTGAACCGGGTGATCGAGGTGCTCCTGGCCTTCCCGACCCTGCTGTTCGCGCTGCTGCTGGTGGCCATCACGGGCCCGTCGGCGCTGTCGCAGGTGTTCGCGGTGGGAGTGGGCAGCGCCCCCGGCTACGCCCGCATCATCCGAGGCCAGATCCTCTCGGCCAAGACCAGCGGGTACGTCGAAGCGGCCGTGGCCCTCGGCCACAGCGACGGCCGCATCCTGCGGCAGCACATCGTGCCCAACGCCGTCCGGCCGCTCGTGGCGATCATCGCCCTGTCGGTCGGCCAGTCGATCGTCTGGGCATCCAGCCTGTCGTTCCTCGGGCTCGGCGTCGCCCCGCCCTCGCCGGAATGGGGCGCGCTGCTCGACGCCGGCCGGGTCTACATCACCCAGGCCTGGTGGCTCACCGTCATTCCCGGCCTTGTGATCGTCGCCCTGGCCCTCGCGGCCACCACCCTCGGCAAGCACATTCAGAACACCTTGGAGAAAGGCGAGAAATGACCTCCACGATCGACAGCGCGCAGGCCCCGGCCGCGCGCACCCCAACGCCAAGGGCGGATGCCCCGCCGCCGAAACGCGGGCGTCTCAGCGTCGCCAACCTCTCCGTCGGTTTCCGGCGGAACGGCATCCTGCACCAGGTGGTGCACGACGTGAGCTTCAGCCTCGAACCGGGGCAGTGCGTGGCCATCGTGGGCGAGTCCGGCTCAGGCAAGAGCGTCACCGCGCGCAGCATCGTGGGGCTGACCGGCAAGAACTCGGTCGTCGACGCCCAGTCGATCCTGCTCGACGGCGACGACCTGCGTGCCACGACCAACCGGCAGTGGCGGCAGATCCGCGGCCGGCGCATCGGCTTCATCCTGCAGGACGCCCTCGTCTCGCTCGACCCGCTGCGCCCGGTGGGCAAGGAGATCGCCGAGGCCCTCGCGCTGCACCGCTGGGGCACCCGGCGGCAGCGGGCCGCGAAGGTCGTCGACCTGCTGCGCGCGGTGGGGGTTCCCTCGCCGGAGAACCGGGCCCGGCAACGCCCGGACGAACTCTCCGGGGGCCTGCGGCAGCGGGCGCTGATCGCCTCCGCCCTGGCTCTTGACCCGGAGATCATCATCGCCGACGAGCCCACCACGGCCCTCGACGTGACGGTGCAGGCGCAGGTGCTCGCGCTGCTGGCCGAGACCAAGGAACGTGGGGTATCGGTGATCCTGATCAGCCACGACCTCTCGGTGGTGGCGCACCTGGCCGACCACATCCTGGTGATGAAGGGCGGCCGGGTCGTGGAGAGCGGCAGCGCCGACCAGGTGCTCAACGATCCGCGGCACGAGTACACCCGCAGCCTCATCAACGCGGTGCCCAGCGAGGCGACCCGTGGCAAGCGCCTGGGCCCGCAGACGCACGCACCTGTGGCTGTCACCGCGCTCGCTCCCGAGCCCGGCGGCTCCAGCGGGCCGGTGCTGCAGGCGGTGGACCTGGTCAAGCGATTCACCACTCCGGACGGCACGGTCACCACGGCCGTCGACCACGTCTCGTTCAGCCTGGAGCGGGGCAGCACCCTCGGCATCGTGGGGGAGTCCGGCTCGGGCAAGAGCACCACCGCCCGGCTCGCGCTGGCGCTGTCGTCGCTGGACTCCGGCACCGTCACCCTGCTCGGCCAGGACTGGTCGAGCCTGCCCGAGCCCCGCCGCCGGGCGCTGCGCCGGGAGATCTCGGTGGTCTACCAGGACCCGCTGAGCTCGTTCGACCCGCGCTGGAACGCGGAGCGGATCCTCCTCGACAGCCTCACCGACGCCGCCGGCCTCTCGCCGGCCGAGAAAAAGGCCCGGGTCGTCGAGCTCGCCCGCCAGGTGGGCCTGCCGCAGGAGATCCTGCAGCGCTTTCCACTGAACCTCTCCGGCGGCCAACGCCAGCGCATCGCCATCGCCAGGGCGCTCGCCCCGAATCCGTCGGTGATCGTGCTCGACGAGGCCGTGTCGGCGCTCGACGTGTCGATCCAGGCGCAGATCCTCGACCTGCTGGTGGACCTGCAGAAACAACGCGGGCTGAGCTACCTCTTCATCTCGCACGACCTCGGCGTCATCAACCACCTCAGCGACCAGGTGCTCGTCATGAAAGACGGCGTCGTCGTCGAACGCGGCAACCCGGACGACATCTTCAACCGGCCCTCGCATCTGTACACCCGTGAACTCATCAGCTCGCTGCCCGATCACCCCAGGAGGACCCCATGAGCCAGAACCCCGCCCACCCACCCAAACGGCTCATCCTCAACCTCTTCGAGATGAACTGCGTCAGCCACATCACCCACGGACTGTGGCAGCTGCCCGGCAACAACCGGCAGCGGTTCAACGACATCGACTACTGGATCGAGCTGGCGCAGCTGCTGGAGGCCGGCGGCTTCGACGCAGTGTTCCTCGCCGACGTCATCGGCGCCTACGACGTGTTCCGGGACGGCCCGGAGACGGCGCTGCGGGAGGGACTGCAGATCCCGAGCAACGACCCGCTGCTGGTGATACCCGCGATGGCGGCGGTCACCAAGCACCTCGGCTTCGGGGTCACCTTCTCCACCAGCTACGAGCCGCCGTTCGCGTTCGCCCGCCGGATGAGCACCCTCGACCACCTCACCAAGGGGCGGGTGGGGTGGAACATCGTCACCTCCTATCTGCCCAACGCCGCGCGCAACTTCGGCCACGCCGACCAGATCGCGCACGACCACCGCTATGAGATCGCCGACGAGTACCTCGACGTGCTCTACAAGCTCTGGGAAGGATCCTGGGACGACGACGCCGTGGTGGCGGATGCCGAGAACCTCGTCTACACCGACCCGGCGAAGGTGCGCTACATCAACCATGTCGGCGAGCACTTCTCGGTGGCCGGGCCGCACCTCTCCGAGCCGTCGTTGCAGCGCACCCCGGTGCTTTTCCAGGCCACGGCGTCGAAGGCCGGCACCGCCTTCGCCGGGAAGCACGCCGAGGTGGTCTTCACGGGCGGGCCCACACCCGCCGGAGTGCTGGCGGGCATCCAGTCGATGCGGGATTCGGCCGTCGAGCAGGGCCGCGCGGCCGGCGACATCAAGTTCATCGTGCAGGCCGGTGTGGTGGTGGGGCGCACCGAGGAGGAGGCGGCCGAGAAGCTGCGGGTCTACCGGGAGCTGGCCAGCGTGGAGGGACGGCTCGCTCATGCGTCGCTGCCCTTCGACCCCACGGCCCACCCGCGCGACATCACAGTGCGTGAGGCCCTGGTCCGCGAGGGCAAGTCGGATGCCCCCGGAGCGGCCTACCTGCCCCAGGAGCAGACGGTGGGGGAGTTCCTCGACGTGATAGCGACCTCCTGGGACGAGCAGTTCTTCGTGGTGGGCACGCCCACCGTCGTGGCCGATGCCATCGAGAGCTGGCTGGACGACATCGGCATCGACGGCATCAACCTGCGTCAGTACCACTCCTTCGGAACTGCGCAGGACTTCATCGAACTGGTGGTCCCGGAGCTCCGCCGCCGTGGCCGGCTGCGGGAGGCATATGTCGACGGGGAGTCCCTGCGGGAACGCATCTTCGGTAGCTCGGCCCGGCTGCAGCCCCCGCACGTGGCGACCCGCTACCGCAACGGGCAGAACCTCGACGCGTCCGCCCTGCTCGAGACCACATCTCGGGTGTGACATGGACTGGGCAGGGGGCTCGGCAGGCGCAGATCACGACGGGGACGAGGTGCGCGGCTTCGGTTTCTTCGTGCGCCTCGACGGCGACGCCGCGCCCCGGGAGGCGCTCGCCGCAGCGCTGACCGACGTCGTGGCACGGCTGGCTCCGGATGCCCAGGTGCACGTCGAACAGGAACCGGGAACCGGCCCCGGCGCCGCTTCCGGCGGCGCGGCTGCTCACAAAGGCGTCCGTATCGACGTGGGCCGCCAACTGCTGCTCGTCGACGGACTACCCGTGCAACTCAGCTACCGTGAGTTCAGGTTCCTCTGTTACCTGGTGCTGCGCCCGGGCGTCACGGTGGGCCGGGCCGAACTGATCGATGCCCAGCGCACCTGGTCGCGGGTCACCAGCCCGCGCACCATCGACGTGCACATCCAACGCCTGCGCGTGAAGCTCGGCGGCTACGGCGACATCCTGCGCACCGACCGCGGCACGGGCTACCGGTACGACGCGCACGCTGACGTGCGCATCCGCCGCTGAGCGGATTACCGTGGGGGCATGAGCTCACAAGACGACAGGGCCGACACGGCGGCGGATGACGTGGTGCGCGCCCATCTCGACACCGTGACCGGCGCGACCCGGCGGCGGGACGCGGAGACACTGCTGGGGATGTTCGGGCGGATCACCACTGAGCCGTCTCGGCTGTGGCCCGGGTCGATCATCGGGTTCGGCCGGTACCACTACAGGTATGACAGCGGACGCGAGGGCGACGCCGCATCGGCCGGCTTCTCGCCGCGCAAGGCGTCGATGTCGATCTACTTTCCCGACGGGCTGGGCGCCTATGCCGGGGAACTCGCCCGGCTCGGCCCGCACAAGACCGGTGTGGGATGCCTGTACATCACCGACCTCGCGAAGGCGGACCTCGCCGTGCTCGAGGAGATGGTGACGGCGTCGTACCGGGCGGTGACCGCCGGCCTGTACTACGGGCACCGCGCCCGGGAGTCCGAGGGCGGCCGCCCGGAACCGCGCGAGCCGGAGTAGCCGCGCGCCACCCCTCGCCGATCAGTGATTTGCCAGTTGAGGCCCCTTCCGCGTCCGCCAATGGGCGCCAACTGCCATCTCGCGGCGACGTACGGTTGTGAAATGCCAGTTGAGGCCGTTTGGCGGGCCGTCAGAGGGCCCCAACTGGCAAGTCAGTGAGCGGATGTCGGGCTCGTGCGCGATCAGTGCCCGCGGGCGAGCCAATCCGGCAGGTCGGGGGCCTCGGCGCCGATCGTGGTGGACTCGCCGTGCCCGGTGTTGACGACGGTGTCGGCCGGCAGGGTGAGCAGCTTGCCCGTGATCGACTCGATGATGGTGGGGAAGTCGCTGTACGAGCGTCCGGTGGCGCCCGGCCCGCCGTGGAACAGCGTGTCGCCGCTGAACAGGGTGCCGAAGGCGGGCGCGTACAGGCAGACCGAGCCGGGGGAGTGCCCCGGGGTATGGATAACCTGCAGTTCGATCCCGGCGACGGCGATACGCTGCCCCTCCGCCAGCTCCCGCTGCGGTGCCGCATCCGGGTACACGACGTCCCAGAGCATCCGGTCGTCGGGGTGCAGGTAAACCGGCGCATCCGTCGCCGCCGAGACGGGCAGGGCGGCGCCGATGTGGTCGTTATGCGCGTGGGTGCTCAGAATGCCGAGCAGGCGGCGCTCGCCGACGGCCGCGAGAATCGCGACAGGGTCGTGGGCGGCGTCGATGACGACGCACTCGGTGTCGTCGCCGACGATCCAGACGTTGTTCTCCAGCGCCCAGCTGCCGCCGTCCAGGTCGAAAGTACCTTCGGTGACGAGGTGTTCGATGCGCGCACCCATCAGAGCACCACCACCGAACGCAGTACATCGCCCGAGGCCATCTTGGTGAACGCCGCCTCGATCTCGTCGATCCGGATGCGTTCGCTCACGAACTCCGCCAGCGGCAGGCGACCCTGCAGGTAGAGCTCGGTGAGCATCGGGAAGTCCCGCTCGGGCAGGCAGTCGCCGTACCACGAGCTCTTGAGCGAACCGCCACGGCCGAAGACATCCAGCAGCGGGATCTCGAGCATCATCTCGGGGGTCGGCACGCCGACGAGCACCACGGTGCCGGCCAGGTCGCGGGCGTAGAACGCCTGCCGCCAGGTCTCCGGGCGGCCGACCGCGTCGATGACGACGTCGGCCCCGTAGCCGCCGGTGAGCGCCTGAACGGCCGCGACGACGCCGTCTTCGTCGAGCTTCGAGGAGTCGATGGTGTGCGTGGCGCCGAAATCGGTGGCCTGGGCCAGCTTCTTGGGGTCCCGGTCGATGGCGATGATCCGGGAGGCTCCGGCCAGCTTGGAGCCGACCACCGCGGCGTCGCCGACACCGCCGCAGCCGATCACGGCCACCGAGTTGCCGGGCGAGACGTTGCCGGTGTTCATGGCGGCGCCGATGCCGGCCATGATGCCGCAGCCGAGCAGCCCGACCGCGGCCGGGTCGGCATCCGGGTTAACCTTCGTGCACTGGCGTTCGTGCACGAGGGTCTTCTCGGCGAACGCGCCGATGCCCAAAGCCGGGCTGAGCTCGGTGCCGTCGACCAGGGTCATCTTCTGAGTCGCGTTGAAGGTGTTGAAGCAGTACCAGGGCTCGGCGCGGGTGCAGGCACGGCACTCGCCGCAGACGGCCCGCCAGTTGAGCACGACGAAGTCGCCGACGGCCACATGGGTGACGCCCTCACCGATCACGCTGACCCGGCCGGCGGCCTCGTGGCCGAGCAGGAACGGGAAGTCATCGTTGATTCCGCCCTCCTTGTAGTGGAAGTCGGTGTGGCAGACACCGCAGGTCTCGATGTCGACGACGACCTCTCCGGGCCCGGGTCGGGGATGACGATGTCGGTGAGCTCCACTGGAGCCCCCTTCGAGCGGGCGATCGCGCCTGTGACGGTGATGGGCATGGAGCTCCTCGTGAGTTGCCGGGGCAGCCGATGTGGCCGGAATCCAACCTATCGAAGCATCCTGACCGGGTGCAGGGGCCGGTCTGCCCGGGCGTGGCGGCGGAGGCTCACCGGCCCGCGCGCGACCAGTCCAGCAGCCTGTCGAGGGGCCAGGTGGTCACGATGCGGTCGGGTGGCACGCCCGCGGCAGCGGCCCGCTCGGCGCCGTAGGAGAGGAAATCGAGGTGGCCGGGGGCGTGCGCGTCCGTGTCGATGCTGAACAGGCAGCCGGCTTCGATCGCCAGCCTGATCAGGTCGTCGGGTGGGTCCTGTCGTTCCGGCCGGGAGTTGATCTCCACGGCGACGTCGTACTCTGCGCAGGCGGCGAACACCCGTGCGGCGTCGAAGGCAGACGGTGAGCGGGTGCCGCGAGAACCGGAGACCAGGCGCCCGGTGCAGTGGCCGAGCACGTTCGTGTGCGAGTCGCGGATGCCGGCCAGCATCCGTCTGGTCATGGCGATCGAGTCTTCGCGCAGCTTGGAGTGCACACTGGCGACGACCACATCGAGCCGTTCCAGCAGCTCGGGGGTCTGGTCGAGCCGGCCGTCCTCGAGGATGTCGACCTCGATGCCGGCAAGCAGCCGGAAGTCGTCGTCGGCCGCATCGTTTATCGCGGCGACCACGTCGAGCTGTTCCCGCAGCCGGTCGGCGCTGAGCCCCTGCGCCACGGTGAGGGAGGGAGAGTGGTCGGTCAGCGCCAGGTAGTCGCGGCCGAGCATCCGCGCCGTGGCCACCATGAGATAGATGGGAGTTGTGCCGTCGGACCACTCGCTGTGGCTGTGCAGGTCGCCCCGCAACGTTGCGAGCAGATCGTGGCCGCCGGCCGCGAGCGGCTGCCGCCCCTGCTGCCGGAGGTTGTCGAGGTAGTCGGGCAGACCATACAGCGACTGGCCGATCACCTCGGCCGTGCGACCGCCGATGCCTGTCATCGCCCGCAACCTGCCGTCGTGCACCCGGTCGGCCAGCTCGTCGGCGTCCAGGCCCGCAATAAGCGTGGCGGCCCGGCGAAAGGCCTGCACCTTGAAGGTGGGGGCCAGGTCGCGCTCCAGCCAGAAGGCGATCTCGGAGAGGGCATCGACGGCATCCATACCGCCATGATCGGCCCGGACGGGTGAAAAGGGGAGGGGGATGCGGAATGTCAGGCCACGTCGAAGTGCGCCACGGTGAGCTCCCGGTCGATCAGGAACTGGTCGTCGGCCGGGTAGAACACTGCCATCTCGATGTCCTCGCCGGCGAAAGAGACGATGTCGGCGTGGGTGCGCCAGAACGAGATGGTGCGCACCTCGCAGCGGCCGTCCGGCAGGTCGCGGAAGACCGTCGCGGCACCGAGGTTGCCGTGGGTGGACCGGTAGTCGGCCAGCCCGGTGCGCTCGAGGTACGCGGTGTACGCGCCACGGTCCTCCGGCCGGATCCAGCCGGTCCAGCTGCGCATCACGCTGCCCGCAGGCACATCGAACATGATGGTCCTCCTCCCTCGCCGGTCACCCGCTAGCCGGGTCACCGGCGCTCAACTGTTCCCGTTCCGGACTTCTGCGCCCGGTGTGCCGGGTGCAGATGTCCGTTGCGGGCACAGTAGCGCGATGGCGAGCCAGCGGGGGAGGGCCGGCGGTGCGAGAATGGGCCGATGACGCTGCACCTCACCGGCGATACCGCCGCAGACTCCCTGCTCAGCGACGACCCGTTCGCGCTCCTCGTCGGCATGCTGCTCGACCAGCAGATCCCCATGGAGACCGCCTTCGCCGGGCCGGCGAAGATCCGCGACCGGCTGGGCACCCTCGATCCGGCGGTCATCGCGCGGTATGACCCCACCGAGTTCGTCGAGGTTTTCAGGCAGACTCCCGCGGTGCATCGGTTCCCCGGTTCTATGGCAGGCCGGGTGCAGAACCTGGCCGCGGTGGTCGCCGAGGACTGGCACGGCGATGCTGCCGCGATCTGGTCCGCCCCGAATGACGCCGGCACCGCCCCGGACGGCGCCGAGGTACTGCGCCGGCTGAAGGCGCTGCCTGGCTTCGGCGAGCAGAAGGCCAAGATCTTCCTGGCCCTGCTGGGCAAACGGCTCGGGGCCGAGGCCGCGGGCTGGCGGGAGGCCTCCGCCCCCTACGGCGAGGAGGGTTCGCTGCGGTCGGTGGCCGACATCGTCGACCAGGAATCTCTCGCCAAGGTGCGCGAGAGCAAGCGGGCAGCGAAGGCTGCGGCCAAGGAGTCCGCCGCGACGTAGCGGTGCGGCCGGTGCCCGTGGTCGGCGCCCTAGGCCGGGCTGAGCACGGCCGCGTTCGCACCACGATGCTCGGAGGCCACTGAGCCGCCGCAGGGCAGTCGCGGGAGAATGGATACACGCGACGACGAGCGCGGGACAGAAAGAGAGCGTACGGGTGGGCCCCCATTTCAGCGAGCAGACCTTCGACTTCCTCGAGGAACTCGAGCACCGCAACAACCGTGAGTGGTTCGAAGAGCACAAACCCACTTACGAACTCGAACTCAAGGCGCGGATGCTCGAGGTCATCGAGGCGATCAACGCCCGGTTGGAAACCTTCGCGCCCGAGCACCTCAGACGCGCGCCCAAGGCCATGCTGCGGATCTACCGCGATGTGCGGTTTTCCAACGACAAGACGCCGTACAAGACCCACCTCGCGGCCAACTGGCCGCGGCAGGGTCTGGAGAAGACCGGGGGAGCCGGGTTCTTCCTGCAGGTGGGTGTGCACGGGGTGATGGTGGCCGCCGGCGCCTGGTCGCCCGGTTCGCCCCAGCTCCGGGCCATCCGCGAGTATCTCCTCGATCACCACGACGAACTGCGCCAGCTGCTCGCCGCCGACCCGGTGACCCGGTTGGCCGAGCCGCTGGACGGGCGCCCGCTCCTCCGGGCGCCCCAGGGTTTCCCGGCCGAGCACCCCGCGGCCGACCTGCTACGGGTACGCAGCTGGGCGCTGATCTCGCGGCTCCCCGGGGACGCCGCCCTCGGCGACGATTTCGTCGACGCCGTCACCGAGCGGTTCCAGGCGTTGGCCCCGCTGGTCGACTTCCTCAACGTGCCGCTGTCGACGGTCACCCCGCTCGAGCGGGAGGCATCCGCCGGTCGCCGGAACGTCACGGTCGGCCGGTAGGCCGCCGCAGCGACGCCCGCCGTTACCCGACCGTGCCCTGGGGAGCCACGGCCCGGGCCGGGGAATGCACGAGAATGGGACAGAAGAGTGGTCGCGGCCGAACCGGTCCAACGGGCCCTCAAAGGAGCAGCACAGTGACCGATCCTCGAGCCAAGATGGAGGGCAACAACCTCCTCGCACTGGGTGCGCCGCGATCGGACTGGACCAAGGCGCCCGGCCGGGTTCCCGGCTTCTGGGTGGCGTTGCTCGGCCTGGTCGTGTCCCTTGTCTTCCCGCTTCCCGCTCTGCTGGTGGCGGCCGTCGGGCTGCTCTTCACTCTGCAGGCCTACCGCGTCATCCCCGCGGGAGCCCGGGGCCGCCGCCTCACGCTGGCCGCCCTGGCCCTGGCCGGCGCCACCCTCGTGATAGTCGTGCTGCAGATCGTGCTCGCGCTGGTGCTCTAAGCGTTTTCAGATTGGAGCCACAGTCGGCACCAGTGCACTGCTAGCGTTCGCGTCATGAGAACACCTCGTCGACCGGGCAATCCTCTCCTCGCTGTCAGCCTCCTGACCGTCACTGCCCTCCTCCTGTCCGGCTGCGCACCCGCCTCGCCGGCCCCGCCAGTGTCCGAGAGCGCGACGCCACCGGCCACTGTCAATCTCACGCCGGCGGCTCCAGCGGCCCCCGCCCAGCTGCTGGACGGCGACTGCTCGGCACTGGCCACTGACGACGCGGTGAGCGCCCTGCTCGGCACGGTGGTGTCGGCGCAGACGGGGTTCGTGGACGAACCCAGCGCAAACGCCGTGACCACGATCGGCGGAATCCAGTGCCGCTGGGCGGAGCCCGCCGGAGTGACCGGCGTGACCGGAGCCTCCCTCACCACGGTGATGGTCGGGTCCGATGCCGTCGAGACGACCCCTGACGCCGTCGAGTGCTCCGAGGCGTCGTTCGACGCCAGCGGCGCACTCGCCAGCACGTGTTCCTTCAGCGTCAGCTCGGGTTCGGTCTGGCTGAGCGGTGTCGCCGCCATGGCGGCCGGCGCCGACGAGGAGGACGCCCGCGCCGCGGTAGCCGCGGTGGGCGACATCATCCGGGCGCTGCCGGCCCCGCGACCCGTTGGGCCGAGTGCGACCGCACGGGTGTGGACGGCCACCGGATGCGCGGATCTGTCGGCTCGGGCCGGTCTGCCCGACCTCCTCGACAGCCCCGGTCTGCGTGTGGACGACGCGGACTCTTCGGGTGGGCAGCGGGCCGCGGGAAACGGTGCCGCGCTCGCTGCAACGGGGTTCTTCGGGTGCAGCTGGTACCACGACGGGGACACCCCGTCAGGGGAAGTGAGCGGCTTCACCAGCGAGGCCCTGCCTGGCGGAGCCTGGGCGCAGACCCAGGTGCTGGTTGTGCCGGGCGCCACAGTTGTGGACCTGGCCGGGGTGGACCTGGCCGTTCGGGTGCCGATGGACGAGGAGGTGACGGGCGTCGCCGAGGTTCTCAACGTGTTCGATGGCGCGAACTGGCTTCAGGTTTCTGGTGCCGGAGAGCTGTCAGCGCTCGAGCCAGCGGTCGTCGCGCTGGTGGCCGCGCTCAATGCCGGCTGAGAGTACGGCTCGGAGGAATGCGATCGTTCTCTGGCCGGGGACTCGGTCGGGTCGCTAGAGTCGAGTCCCGGTGCCACTCGGTGCCCCGATAGTCCAAAGGGGACGAGACCATGTTTCTTGCCGAACTCAACTGGCTGGCCATCCTGGTCGCCACGCTGGCCGCTTTCGTGGCCGGCGCCGTCTGGTTCGGCCCCAAGACCTTCTTCCCGCTGTGGTGGAAGCTCATGGGCAAGGGGCCCGGAGAGGAACCTGGCACCGGCAACATGGTGGTGCTGTTCGGGTCGACCTTCGTCGCAGCCCTCGTGGAGGCGACGGCCGTCGCCTCCGTCATCTACTTCGTGGCCGCGGCAGACCCCGGCTTCGGCACCCTGCAGGGCGGCCTCACCGGGCTGCTTCTCGGCGTCGGTCTTGCGGCCGCGTCCTCGTTGTCGCACCGGCTCTTCGCCGGGCACGGATTCCGGGTCTGGGCGATCGAGGTGGGCAGCGACGTCGTGAACCTCACCATCATGGGCCTGATCCTCGGCAGCTGGCGGTAGCGCTCGAGCAGCGCTCGAGGCCGGTCAACTGGTCCTGATGCGGGCAATTGGTCCCGGCGCACCGGGTGCAGATGTCCGCACGGGGACCACGTCCCGGGTCGGTGGGGCCGGCGGGTGGTGGGGACCACGCGGCGTTGTACCTGGAAGCCGCCCAGATACAGGAGCACGTCGGATTAGGTCCGCGGCCAGGAGCGGCAACCGGGCCTGCGTGAGCACCGCCAGGCCGTCAGCTACCGCCGAGCAGCGCCGCGCCCAGGGTCAGATAGGCCGCGGCATAGCGCCGCATCCGCCGGGGCTGCCGCCCAGTGCGAGGGTGCGGGCGCGAGCCGGCCCGAGCGCATCCGTCGAGCCGGAACCACCCTTCATGACCGTGCAGCCTGCCGTCCAGTTCGAACCCGCTGGCCGTGATCGAGCCGTTCGCGAACCTGTCGTGCCGGGGAATGGGCAGGCCCGGCGTCGGTTGGGCTGACTCGGGTGTGGGGGTGGGCGACGAAGGTGGCATGCCTGAATGCTGCAGCGAAAAGACTCGCCGCCCCAGCGTCGGCGGCAAGGATTCTCCGATCGCCTGCCTGCGGCATCACGAACGGCTGAACCACTGGGATGCGCGGTCCGGGGGGAGCTCCGGCGCATCCATACGGTCGGGCGGTGTTACTTCCGGGCCGGAACCAAGGCGTAGGGTGTAACGCAAACGGGGGGCATTGTGGACGGGGCAGCGTGATGCCGCCCATCCGGGCCTGTGGGCGCAGTACCGGCCGACAAACCGTTCCCGGCCTGATGGCGTGCCGGTGAACGCGCGGCCGCGCATCCGGTGTCACCGGAAGCACTCGCCCGAGCATCGATTTCACGCGCAGGGGGAACCAGCCATGACCGACTCTCACAGCGGACCCGCGGGAGCGAACGGCCAGGCACCGGGTACGGCGGAGCATGCCGTCGTGGCACAGGACTTGCGCAAGAGCTACGGCCGCGGCGAGTCGGCCGTCGCCGCTCTCGACGGGGTGTCGGTGGTGTTCCCGCGTGGGCAGTTCGCCGCGGTGATGGGGCCGTCGGGGTCGGGCAAGTCCACCCTGATGCAGTGCCTGGCCGGACTGGACTCCGTGACCGGAGGCACGGTCTGGATCGACGGCACACCGATCACCGGGCTGCGGGACCGGGGCCTCACCCGGCTGCGCCGGGACAAGATCGGGTTCGTCTTCCAGGCCTACAACCTCGTTCCCACTCTGACCGCCCGGCAGAACATCGTGCTGCCCCTCGCCTTGGCCCGGCGCCGGGTGGACCGGACCTGGTTCGATGAGGTCGTGCAGACCCTCGGGCTGACCGGTCGGCTGAAGCACCGCCCGCACGAACTCTCCGGCGGCCAGCAGCAACGCGTGGCCGTGGCGCGGGCACTGCTCGGCCGGCCGGCCGTGATCTTCGCTGACGAACCGACGGGCAACCTCGATTCGGTGGCCGGCGCCGAGGTGCTCGCGCTGCTGCGCACCAGCGTTCAACAGTGGGGCCAGACCGTCATCATGGTCACCCACGATGCCGTCGCGGCTTCCTGGTCCGACCGGGTCGTGTTCCTCGCGGACGGCCGCATCTCCGGTGAACTTCACGACCCTACGGTCGACTCGGTGCTCGCCGCGCTGCACGGCGCCCGCCCGGCGCACGACCGGTCGCTGGCGTGATTCGGGTCCTCCTCTCCGGACTGCGGGCCACGCTGGCACGATTGCTCGCCACCGGGCTGGCGGTGGCGCTGTCGGTGGGGTTCGTCGTGGCGACTCTCACCCTGTCGGCCACCTTCACCCGAACCACCGCCGACTCCCTCGCGGCGAGCATGGCCAAGGCCGAGGTCTCGGTCACGCCGGAGGCGACGATGGTGGCCACCTCCGACCCACGGCACTCCACCGATGTGCTCCTCGACCTGCTGCCCGCCGTGCAGGCCGTGCCGGGCGTGGCCGGCGCCGATGTGGACCGGTTGGCCTATGTGGACCTGAGGTTCGGTGAGACCCGGAGCGTGGCGCAGCTCAGCGTGGTGCTCGACGATTCGGTGCGCTGGCAGACCCTGGCCTCGGGGCGCTGGCCGCAGAGCGTCACCGAAGCGACTCTCGACCAGCCCGCTGCTGAGTCGATCGGGCTGAGCGAGGGCGATACCGTCACGGTGGCCGCGGTCGGCTCCGGCGTGAGCGCCAGCACCGTGACGGTCGTCGGCATCACCGCGCCGCAGGTCGCCGGCGTCGACACCGGCGCGCCCACTCTCCTGATGCCGGCCGAGGCCCTCGCCGACCCGGCCCTTTTCGCGCTGTCCACCTCGATCCTTGTGGCCGGCGTGCCCGGCACCGACACCGCCGCGGATGCCGACGCGCTCGCCGCCGCCGTGAGCACGGCCGTCGCCGGGGCATCGGGCGTCGTGGTGCAGACGCGGGCCGAGGCCGTGGGCGATCAGACCGCTCAGCTGTCCGGCAGTGCCACCGTGCTCACCAGCATCCTGTTGGCGTTCGCGACCATCGCCCTGTTCGTCGCCGCCATCGTGATCGCCAACACCTTCCAGGTGCTGGTCAGCCAGCGCACCCGGGAACTGGCGCTGTTGCGCTGTGTGGGCGCCAGCGCGGGGCAGGTGCGGCGGTTGGTGCTGGGGGAAGCGCTGCTGCTGGGAGTGGGCGCGTCGGTGCTCGGGGTGGGTATCGGCCTGGCCGGGGCAACCGTGCTGGCCGAGGTGAGCCGGGACAGTGCTTCCGGCCTGCACCTGGGTCAGCTTGTGATCGACCCGGCGCTGTTGGCCATCGGGTTCGGCGTCGGTGTGCTGCTCACCCTGGTGTCGGCGCTCGGGCCCGCACACCGGGCCACCCGGGTGCGTCCCATCGCCGCGCTGCGGTCGGTGTCCGCCGGTGCCGGTATGCGCCGGGGCCTGATCGGCTTTGCGCTCGCCATCGTGCTGGTTGCGGGCGGTGGCGCCGGGCTCTATCTCGGAGCGACCCGGTCGGGGCTGGCCCTGGCCGTGGTCTCCGGGGTCGTGAGTTTCCTGGGCATCCTGCTGGCGTCCGCGCTGTTCATTCCGTGGATCGTGCGCACGGCCGGCGCCATCATCGGGTGGACCTCGGCGCCCGCCCGGCTCGCCGCGCTCAACGCCACCCGCAATCCGGCCCGCACGGCCTCGACGGCCGCCGCGCTGCTCGTGGGGGTGACCCTGGTGACCATGATGGTCGTGGGGGTGACCTCGGTGCGGGTGTCGATCGGCGAGCGGATCGACCTCAAGCGCCCGGTGGACCTCACCGTTCAGTCTGCCGACCCGGCGGGCCTCAGCCCGGAGCAGGAATCCGGTATCACCGACATGACCGACGTGGCCGGCTCGACGTCGGTGGATTCGGCCCGGGTCACGATCACGGCGGGTTCTGCGGCCCCGGTGATCCTCGGCGCGCGGGGGCTCGACCCGGCCCGAGCACAGCACGTCGCCCGCTCGACAGTGGTCGTGCCGCAGAACGGGCAGCTGCTGCTCAATCCGGCGGATGCGGGCGCGCTGCACGACGGTGACCAGGTGACGGTGAGCGGGGATGCCGGCAGCGCCGACCTGACGGTGGCGCTGGAGGAGACCGCTCCGCGGAAACAGGCAACGCTCACCAAGACCGACCTCCTCGGGCTGGTCGCGACTCCGGTCATCCGGCAGGTGCAGCTGCGCCTCAACGACGAGATCACCAGCAGCCAGGTGCAGCAGTTGAGCACCGACATCCTCTCGGTGAGCGATCAGTTCACCGTGGGCGGTGGGGCACCGGAACGGACGTACTACGAACAGCTTCTCGATGTGATGCTGCTCATTGTGCTGGCCCTGCTCACCATGGCGGTCGTCATCGCCTGTGTAGGCGTCGCCAACACCATGGCCCTGTCGGTGTTCGAACGGCGCCGCGAATCAGCCCTGCTGCGCGCCCTGGGCCTCACCCGCGGCCAGTTGCGGCGGATGCTCGGCATCGAAGCGACGCTGATCACCGTGGTGGCCGCGGCATGCGGTATCGGGCTCGGCGTGCTCTACGCCTGGGCGGGGCTGTCCGCGGTGTCGCTGCAGGCACAGAAGCTCGGGCTGACCGTGCACCTGCCCTGGCCGCAACTCGGGCTGGTGCTGCTCGGCGCGCTCGTGGCGGGGCTGATCGCCACCATCGTGCCGGCCTCCGGCGCGGCTCGGCGGTCACCGGTCGAGGGGCTCATGCACGAGTAACGGCCGCTCACCGGCATCCGCTCGCCCGCCCGGCTCGACGGTCAGGAGTTCCGGCCCGGGTCGTCCGGGCCGAGGTCGTCCGCATCGAGGTCGTCGGGGCCGGGCAGCCGGAAGGCGTCGGCGGCCGCCTCGGTGTGGTCGAAGATTGCCCGGAGCAGGCCCGCCATCGTGGTGGACCTGAGCATGTCGACCTGGTCGAGCGGTCCTACCGGGGCGATGCCGGCCAGCTGCCAGGCGGCCTCAACCGGATCCTCGGAGAGCGCCACATCGGCCGACCAGGCGTCGTCGGTGAACTCGCTGGCCAGCGACAGGGTCCGGCGCACGGTCTGCTCGGCCAGCACCCGCAGGGGCTTGAGGGCGTCATCCCAGACCAGGGGCGGCAGCTCACGCACCACGGCTTGCGGGTACGGAGCGCCGTCGCTCCACTCGACGACCTCGATGCGCCGGTCGCCCTGGGCCACAAGGCCGACGAAGCCCTCCGGAGCCACGAGCTCGATCACCTGGGCCACGGTTCCGGTGCTGAAGGCGTGCTCGCCGCCGCCCACCTCCTGGCCGCGTTCGATGAGCACCACGCCGAACTCGGCCGGCTCCGATTCCAGGATGCGCGCCAGCATCATCAGGTACCGCTCCTCGAAGACCCTCAGCTGCAGGGGCATATAGGGAAAGAGCACCGATCCGAGTGGGAACATCGGCAGGTCGCCGGGGTCGGCCGGCTCCTGCGTATCAGGCGAACGGTCCGGTGTACCGGGTTCGTCGGGCGTGTTCCCTCGATTGGACATGTCCCCAGCGAAGCACGCTCGCGCCGCAATTCCAAGCGTTACGACGGGCCGGCCCGCAACTGCCGCACCGGCTTCGGGGCCGGCGGCCGTTCACAGCTGGTCGGCGTGGATCGGCGGCAGTCGGTCGGCCCAGGGCATCGCCTGCTCGAGCTGTGCCGCGGCCTGCAGCAGCAGGTCGTCGCGGCCGTGGGCCGCCACGAGCTGAACCCCGATCGGCAGTCCCTCGCGGCTCTGCCCCAGCGGCAGGCTGATCGCGGGATGCCCGGAGATGTTGAAGGGCGCGGTGAACGGCCCGAACTCGAGGATGCGGCGAATCCACGACCGGGCGGTGTGGCCGGCCGCGTTGTAGTCCAGGGTGCCGTGCGGCAGCGGCAGCTGGGCCACGGTCGGGGTGACCAGCAGGTCGAACCGGGTGAAGAACAGTCCGATCGCCCGGGTCACCCGGTGCTGGGCGTCGATCGCGGCGGCCACATCGAGGGCGCTGGCCCGGGCCGTCTCCTCGAGCACCACGCGGGAGACGGCCTCGAGCCGCGCTGGGTCCGGCCGCCGCGGGGCACGCAGCAGGGCGGCGCCGGTGGCCAGCACGGCCAGCATCTCGGCCTCGACGATATCGTCCGGGTCGACCCCGGGCCGGGCGTCGTCGACCGCATGCCCAATCCACTCGAGGGTGCGGCCCACGGCCGTGGCCGCGGCGGCGACCTGCGCGTCCACCGGCACCCCCGACCAGGCCTCCGTCACGAGGGCGACGCGCAGACGGCCCGGATCCTGCCGGTGCGACCTCGCGAAGGCAACGATCGGTGCGGGCAGCGTGTACTTCTCGCCGATGCTGGGGGAGCCCACGGCATCCAGCAGGTGGGCGGTGTCCCTGATGCTGCGGGTGAGCGCGAATTCGCCGATCAACCCGAACCCAGCCTCCCCGGCCAGCGGCCCGCTGGGAGTTCGGCCGCGGCTGGGTTTGAGGCCCACGATGCCGCAGCAGGCCGCGGGCACCCGGATCGACCCGGCCGCGTCGTTGGCGTGCGCCAGCGGAACCGCACCGGCGGCGACGAGCGCCGCGGCGCCGCCGCTTGAGCCACCGACCCCACGCTCGAGGGCCCAGGGATTGCGGGTGGGGCCGGTGCGCAGGGGTTCGGTGGCGAAGTTCAACCCGAATTCAGGCGCGGTGGTCTGACCGACAGCCACGAGTCCGGCGGCGCGGAAACGCACCATCAACTCATGGTCGGTGTCGGCCGCGACTCCCTGGATGCTCCGACTGCCCAGCGCGAACTGCGCACCGCGAGCGAACGGGCCGCTGTCCTTGATCAGGAAGGGAACGCCCGCGAACGGGCCGGTCGCCTCGGCCGCCAGCGCCGGGTCGAACAGCGGACGGGCCAGGGCGTTCAGGTCCGCGTTGACCGCGTCCACGGCATCGCGGGCAAGCCGCTCGACCTCGGCCGCCGACACCGCACCGGCGCGGATGGCGGCGCGGAGGCCCACAGCGTCGTGCGAGGCGTATTCGGCGAGGTCCACGGGGTGGGTGCCGTTCAGTCGAGCCGTTTGGCGAGTACGCGCACGTCGGCATCCGCATAGCCGAGCCGGTCGTAGAACCCGGTGACGGCCACATTGGTCTGCCGCACCATGAGCTGCACCTTGACGGCGCCGTGGTCGACGAGCCAGGCCTCGGCGGCGCCCATCAGCATCCGGCCCAGGCCCGTGCCCTGCTCGGAGGGGGCAACGGCCAGGTAGTAGATCCAGCCGCGATGGCCGTCGTGTCCCACCATCACAGTGCCCAGAAGTGTGTTGCCCTGGCGCTCGGGTGCCGTGATGTCGGTGTTTGCGTTCTCGGCATCGGCGAACACCCCCAGAACCGTGGCGGACTCGGTGCCGAGCGCCCGCTCCAGGTCGGCGGCCGGCGGATTCCACGGGCGGGTGAGCCCGGTGCTCTCCCAGAGCGCGATGACGGACTCGAAGTCGGCTGTGGTGATAGCTGCGATCTGCATCGGTCCATTGTGCCCGGCTCAGGGGCCGGTGGGCATCCTCGCTGCCGACCCGTTTGTGATCGTCGCCGGCGTGGGCCGCCAACAAGACGCCCACGTGCGCTGGCATGCTGGTGGGATGACTGACGCGCTCTTCGACCTTCCCGGCGGCCCGTTCACCCTGCGACCGGCGCTCGCCGGGGATGTGGCCGCCATCGTCGGCCTGCTGGCCGACGACCAGCTGCGAGCCGTCGAGGAGTCCACCGAGGATCTGGCGCCCTACCTGGCGGCATTCACGGCCATCGACGCTTCGCCGGATCATCACCTCGTGGTCGCGGTCGACCCCGCCGGCCGGGTCGTGGCCACCGAGCAGTTGTCGCTGCTGCCGGGCCTGGCCCGTGCCGGCTCCACCCGGCTGCAGATCGAGGCGGTCCGGGTGAGTTCCTGCCTGCGCGGCAACGGCCTGGGCAGCGCGATGATCGAGTGGGCCGTCGAGTACGGCCGCACTCACGGGTGCCGGCTGGTTCAGCTGACCTCGGACGCCTCCCGCATCGACGCCCACCGCTTCTACGAACGCCTCGGCTTCGCTCCCTCCCACCTGGGTTTCAAGCTCCACATCTAGCCCGCCCTCCCTCCCGCGAACCGTGAGGAAAGCCCCAGAATTCGGGGTTTTTGGGTGCTTAAGTCACAGTTCGCGGGAGGGGACGGGCGACGGCCGGGGGAAGTTACGGGGGCGTTAACTCTGGGGCGAAGCGGCGGAACCCATAGGCGGGCGGATGGGGTGGTCGGCTAGACTGCCGAGCAGTAGAAACCAACTGAATACTGGGCCACACGATCGATGCGGGAGAGTTCGACGTCAGAAGACGAGCGAACACCGAAGGAGCAATCCTCCCCGACAATCTCTCAGGTACTCGTACCGCATCGAGCGGGCCACTCTGAAAAGCGGATGTGCACAGCGCGTCCGGGTCTCGCCTCGCGGGATCCGCACGGCACGGGTCACATCCCGCCCATGGTGAAAGCCGGGAGCGCACACGCGCCCGGCGAAGCTCTCAGGCCTGACGACAGAGGGGGAGTTCCCACCGGGGTTCGAACGAGCCCCGGAGCACCTCACCGGGCACGCGCCCGGCGATGAACCGGAGAACTCATGACCTCGGCCAGCCCAGACCAGACCAGCACCGACTCGACCAGTACCGGCCCGACCGGCACGGACGCCGCCGCGACCGAACGGTTCTCGCCGCTGCATGCCGCCCACGTGGCTGCCGGCGCCAGCTTCACCGACTTCGCCGGCTGGCAAATGCCCGTGCGCTACTCCAGCGACCTCGCCGAACACCACGCGGTTCGGAAGGCTGCAGGCCTCTTCGATCTCTCGCACATGGCCGAGATCCGGGTCAGCGGCCCGCAGGCCGGCGAGTTCCTCGACCACGCGCTGGCCGGCCAATTGTCGGTCATCGACCTGATGCAGGCCAAGTACAGCCTGTTGCTGAACTCCCGCGGCGGCATCATCGACGACCTCGTCGTCTACCGCACCGGGGAGACCGAGTTCCTCGTCGTCGCCAACGCCGGCAACCACGACCAGGCTCTCGAGGCCCTCACCGCCCGGTCCGCCCGGTTCGACGTGAGCGTCACCGACGAGAGCGACGACACCGCGCTCATCGCCGTGCAGGGCCCCAACGCCCTCGCCATCGTGCAGGCCACAGCGGGGCTCAGCGTCGACGGAGACCTCACGGGCCTTCGCTACTACCGCGCGATCACCGCCGACTTCACTGGCGCTCCGGTGCTGGTGGCCCGCACCGGCTACACCGGCGAAGACGGTTTCGAGCTCTACCTGCCCAACGCCCACGCGCTCACCCTCTGGGACGCCCTCGTTGTCGCCGGCGCCCCGCACGGGCTGGTTCCGGCCGGGCTCGCCAGCCGCGACACCCTGCGCCTCGAGGCCGGGATGCCGCTCTACGGCCACGAGCTGAACACCTCCACCTACCCCGCCCAGGCCGGGCTCGGCCGCGTGGTCAACCTGGCCAAACCCACCGACTTCGTCGGCCGCACCGCCAGCGAAGAGGGCCCGTCCGGCGAGGCGCACGTGCTCGTCGGCCTGGTCTCGGCCGGTAAGCGCGCCGGCCGCGCCGGATACGAGATCTTCCGCAGCACCGACGCCACCGAACCCGAAGGCGTCATCACCAGCGGCGCGCTCTCGCCCACCCTCGGCTACCCGATCGCCATGGCATACGTCGCGCCGCCGCTGGCCCGCCTCGACACCGAGGTGTTCATCGACGTACGCGGCACCCGCGCCCCGGCCACCGTCATCGCACTGCCCTTCTACAAGCGCGCCAAGTAACCCAGAACGGCGCAGGGCCCGCCCCGGGCCTCCGGTCACCCGGCGTGCGCGCTTCACCCCACAACCGATCAGCACCACCGATCCACAGCACCGATCCACCCACGTGATCACCCCCTTGAGAGGAACCCCCATGGCCGACAAGACCGAACTCCAGTACACCGCAGAGCACGAATGGGTGCTCGTCGACGGCGACACCGCCACTGTCGGCATCACCGCCTACGCCGCCGACAAGCTCGGCGACGTGGTCTTCGTGGAGCTGCCCGAGGTCGGCAGCTCCGTCGCCTCCGGCACCGTCGTCGGAGAGATCGAGTCGACCAAGTCGGTCGGCGAGCTCTTCGCCCCCATCGACGGCACCGTCGCCGAGGTCAACGACGCCGTGGTCGCCAGCCCCGAACTCGTCAACAGCGACCCGCTCGGCGACGGGTGGCTCATCAAGGTCACCTTCGAGAGCCTGCCGGCGCTGCTCAGCTACGCCGAGTACTCCGCCATCATCGGCGAGTAACAGCCCAGCCAGGCCCCAGCCACCCGCCTCACCTCGCACGACCGAATCAGACCCCGGAAAGAGCCTTCCCCACATGTCGCAGCCCTTCACCCAGCGTCACATCGGCACGGATGCCGACGCGCAGTCCCACATGCTGGCCGTCCTCGGTCACACCAGCGTCGAATCGCTCGTGAACGCCGCCGTTCCCGCGACGATCCAGGTCGAGCAGTTCCGTGAGCCCGGCGACAGCACCCTGCCGCCCGCTGCGACCGAGCGTGAGGCCATCCAGGAACTGCGTGCACTGGCCGACAAGAACACTGTCAAGCGCTCGATGATCGGACTGGGCTACTACGACACGATCACGCCCGCCGTGATCAAGCGCAATGTGCTGGAGAACCCCAGCTGGTACACCGCGTACACGCCGTACCAGCCGGAGATCAGCCAGGGCCGCCTCGAGGCGATCATCAACTTCCAGACCATGGTCGCCGACCTCACCGGCATGGCCACCGCCAACGGATCGATGCTTGACGAGTCCACCTCGGTCGTCGAGGGAATGCTGCTGGCCCGCCGGGCGTCGAAGTCGCCGTCGAACCGCTTCATCGTCGACGCGGATGCGCTGCCCCAGACCCACGCGCTGCTGGGTAACCGCGCGCACGCGCTCGGCATCGAACTGGCCGTTCTGCCCCTGGACGAGAGCACCACCGCGGAGGACCTCGGCGACTACTTCGGTATCTTCGTGCAGTACCCGGGTGCCTCCGGCCGCATCTGGAACCCCGCCGCCGTGATCGCGCTCGCGCACGAGAACAAGGCCCTCGCCGTGGTGGCCGCCGACCTGCTCGCCCTCACCCTGATCACCTCGCCCGGCGAGCTCGGCGCCGACGTGGCCGTGGGCACCAGCCAGCGCTTCGGCGTGCCGATGGGCTTCGGTGGACCGCACGCCGGCTACCTGGCCGTGCGCAAGGGACTTGAGCGTCAGATGCCCGGTCGTCTCGTGGGCGTGAGCGTCGACGCCGCCGGCCACCCCGCCTTCCGGCTGTCGCTGCAGGTACGTGAGCAGCACATCCGTCGTGACAAGGCCACCTCGAACATCTGCACCGCCCAAGTGCTGCTGGCCGTGATGGCCGGCATGTACGCCGTTTACCACGGGCCCGACGGCCTGAAGGCGATCGCCACCGAGGTTCACGAGCGTGCCGGAGCCCTCGTCGCGGCCCTGCGTGCCCTCGACGTCGACGTCCTCACCGACAGCTTCTTCGACACCGTGCGGGTGTCGGTGCCGACGGGTGCCGCGGAGATCGTGGCGCAGGCCGCCGAAGCCGGGTACAACCTGCACGAGGTGGACGCGACGACCATCGGCATCTCGGTCGACGAGACCACCACTGTGGCCGATCTCACCGCCGTGGTCGGCTTCTTCGGCGGCCGTGACGCCTTCGGCCACGTCGACCTCGACGCGATCGAGCACGGCCTGCCCGAGGGCCTGGCCCGCACGAGCGAGTACCTCACCCACGCGGTCTTCAACACGCACCGCTCCGAGACGAGCATGATGCGCTACCTCAAGCGCCTCGCCGACTACGACTACGCGCTGGACCGCGGCATGATCCCGCTGGGCTCCTGCACCATGAAGCTCAACGCCGCCACCGAGATGGAGGCCGTCACCTGGCCAGAGTTCGGCGGACTGCACCCGTTCGCACCGCGAGCCGACGTCGAGGGCTACCTCGAACTCATCCGTCAGCTCGAGACCTGGCTGACGGATGTCACCGGCTACGACTCCGTGTCGCTGCAGCCCAACGCCGGCAGCCAGGGTGAACTCGCCGGGCTGCTGGCCATCCGCGGATTCCACCTCGCCAACGGCGACGTGGACCGCACGGTCTGCCTGATCCCGTCCAGCGCGCACGGCACCAACGCGGCATCCGCCGTGCTGGCCGGTATGCGCGTCGTTGTCGTGGCCTGCGACGAGTTGGGCAACGTCGACCTCGACGACCTCCGCGCCAAGATCGCCGAGCACGCCGGCACCCTCGCCGCGCTGATGATCACCTACCCGTCCACGCACGGAGTGTACGAGCACGAGGTCGGAGCGATCTGCGCCGCCGTGCACGACGCCGGCGGCCAGGTCTACGTCGACGGCGCCAACCTCAACGCCCTGCTCGGCTTCGCCCGGTTCGGCGACTTCGGCGGCGACGTGTCGCACCTCAACCTGCACAAGACCTTCTGCATCCCGCACGGCGGCGGCGGCCCCGGCGTCGGACCGGTCGCGGCCAAGGCGCACCTCGCGCCGTTCTTGCCCGGCCACCCGCTCGCGCAGGACGACGAGCACTACCTGCTCGGCGCCACGGGCACCGAAACCGTCGTGCACGGCGGCGGCCCGGTCTCGGCCGCGCCCTACGGCAGCCCGAGCATCCTGCCCATCTCGTGGGCCTACGTGCGCATGATGGGTGCCGACGGCCTCAAGCAGGCCACCGGTGCCGCCGTACTCGCGGCCAACTACGTGGCCAAGCAGCTCAGCGACCACTACCCGGTGCTCTACGCCGGCGACAACGGCCTGGTCGCGCACGAATGCATCCTCGACCTCCGCCCGCTCACCGCGGCCACCGGGGTCACCGTCGACGACGTGGCCAAGCGCCTGGTCGACTACGGCTTCCACGCGCCCACCATGAGCTTCCCGGTGGCGGGCACCCTCATGGTCGAGCCCACCGAGAGCGAAGACCTGGGTGAGATCGACCGGTTCATCGAGGCCATGATCGGCATCAAGGCCGAGGCGGATGCCGTGGCCGCCGGCACCTGGCCGGCCGACGACAACCCGTTGCACAACGCGCCGCACACCGCTCAGAGTGTCATCGTGGGGGAGTGGACACACCCCTACGACCGCGAGACGGCCGTGTACCCCGTGCGCACGCTCATCCGCAACAAGTACTGGGCGCCGGTGCGCCGGGTCGACAACGCGTACGGCGACCGCAACCTGGTCTGCGCCTGCCCGCCGCCCGAGGCCTTCGAGTAAAAACCCCTCGCGACCTGTGAGAAAAGCCCCAAGAATCCGAGATTCTTGGGGCTTTTCTCACGGTTCGCGAGAGGGGGACTACGAGGTGGGGGTGAGCAGGGCGGGCCACCAGAGGACCGCGAGGGGATAGCCGACGAAGGAGAGGATGTCGAGCACCCAGTGCGCGATCACCAGGGGCATCACCCGGCCCCAGCGCAGGTAGCACCAGCCGAAGACCACACCCATCAGGGCGTTGCCCACGAACGGCCCGATGCCCTGGTACAGGTGGTAGCTGCCGCGCAGCAGCGCCGCCGAGACGATGATGGTCCAGGTGCTCCAGCCCAGCTCGCGCAGCCGGGTGAACAGGTAGCCCACCACGATGAGTTCCTCGCTCAGGGCGCTGCGGAGCGCCGAGAACACCAGGATCGGGATGGTCCACCAGAAGGTGTCCAGCGGCGACGGCACCACCGCCACGGTGAATCCCAGCGCGCGGCCGGCCAGGTACAGGCCGAGCCCCGGGATGCCGATGATGAGCAGCAACCCGCCGCCGCGCAGGAGATCCCGGCGCGGTTCGGTGAAGTCGACCCCGAGCCGCCGGAATGCGCTCTGACCGGGCTGCCAGAGCAGGTAGAGCACCAGCGCCACGGGGAAAAGGGTGAAGACGATGCCGAGGAACTGATAGCTGAAGTCGAGCCATTCCCGGGTGGATTGTGACCCATTGATGGTGGCGGACTGATCGCCCAACGCCACTTCCTCGGTCAGCCTGGCGATGATCGAGACGATCGAGTACACGGCGGATGCGCCGAGCGACAACCCCAGCACGATGACGATCTCCCAGCGCAGCCGCACCCGTGACAGCGGTGCGACGGCGCCCGAGGTCGCGGGTTCCGGGGGAGTGGCGCCCGAGGTCGCCGGGTCCAGCGGGGCGGGGCCCGGCGGAGTGGCGCTCACGACGCGCTCGTCAGTCGGCAGGCCGGGGTGCCGCCCGGGAGCCGGTACCGGTAGCGGGCGACGACACGGTATCCCGCTTCGGCCGCCCAGGACCACGGGGGCAGGGTGGCCAACGTGCCGAGCACCCGCAACGCACGAATCGGTTGCCCGCGCAGGATCGCTGCGACCGCGGCGGCCCCGCCGTACCGGCGCCCGCCGGAGACGAACCAGACCCTCGAGCGTGCCTGAGCCTCGTCCAGCCCATATCGGGACAGGTCGGTCCACTGGAAGGGTGCCGTGGCTGGAACCCGGGGGAGTGTGCGCTGCAGCCAGAGCACGGCGGTGGTGCAGAAGCCGCAGTCACCGTCGAAGATCAGGGTGGCGGGTGGGTCACGCGGGATGCTCGGCATCCCTCTATTTTGCGCCTCTTATCCCCGGCGGCGGATACCGAGCCGGAATCGAGGGCCCGTCGGCGCCAGTTGAAACCGCTTGCACATGCCCCCGGGACCTTGGTCCCAAGCATCGTGAGAGATCCTCGTGGGATTCGCAGAAAAAGACGCATAATTTGGCCTCTGCGCAAGAATCGTGCGTCTTTGGTTACTCCTGTGTAACGTTTGCCGCCACGTTTTGCACCGGGACCCAGACAAACCTAGGGTTTTGGTAACTACGCGCCGCTAGGGTCACGAACCTTCAGTGGCGCCCACCTTTGCACAGGAGGAATTTTGAAGAGATCCCGTATGGGCCTGAGCGCCCTCGCGCTGATTTCGGTGAGCGCCCTCGCGCTCACCGGTTGCGCGACCTCGAACGACGAACCGGCCGCCTCGACCGGTGACTCGTCCGCGATCATCAGCACGAACGGCAGCGAGCCGCAGAACCCGCTGATCCCGACCAACACCACCGAAACCGGCGGCGGCAAGATCGCCACGTCGATCTTCGCCGGGCTGGTCTCCTACAAGGGTGACGGCTCGACCGAGAACGAGGTCGCCAAGTCGATCGAGTCCGACGACGCCACCAACTGGACCGTCACGCTCAACGACGGCTGGACCTTCACCAACGGTGAAGCAGTCACCTCTTCGTCCTTCGTGGACGCCTGGAACTACGGTGCGCTCTTCAGCAACGCCCAGGGTGCCTCCTACTTCTTCGACGACATCGCGGGCTACGACCCGTCGGCCGACGCCGAACTGACCGGTCTCAAGGTCGTCGACGACACCACCTTCACGGTCGAACTCTCCTCCCCGGAGGCCGACTGGCCGCTGCGCCTCGGCTACACGGCCTTCATGCCGCTGCCGACCGTCGCATTCGACGACATGGCCGCATTCGGTGAGAACCCGATCGGCAACGGCCCGTACATGCTGGCCGAAGAAGGCGCATGGGTTCACGAAGAAAAGATCAGCCTGATCACCAACCCCGACTACACGGGTGTTCGCAAGCCCGTCAACGGCGGCCTGGACATCATCTTCTACGCCACCCAGGACGCCGCGTACGCGGACGTGCAGGGCGGCAACCTCGACGTGCTGGACGCAGTTCCCGACTCCGCATTCGAGACCTTCGCTGACGAGTTCGGTGACCGTTCGGTCAACCAGCCGGCCGCCATCTTCCAGGGCTTCAACATGCCGTACTACCTCGAGCACTGGAGCGGCGACGAGGGCAAGCTGCGTCGTGCAGCCATCTCGATGTCGATCGACCGCGCTCAGATCACGGATGTCATCTTCCAGGGCACTCGCACGCCGGCTACCGACTTCACGTCCCCTGTCATCGACGGCTACTCCGACGCCCTCAAGGGTGCCGACGTCCTCGAGTACAACCCGGACGAAGCCGTGAAGCTGTGGAAGGAAGCCGACGCGATCGCTCCCTACGGCGACACCGAATTCAACATCGCCTACAACTCCGACGGTGGCCACCAGGCCTGGATCGACGCTGTGACCAACAGCATCAAGAACACCCTCGGCATCAACGCCGTCGGCAAGCCCTACCCGACCTTCGCCGCGGCGCTCGATGACCGCTCGAACGACAAGCTGACCGGTGGCACGCGCGCCGGCTGGCAGGCCGACTACCCGTCGCTGTACAACTTCCTCGCACCGCTGTACCAGACCGGTGCCGGCTCGAACTACGAGGACTACAGCAGCCCCGAGTTCGACGCCCTGCTCAAGGAGGGTGCCGCTGCGTCCACCGTCGCCGACGCAACCAAGAAGTACCAGGAAGCTCAGGAGGTCCTGCTCAAGGACCTGCCGACCATCCCGCTGTGGTACTCCAACGTCGTGGGCGTCTGGTCCGAGAGCGTCAATGACGTTGTCTTCGGCTGGGACTCCGTGCCGCTGTACTACCAGATCACCAAGGGTTAATTCCTAGTTCACACCGCAGTGCAATGTCCGGGCGTCAAGCCCCGGACATTGCACTGACTAGACTCATTCAGTGATTGCGACCCTCATGTATAAAAGATTCACGGAGCTCACCTGATGCTGTGGTACACAGGCAGGCGCATCCTCCAAATGATCCCCGTCTTCTTCGGGGCGACATTCCTGATCTACTTCATGGTCTTCTCTCTTCCTGGAGATCCCATCGCCGCTCTGTACGGCGACCGGCCACCAGCGCCGGGCGTGATCGAGCAGATCCGGGCCCAATACAACCTGGACAAGCCGTTCATCGTGCAGTACCTGCTGTACATCGGCAACTTCTTCCAGGGTGACCTGGGCACGACGTACTCCGGCCGCGCTGTTGCGGACGTCATGGGTCGGGCCTTCCCCATCACCTTCCGCCTGGCCATGCTGGCCCTCGCGTTCGAGGCGTTCTTCGGAATCCTCGTCGGCCTCATCGCGGGCCTCCGCAAGGGCAAGCTGTTCGACGCCAGCGCCCTCGTCGTGAGCCTGCTGCTGATCAGCGTGCCGACCTTCGTGATCGGCTTCGTGTTCAGGCTGGTCTTCGGCGTGCAACTCGGCTGGTTCCGCACCACGGTCAGCGGTGACGCCCCGTGGGGCGAACTCGTCCTGCCGGCCATCGTGCTCGCATCCGTCTCGTTCGCCTACATCGTGCGCCTCACCAGGGCCAGCGTCGCCGACAATCTCAATGCCGATTTTGTTCGCACCGCAACGGCCAAGGGTTTGTCCCGCCGCCGGGTCGTGACCGTGCACGTGCTGCGCAACTCGCTCGTTCCCGTCGTGACCTTCCTGGGTGTGGACCTCGGTTCGCTCATGGTCGGCGCGATCGTGACCGAGGGAATCTTCAACATCAACGGAGTCGGCGGCACGGTCTTCAAGGCCATCAAGCTCGGCGAGAGCACGACCGTTGTGTCATTCATCGCGGTCATGGTTGTCATCTTCGTGGTGGCCAACCTGCTCGTCGACCTGCTGTACGCAGCTCTGGACCCAAGGATTCGTTATGCAAAATAAGCCTGGCCAGGCCCATTTCGTCGCGGCGCTGGAAGACACTCCGGTAGCCGCAGTCGATCGCCTCGACGAGAACGAGAAGGCACGCAGCACCTGGGCGGATGCCTGGGAGTCGATGCGTCGTCGTCCCACCTTCTGGATCTCAGCGGTCATGATCCTCCTCATCGTGGTCGTCGCCCTGTTCCCCACGATCTTCACCCAGGTCGACCCGCGCGCCTGCGATCTGAACAACAGCAACGGCGACCCGACTGCCGGTCACCCGTTCGGGTTCAACCGCCAGGGCTGCGACGTCTACTCGCGCACCATTTGGGGAACCCAGGCCTCGGTCACCGTCGGCCTTCTCGCCGCCAGCATCGTGACGCTGTTCGGCATCATCGTGGGCGCCCTTGCGGGGTACTACGGTGGCTGGCTCGACGCCGTCGTCTCGCGCATCGGTGACATCTTCTTCGCCATCCCCACCGTGCTCGGCGCAATCGTGCTGATGTCGGTGCTTCCCGCGGCTACTCCCGTCACCGTGGCATTCGTGTTGTCGATCTTCGCCTGGCCCCAGATCGCCCGCATCATGCGCGGTGCGGTGCTGTCGGCGTCGAACTCCGACTACGTGATGGCCTCCACGGCCCTCGGGGTGTCGAAGTTCCGCATCCTGTTGCGTCACGTCATCCCGAACGCGATCGCCCCGGTCATCGTCATCGCCACAGTGTCGCTGGGCACGTTCATCGTCGCCGAGGCGACTCTGTCGTTCCTGGGCATCGGACTGCCGCCGAGTGTCATGTCGTGGGGTAACGACATCGGTACGGCGCAGACCTCCATTGTCACCAGCCCGCAGGTGCTCTTGTACCCGGCGGCCGCCCTGTCCATCACGGTTCTCGCGTTCCTGATGCTCGGCGACATCCTGCGCGACGCGCTTGACCCGACGGCGAGGGCCACTCGATGAGCCAGACACTTCTTGACACCGCCGGCGAGAACGTCGGCAAGGACGAGCAGCCGCTGCTGCAGATCCGCGACCTCGAGGTCGGTTTCCAGACCCAGCGCGGTCTCGTTCCCGCCGTCCGCGGCGTGGACCTCACCCTGTACGCCGGCCAGACCCTGGCCATCGTGGGGGAGTCCGGTTCGGGCAAGACCACGACCGCTCAGGCGATCATCGACCTGCTCCCCGGAGCGGGAAAGGTGACCGGCGGCCAGGTCCTCTTCGAAGGCCGCGACCTCACCAAGCTGAGCGCCAAGGACATCCAGGCGGTGCGCGGAAACCTGATCGGCTACGTGCCCCAGGACCCGATGTCCAACCTCAACCCGGTGTGGAACATCGGCTTCCAGGTGGAGGAGGCCATCAAGGCCAACGGCCTCGCTCAGGGCAAGGAAGCACGTGCCCGCACCATCCAGGTGTTGCAGGAGGCCGGTCTCAGTGACGCCGCGGACCGGCTCAAGCAGTACCCGCACCAGTTCTCCGGCGGCATGCGCCAGCGGGTTCTGATCGGTATCGGCCTGTCCGCCCGCCCGAAGCTACTCATCGCGGACGAGCCCACCTCGGCTCTGGACGTGACCGTGCAGAGACAGATCCTCGATCACCTCGGCACCCTCACGCGCGACTACGGCACCAGCGTTCTGTTCATCACGCACGACCTCGGCCTCGCCGCCGAGCGCGCAGAGCAACTCGTGGTGATGTACAAGGGCAAGGTCGTCGAGTCCGGCCCGTCCCAGGAGATCCTCGCCAACCCGCAGCACCCGTACACGCAGCGACTGGTGTCCGCGGCTCCGAGCCTGGCGTCCCGCCGCATCCAGTCGGCCAAGCACGCCGGTACTGACAACGCCGAGATCTTCGGCGGCGGCTCGCTCGACGACGCCCTCGTCGCGCGTGCGGCGGAACGGGAGAACGCGGCCCCGGTGAAGGACCTGATCTCGGTCAAGGACATCTCCAAGGTGTACCGGATCCGCAAGAAGGGAATTCGCACCGACGAGCTCCGCGCCGTCGACGGCGTCTCCTTCGGAATCCAGAAGGGCACCACCACGGCTCTCGTGGGCGAGTCCGGTTCGGGCAAGTCCACCGTCGCCAAGCTCATCCTGCAGCTGGAGAGCATCACCAGCGGCGCGATCGAGTTCGACGGCCAGGATGTGGCCGGCCTCAAGGGCAAGGAACTGCTCAAGTTCCGCCGCCGCGTGCAGCCGGTCTTCCAGGACCCGTACGGTTCCCTCGACCCGCAGTACAACGTGGGCAACACCATTGCCGAGCCGCTTCTGGCGCACGGTGTGGGCACGAGCAAGGAACGTCAGGCTCGCGTCAAGGAACTCCTTGAGCAGGTTTCGCTGCCGTGGGCGTCGCGCTTCCGCTACCCGGGTGAGCTGTCCGGTGGACAGCGTCAGCGCATCGCCATCGCGCGGGCCCTGGCCCTCAAGCCCGATGTGCTCGTGCTCGACGAGGCCGTGTCGGCTCTCGACGTGCTCGTGCAGGGCCAGGTGCTGAACCTGCTCACCGAACTGCAGACCGAACTCGGCCTGACCTACCTGTTCATCACGCACGACCTCGCGGTGGTGCGTCTGGTGGCCGA